>NZ_DJTA01000012.1:0-118058 GCF_002440335.1 Sphingobacterium sp. UBA6320 | reverse complement strand
TTTTCAGTCCTTTGCTCTACCAACTGAGCTATGGCACCATCATCTGCACTCACATTTAACTTTGAATGCGATGCAAATATACCCCGATAATTCGAATTCTAAAATTTTTCACCCATTTATTTCATGTATTTTTTTGAAAGACTTGATTTAGATACAGATAAAATTTACAAGAAATTAACACGTTAAAATTTGAAATAGCCTATCTTTGCATTTCAATAAAATAAAATGAGTAAAAGAGGAAGAGTATTAGTTGCTATGAGTGGGGGTGTTGACAGTTCGGTCGCGGCTGTCATGCTTCATGAACAGGGATATGAAGTCATAGGGATCACGATGAAGACTTGGGATTACGCAGCATCTGGTGGTTCGTCTAAGGAAACTGGATGTTGTAGCTTGGATAGTATCAACGATGCACGTTCATTGGCTGTCAATTATGGTTTTCCACATTATATATTGGATATTAGAGATGAGTTTGGCGATTTTGTTATTGATAACTTTGTAGAGGAATATATTGCCGGCCGTACGCCAAATCCTTGTGTATTGTGTAATACCCATATCAAATGGGAGGCGTTAATGAAGCGTGCTAACAAATTGGACTGTGAGTTTATTGCTACGGGACACTATGCCAATATTCGCCTTCACGATAATAACCGTTATGTGATTTCGAAAGGTAAAGATGAAAATAAAGATCAGTCATATGTACTTTGGGGAGTGGCACAAGAAAACTTGGCACGAACTCAATTTCCATTAGGATCATTTACGAAAAAGGAAATACGCCAGATGGCTTTAGATATGGGGCAGGTTGAGCTTGCTAATAAAGCGGAAAGCTATGAAATCTGTTTTGTACCGGATAATGACTACCGTGCTTTTTTAAGACATAAAGTGCCAACATTAGATCAACAAATTGGTCAAGGTAACTTTATCTTGACAGATGGTACAGTAGTAGGTCAGCATATCGGTTATCCTTACTTTACTATTGGGCAGCGTAAAGGTTTGGGAATTGCATTGGGCAAACCTATGTTTGTGGTCGAGATACTTCCAGAAAGTAATACCGTAGTTTTAGGTGAGGAGCATGAATTGGAAAAATCATTCGCTTATGTGCGCAACGTCAATTTGGTGAAATATGCTTCATTGGATCAACCAATGGAAGCAATTTCAAAAGTACGCTATAAAGATGCTGGAGCTTTATCAACGATCTCGCAAGAGGGAGATATGGTAAAGATTGACTTTGTCCATAATGTAAAAGGAATTGCTCCTGGACAATCTGCTGTTTTTTATGAAGGCAATGATTTGATTGGTGGTGGATTCTTAATGAAATAGAAAACTATAAATAAAATAATGAAAGGTCTTAAAATTTAGTTTTAAGACCTTTTTTCGTTGATATTGCTCGCTGCTATTTGTAAGACTCGATGATTTGATTTATTTTCCATTCTTGATTTTCGTTACATAAAGTTATACATTCAATTTTTGTAAATGTATCATATTTCATCTCTATTCTTGCTATGACACAGTTGTCATTCTTTTCAACAATACTGTAGTTCGTATTACAATTTTGAATAAGTCCCTTGTTTGATTTTAGGTAGGTAATCAGATCTGATTTATTATATGTTTTTGTTTTTGCATTTGAAGATTGTGTCCACTTAAAATCTTTGGAAAATAAATGTTGGATACCTTCGGTATTACCTTCCGTTGTGATCTGGATATAGCTATCAATAACAGTGATAGGATTTGTGTTTTTAATCTTTTTATCTTTTGCAAAACTATTAGTTGTCAAAGCTACGAGAGCTCCTATTAGTGCAAATACGATAAAGATCGAGTTGAATGAATTTTTCATGGTTTTTAGTTTTAGATTCTTGATTAAAGTTTTTCTTTTGTTAAATCAAAAATAGATACGTCAACTAAAAGTATGAACGGCAATCAGGTAAATGGTCTGGTAAACTCGGTAAAAGGGGGGGAGGCCTCGGTAAAGAGAAAAGACATATGAAAATACTCGGTAAATAGTTTTTTTTTAATAAAACAGTTCTTTTTTGACTGAAAAGAACTGTTTTATTATAGGCTAAAGTGTACTAATATTTCATCCACTTCATAATCTCTTTATAATTTGCTTTTTTACCATAAATCAGAATACCAACTCGGTATATTTTGGCTGCTAACCAAGTTACTAGCAAAAAAGTAAGAATCAAAATGATTAATGACACAGCGATCTGCCAAGTCGGCACTCCAAATGGTATACGCACCAACATGGCGATAGGGGAGGTGAAGGGTATGAAGCTTAACCATGTTGCTATAGGGCCATTAGGATCATTGATAATGACACCAAACGATAACACATAAGTTAGCAATAAAGGCATTGTGATGGGCATGGTGAATTGATTGGCTTCTGTCTCACTATCTACAGCTGAACCAACTGCGGCAAAGATAGCGCTATAGAGTAAGTAACCTGCAAGGAAGAACAGGAAGAAACAAATAATGATCTCTGTGACGTTAACTGAATCGAGATGTTGCAATATGCCGAAACCAAATCCAGAGCCTGTTGTTTGCTGCATATTCGCCATACTGCCTTGCTGCATTGCCGCCTGTTCTACAGCTTCTTTATTTAGCAGATTAGTAGCTAAAAAGATTAATCCACCTGTAAGTATAATCCAAAGTAGGAATTGGGTAAGTCCGACCATACCAATGCCGATGATTTTGCCCATCATCAACTGGAAAGGTTTGACCGATGAGATAATGACTTCGATGATACGGTTACTTTTTTCTTCAATGACACCCCGCATCACTTGAACGCCATAAAGAAATAGCGAAAGGTAAACTAATATTGCTAACCCTACACCGATACCCATAGCGATACCTGTGTTGCTGTTTTTCTCTTCCCCGTCTTCAGTCAATTCTTTGGCATTGACGTTTATATGCGGTTGTACAGAAACTAGTACTTGAGGGTCAATGCCCAGTTTTTTGTATTCCGTTAGTCGGATGATACCTTCGAGCTGGCGAGCGATGGAGTTTTGGATTGTAATATTTGCTTTATCAGCAGAAATGAGCTCAATGTCAGATTTCTGGTAGATGTTTTTTGGAATAACCAGAATGGAGCTGTTTTGCTCATCGTCTTTGATTTGTATTTTCAAATCTTTTAGCGAGCGGTCACTTACAGTGAACGTTATGTTGGGGTCACTTTTCAATTGGGAAGCAAAGTCACCATGTTGATCCAGAATGTAAACATGAGCATGGGCATCTTTGAAACTTTTCTTTGTCAAATAAAATATTCCACCGTATAAAGCGATGAAAAATAGGGGAACCAGAAATGTCATCAATAGGAATGATTTCTTTTTGACACGTGAAAAGTATTCGCGTTGGATAATGAGTAATATTTTATGCATGATCGATTTCTTTTTTAGAATTATTGGATAGGGTAACCTGCTCGATGAAAATGTCATTAATTGACGGAACGATCTCTAATACTTGATGGATCTCGGCTAATGGTAGGAGACTTTGTAATACTTCATTTATGCTAATGTCTTTGTTTATCTTGATTATTATATTTGTCTTGTTTTCAATTTGTTCTAAATATTTTAATTCGTATAGATTTTCTATATGGATTAATTTTTCATCAGCTAAAGACTGTAATTCTATTTTATAGGTTTGATTTTTATATTTGTTTTTAATGTCCTTAATGTTACCATCTAGTATTTTCTTCGAGCGGTTTATCAAAGCGATATGATCGCAAAGTTCTTCGACAGATTCCATACGATGTGTCGAAAAGATGATTGTAGCGCCTTTTTTGTTCAATTCGATGATTTCATCTTTGATTAGGTTAGCATTGACGGGGTCAAATCCAGAGAACGGTTCGTCCAAGATAATCAGATCAGGTTGATGAAGTACAGTGGCTATAAATTGTACTTTTTGTTGCATGCCTTTACTGAGATCTTCTACTCGTTTATCCCACCATGACAAAATGTCTAGTTTTTCAAACCAATAATTAATTCGATCAGTTGCTTCTTTCTTATTCAGACCTTTTAATTGAGCTAAGTAAAGCATTTGTTCACCTATTTTCATCTTCTTATAAAGTCCTCTTTCCTCAGGAAGATAGCCTATACGTCCAATATGTTTAGGCGCTAATGGCTCACCATCGAAAATAATTTCTCCAGAATCTGGACCAGTTATTTGATTGATGATTCTGATCAATGATGTTTTTCCTGCACCATTGGGACCTAAAAGTCCAAATATTTTTCCTCTTGGAATATTAAGAGATACATGATCCAAGGCTCTATGACTCGCATAGTCTTTTACGACATTTTTGATTTCTAAAAGCATGTTTTATTTTGGTTAATTCTTATGTGTTATATATTTTGTAACGGCTTTGTAGTATACTCTTGCTGTTTTTTTGATAGTTGATGATACTCATCCTATTTATCGATAATGTGTATCAGTTAGCTAATCAGTTACATGTGCTTTACATGAGTATTTTTAAAGTTAGTAAACAGTCCGCATGAAATGTTACACTTTTATTTACTTTATCGTTTTTATAAATTTGGATCTGAGTTGAATTTGTCAGAAGGAGAGTTTTATGCTACCTTTGCAAGATGCAAATTAAAAAAGCCGAATTCATCTGTAGTAATACACGAGTTGATAAATTGCCGGAAGGCAAACTACCAGAGTATGCTTTTATTGGTCGTTCCAATGTGGGTAAATCATCACTAATCAATGCTATGGTTGGTAAAAAAGGTTTAGCTAAAACGTCTCAAAAACCCGGTAAAACGCAACTTATAAACCATTTTATTATCAATGATGATTGGTTTTTAGTGGATTTGCCTGGTTATGGTTTTGCTAAGACTTCGAAAACTAATCGTGAAGCTTGGGAGAAATTTATTCGTCGTTATTTAACCCATCGCGATAATTTGCAATGTATTTTTGTTTTGATCGATAGCCGCCATGAACCACAGAAAATAGATCTTGAATTTTGTTATTGGTTAGGTGAGAAGGGATTGCCCTTTATGCTCGTATTTACCAAAGCAGATAAACAATCCCATGTGAAATCTGATGTGAATATGTCAAAATTTAGAAAAGCTTTGTCGGAATGGTTTGAAGAGATCCCCAAATGTTTCTTAACTTCTGCAGAAGTGAAATCAGGTTGTGATGCTATATTGGATACTATCGCTGATATCAATACGCGATTTGTTTTGCCTGAGGTGACTTCAGATATTGATCAAGATGGATATGATGATGGTGATGAGGATAAATACGGTGACGTCGATCTTGATAGATATCGTCATGCTGACGAAGAGGAATAGTTTATGAAGAAATATTTATCCTTAGTATTGTTTGCGCATAGTATTTTCGCATTGCCATTTGCCATTATTGGTTTTTTCTTAGCAATCCATACAACCAATCATACTTTTGATTGGAAGCTGTTATTACTTATGCTTATTTGTATGGTTACAGCAAGGAATGCAGCCATGGCGTTCAATCGTTACTTAGATAGGGATATTGATGCAATTAATCCTAGAACAGCAATGCGTGATATTCCAGCTGGTAGAATTTCTGCACATGGCGCACTACTATTTACCATCACGAACTGCTTGATTTTTGTAATTGCGACCTATTTTATCAATAGTTTGTGCTTTATGTTATCACCTATTGCTTTATTTGTTGTGCTGTTTTACTCTTATACTAAACGTGTTACTGCATTATGTCATTTGGTGCTTGGGTTAGGATTAGGTTTAGCTCCTGTCGGTGCTTATTTAGTAGTTACAGGACAATTTCATATTGTACCCGTACTTTATGGACTGGCAGTGTTGTGTTGGGTAAGTGGATTTGATATTATTTACGCATTACAAGATGAGGAATTTGACCGTCTAAATAAGTTGAACTCTATTCCTGTATTGCTAGGTACAAAAGGAGCTTTAAGGTTCTCTGAAATTTTACACATATGTTCATTTATATTCGTCCTACTACCGATATTGTATATGGAAGTAGGCTGGTTTTATTATATAGGTGTTGTCTTTTACGGATCTTTACTGATCTATCAACATCGAATTGTGAGTCCTACTGATTTGAGTCGTGTTGATCGTGCTTTTATGACAACAAATGGTATCGCATCGGTGATATTTGCTATTTTCTATTTGCTCGATATTGTTCTATAATTGATATGGTGTAGCGTTACACTGCATAGATCACTTAAAGCCAGATTAATTTTGATTAGTCTGGCTTTTTTTTATTTTCTGAAATGTTTTTTGCATCATCCTGAATAAAAATTTATATTTTCAGAACTTGAAATATGAATTAAACGCTAGTAATTAGCAAAACCTTAAATTATGACGGAAAATTATTTTGAAAATGTTGTGAAAATAGCCTCTGACCTTGTATGGAGTGATATTTTTATTTATTTATGCTTATTGACGGGTTTGTATTTCTCCATACGTACCGGATTTCTTCAACTGACCTATATCAAAGATATGTTGCGTTTGTTGTTTCAAAAGAAACAAACCGACGAAGGTATTTCTTCCTTCCAAGCTTTTGCACTGGCTATTTCAGGTCGTGTGGGTACCGGAAATATTATCGGAGTTGCTACAGCTATATATATGGGCGGTCCAGGTGCTATCTTTTGGATGTGGGCCATTGCATTTTTAGGTGCTGCGTCAGCGTTTGTTGAGTCTACCTTAGCGCAGGTATATAAACAGCAGGTCGGTGGTGAATTTAAAGGAGGTCCGGCTTATTATATCGAAAAATGTCTCGGTGTAAAATGGTATGCTGTTTTATTTGCTATTATAACAATTGCAAGTACTGGTTTTTTATTACCGGGTGTGCAGAGTAATGCCATTGCATCTTCCATGCACAACGCATTTGAGATACCTGTAGCATACACAGGCATAGGAGTAGTAATTTTACTTGCTGTTATCATTTTTGGTGGTGTACAGCGTATCGGACGTGTTGCTGAGCTTGTTGTGCCATTTATGGCAGGAGCTTATATATTAATGGCTTTAGTGATCATTGCTTTAAATTATACCCAGATATTCGATGTTTTTGGTTTAATCTTCAGCTCTGCTTTTAGTGTGAATGCTACATTTGGAGGAGTGGTCGGTATGGCCATAGCTTGGGGAGTTAAGAGAGGTATTTATTCCAATGAAGCTGGACAGGGCACTGCCCCACATGCTGCCGCAGCAGCAGAAGTGAGTCATCCAGCACAACAGGGATTGGTGCAAGCATTCTCAGTATATGTCGATACTCTATTTGTTTGTACAGCCACAGGGCTCATGATTTTATTTACCAATCAGTATAATGTGGGGCAATTCGATGGTGCTGGCCAACTGATGGGGTTTATTTCAGAACATATACCTGGAGTAAATTATACAGCTTTTACACAAGCAGCAGTATCGCACCATTTTCCTTTGATAGGTAATGGCTTTGTCGCAATAGCACTATTCTTCTTTGCATTTACTACAGTAATGGCCTATTACTATTATGCAGAAACTAATTTGTCCTATATCTTTTCAAATAAGGTAAATCCTACAATTACTTGGGTTTTACGACTGGTATTTTTAGGTGCGGTATATTATGGATCTGTAAAAACGGCTGAGATTGCTTGGGCAATTGGAGATATTGGGGTCGGTCTAATGGCTTATGTCAATTTGATTGCTATATTATTGATGAGCAAAACAGCATTAAAGGTTTGGAAAGACTATAAAATGAAACGAAATAGAGGGGAGTTGAATCCAAAATTTAGTGCAAGGGAATTGGGCATTAAAAACGCAGATTTTTGGGATCAGGAAAAATTATAGAAGAGATGTATCATCAATCATATATTAAGAATTAACGCATTTGAAGATGGAGTCAGTCTCTACATGCAACTTTACCTACGGTAATTAATAAAAAAGCTCTCAAGATTTACTTGAGAGCTTTTTTATTAATTTAACGTTCCAAATTGACGATCAGCCATATCTTTTTCGTAATGTGCCATGAGCGCATTGCGATGATTTAAGACTTTTGATTTTGCAAAGTACTCTTCATTGTCCGCGTATATAAATAACAGCGTACCATCTTTGATGGTGTTGATAATAGGTTTGCTTAATTCTCTGGGCAAGGCAGGACAGCCATAGCTGCGTCCTAATCGACCCAACGCACTTACGATACCTGTGTTTACATAATCTGCTCCATGCACCACTACAGCTCTTGATTTAGCCTTGTCATTGAACCCCTCTTCCAATCCATTTAGCACTAGAGAATATCCATTTTCACCTTGATAAGTATTCTCCGTTACATAAAAACCAAGTGAGCTTTGGTAAGATTCGGGAGTATTTGAGAAAGAAGTAGCGTAATTGCTTCCGCTATTTTTACCGTGCGAAACAAGGGAATGAAAAAGGACTTTTTCGTTCTTAATATCTAATACAACAAGTCTTTTTTCTGTTGATGCCAATGTAAAATCAATTATTGATAATATATCTTTGTTTTTAGCCGGTAGTAATTGATAACCTTCCATTGCTTCTGCGAATGCTTTATAGTTCACCACATCCTTCAGATTCATGCTTTGGTAGAGTGAATCTACCTTCGATAGTTCTTTTTTAATTTCAATTTGTTTTTTATGAATTTCTGGCGCTACTGTATTTTTTGATTCTGAGAATACTGCCGCATATAAACCCATAAATAAAATGAACACTAATTTCTCCATATCTTATCCTTAATTGTTTTTCAAATACAAATCTAAGAACTAAAGATAGTTAAAAAGTGTAAAAAATTGTTAATCAGTTTATTAATTATTGTTAATCAATAACTATCACCAATGTTTGAAAGTCTTTTGACCTTTTATAAACAAATTGTGCATGCGATGACGCATTTCTGACACACATATGTGAACGAGGAATGGTACCTAAAGTAGAGGTATATTCTGTTATTTTTCCATTAGGATTATTAACAGGAACCCCGTGTATATAAGCTCCGGCCGTAAAACGGCTTGCATATGGCGCATATCCTTCTATACTCTTTGTACCATCTTTAAAATAGAACATTTTAGATTTATGCTGTTGAAGCACAAATATACCCGTAGGTGTTTCTTGTGCATGGGGAGGCTTGTGACGGCCTGTTGTAGCAGGATTCATGCTGCGTACTACCCATCCTTTTTCTGTTTTATCCAGTGTACAAATATTTTGGTTTGTAACATCTACAACCGCTACTTGGTCAAATTTGACCGAATCTCCAATTGTTTTAACATATCTTTTTGGCACTTCCCAAGTTCCATTAAAAGATACACCCTCAACTTTTATACGTTTTAGGGTGTCACTACTTTGTAGCTTGACTAGCCATCCATCTTTACCATATATAGCAGGTAATTTTGTTTCCCCTATACGATATAATGGACTTGCTTGATAGCGCTCCGTTCCTAAAGAGTCGGCAACGCGCTTGTAAGAATCTCTTTTAAAATTAGGAATTGTTGGTGCCTCACCATTCGAGTTTTGATAATTTTGCAAAACTCCATAGATCGACTCTCCATCTTGAAAATTTTCAATAAAGGCTAATTTTTCTTTTATTTTATCCCATTGAAATTGCCGCACAGTATCTTTATATGGATAAGTATCTTCCAATGTATACTTTGTATATTGTAACTCTTTGGTGATCTTGATGTCTTCTGCGGTCTTTGGTTCAGCTTTCGCTATTTGCTCTGCTTTCTTTTTCGACGCTGCCAATGAATCTGCAGTAGTATCTTTTTGGGGACTATTTTTAGGTTGCCCATTTTGACAAGAAATAAATAGGAGACATATAAAAATAGTAAATTGTAATTTTTTTTCGATAGAGAAATACTTCATAAAACATGGCTGATTAAAACGATGACATATCAGAAAATCTTAACTTCTTAAAGGATAGTTTTTTCTGAATTATTTCTTTACCAAACATAGTGCCGAGATTTAGTATATAGCCACGATTTTGCAGCGAAATATAATTAAAGTATTGTAATTCATATTATTTACAATACTTTTATCATTAGCAAGATAAAACAATTAGGTGATGGTGACGTTCTATCAATAATTTCCACTATTTTTAGTTTAACTATATTTCAAAGATATATGAATTCAAACTTGCGCTATTTAATCATACTCATATTTTGTTCTTCTTGTGGTATTATCCACAATGTGCCTATTTCGCAGAAACCTAATTCATTCGTAAAACCAAATATCTCAAATTCATTTGTAGACCAGAATGGAAATTTTTATCCTGATAATTGGCGAAAATCTTATGGAAATCCTCCGCAGAATGGAAAAAGAGAAGCCTATTCATTGATGAAAATAGCGACAGACAGAGGAATTGTAGATGAGCTGAATGGATTTGAAGTTAAAAAACTAAAAGAACTCAAGGAGCATGTGAAATCAAAGAAACGTATTTTTATTTTTGTTCATGGATTTAATGCTACCAATCAAGAAGTAAATGAGAGTTATGGTTACATCCAAAAGCTGATTAAGATTAATGCTCAGGAAGACGAGATCATACGTTTTTACTGGGATGGATTGTCCATTACAAATCCTTTTGCAGGAGTCAAAGTTTGGTTTACGGCCACATCTTTCAGCCAAATGGCAGGTGAGTTTGGTTTACGAAGGGTGTTAAATGCGATATCTAATAAAGATATTTATATTATTTCACATAGTCGTGGAGCATCTGTAGTGCTCAGCGCGTTGAGTAAGCCATCTTTTAATGAGAAATTTATTAAAGAAATTAAGGAAGTTCATAATGTTGATGTAGAAAAAGCAAGTAGCTTATCAGAAAACCAAAATCGTATTACATGTATTATGTTAGCACCAGCAATTGGATTGATAGATTTTAAATCAAATGAAATGGGTAATGATTCTTTCTGTTCATTTAGTCCTCAAATTAAAAAAATTCATATTACCACGAATAATACCGACAAGATGCTCAAGAAATTTGTTGGATTTCTTGCGGATAAATTAACACCAACGGATTTAGGGTACAAAGATGATGTCTACAACGAATTGATCAAACATTATACTTGCATTGATAAAACTGATTTTTCAGGAATGGAAAGCCACGCTTTTAACCAGTATATTCGCAATCCTAAATTTAAAACCATGTTAAAAGCAAATGGAATTGCATTAAGGTAGACAAACTAGCTCTTTTTATTGTTTTCTCTTTTATTATAAGTCAGATAAATTCTTTTTACTTCTAATTGTTCGGATCTCCCTTTTGTAATCATCATATGTAGATGATTGTCCGTCATAAGCTTGCTATTTCGGATTTTATTTTTTAAGATGTTAAGATAGGCAATAGCGCCAAATCGCGATTTGTTTAAACCTAAAAGTTGACATGAATAATTACCTAAAAGGTAGTAGTTGTAATAAAGGTGAATTTCACGCATCATTTTACGTCCTAATGCTGATGTGGGGTAATATGCTGCTATTGGTTCCTGCTGTAGTGCATTTGCTAGCAGTTTAGAATCTGCATCGCCTTCTTTTTGTGTCATAGTCCAATAATAAAGTGCATGGATTGCTTCCTGCTCTGTGTCAGGCAATAATTCAAGAGGAATTCCTAATAAGTAACCAATATATTTCCAAAGGTGAAGTACAGCAGTGATGTCGTCAGGAAGGATTTGAAAATGCATACGTTGTAGACCTACCATAAAAACTAAAGAAAAGCCTAGGTTTGTTGCCAACATGTCCCACTGGTTGAGTGGAATGCCCCAGTCATCTTGCTTCCAATTCGTTTTACTCAAAATATTAATCCGAGAATAGGAATGGATCATTCTGGTTTCAATGATTTTCCGAAAACCGATCTGATCCTTTTTTAAGGATTGGTTTTGCATGATATCAACCCAGAATTCAACTGTATCAGCAAGTCTTTTGACTGCTCCTTTTTTTAAAGCGCCTGTATAAATTAATGGTTTATTGATGGCCGCAGATTCATAGCCACCCATAAGGCAATAATCGCGAAGTACAATTAATCCACTTAAACCTGACCGTTGGCAAACTTCTATACCTTTTTCTACCATGTTCCAATTGAGCCATGATGGTGAAGTGTCTATTTGTTTAAAAAAGGTATCTAGTGCATCTTTAAAGGGCATCAGAACACTTTTAGGATCTGTTAAATAATCTTTTATAAGTTGTTGACCTTTTACAAATCCCACTTGTAGATGCAGTTGGTTTACCAATTTGTCTGCAGACTCATCGTATGCGTACAGATAAGGAATAAGGTTTTTCGCATCATCTATGCTGGGTTTATGGTCTAACTTTTTTAATAGTTTTACTCCAGCTCCCTTTGTCCAATAATGTTGAAAAGAGGAAGTATTGACTTTGTACCGATTTGGTATTTCCATTTTATACTAATTTTCAATATTCCAGTTTACAAAATCTCCTATCGCATTTATAAAATTTGGCCGATAAGTAAAAGTGAAATCGATATAATCCGACTGACAAGAGCTGGTATCGCTGCAACAGAATTGACGATTTATACTGAAATTAATTCGGAACTTACCACGTGTCTTTTTTTCATCAATAGTGAATTTTTCGATAATCAGATCATCAATTTGCGGGGCACCATCTTTATCTGATAAATTGTCAAATACAACTTCCTGTAATTTTCTTCGGTCGTCAACTGTGATTTTATTGACTAATAATGTGAAATTATGATTGATTTCTACCCATTCTTTTTCAGACACCTTTATATTTAATTTGATTGTTGACATGTCTTTAATGTATAAGCAATTTGATCCTGAATCAATTGTTCTTCAGGAAAATAGTGTGTTCGTATTTTGGGGCTCAAATTCAAAAGTTCAGTAATTGCATTAAAAATGAGGTATTTCAGCTCAGAAATAGACAAACAAATAATAACGTTGCTAAAAGTGATACTATTTTGGTCTTGAATAGTGTATAAACGCTTTTGCATGGATCTAAGTTTGATCTCATTGATCAATATCTGCAGTTCTTCTTCCCAATAGCCAATGAGATCTGCCAGCTGCTGTAATATAAATTGTTTCCTCCATTTTTTTAACTGTTTTTGATACTCCTTCTTACGTTTACAATAAATGGAAATCGTTGTATTTTTTACAACGATATTAGGCATAGCGCTCCTCTCGATAATTTTAAGCAAATAGTTTTGCTGAAATAGTTGAATAGGCTCATCTATATAACTAATTTCTTCGTTAATAGCTGTAATCGTTTTTTTGTTTTTTATAAACTGTTCTAATGTATTGACATCAATATTCGCAGGAACAAAGATGGTATGAACACCCAACTTCGTTTCTAAACGAATATCCTTCGCATTTGTGGTAATGATTTTATAGTGTTTTCCAGCTATTTCAGTGATCATATGGAAATTAAATGTTTCTCCTTGTAAACATAATACTTACTTTTATTAAGTTTGTCATTAAATTAAAACAAAATAACGGTGATATGAAAAAACACACAGTACTTGCTGCTTTGATGATGTGTGGAGGGGTTCTCTTTGCACAGCAAAATCCAGCAATCAATCCAGCATTTATGGATAAGAGTGTCCGTCCACAGGATGATTTTTACAATTTTGTAAACGGTCAGTGGATGAAAACAGTGGAAATACCTTCAGATAAAGCAAGATGGGGATCTTTTGATGAACTTCGTGAAAATACGGATATCGCCACTTTAAAGATTTTAAAAGAATCCTTAAGTACTACATTTGAAAAAGGCTCTGATGGTCAAAAGATTGGTGATTTGTACCGTTCTTACATTGATTTTGACAAGCGTAATCAATTGGGGGTAACTCCAATAAAGCCTTTTTTAGATAAGATCGATGCTATAAAGGATTTTAAAGGACTATATAATTACTTAGTCGAAGTAACACCTATCGGTGGCAATCCTTTCTTTGGTGGTTATGTATATGCGCATTTGAAAAACAGTAATGTCAATACGGTTTATTTAGGTGCTGCCAGTTTAGGTCTTGGTCGTTCTTATTACCAAGTGGTAGACGCTAAAAATACCGAGACTTTAGGTGATTATTCTAATTTTATTTCGGCGCTTTATAGCAAAGTCGGTCAACGTTCTCGTGACTTAAAAGGTCCAAAAATTGTTGCATTTGAAAAAGAATTGGCTAAAAATCTAAAAACAGTAGAGCAGTCGCGTGATGCTGAAAAGCGTTATAATCCAGTTGCAGTTGCTGATTTAGGTAAGATGGTTAAGAATATTGATCTAGCGAAATATTTGAAAGATACAGGATTTAAGGCGGATACGGTTATTATTTCAGAATTGGGCTATTACCAAAATCTAGATAAGGTACTGAAACCTGAGAATTTGGATATGATCAAAGAGATGCTCAAATTTAATGTCATGAATGATGCTGCAGGATACCTAACTGCGGATTTGGATCAACTCAATTTTGATTTCTGGGGTAAAAAGCTAAAAGGTCAAAAAGAGCAGCGCGATCTGGAAAAAAGAGGTCTTGAATTTGTCAATAGCCTTGTGGGAGAGCTTTTGGGTAAGTTGTATGTAAAAGAAAATTTCCCGCCACAAGCAAAAGCACAGGCAGAAGAATTGGTCGATTATTTGATCAAATCTTTTCAGCAACACATCAAAGATCTAGCATGGATGTCTGCAGATACGAAAGTGAAAGCTTTAGAAAAATTGGCTAAATTCAAAGTGAAGATTGGCTATACGGATAAATGGAAGGATTACTCTACTTTAGCAGTTGGTACTTCTTTATTTGACAACATTTTAAATGAACGCAAATGGGCTTTTAAAGACAATTTAGATAAACAAGGTAAACCTGTTGATAAGACAGAGTGGGGTATGACTCCACAAACGGTAAATGCTTATTACAGTCCTTTATTTAACGAAATCGTATTCCCAGCAGCTATTTTACAACCGCCATTCTACGATTATAAAGCTGATGCAGCTGTTAATTTTGGTGGTATCGGTGCTGTGATTGGTCATGAGTTATCTCATGGTTTTGATGATCAAGGAGCTAAATATGATGGAAATGGTAATTTGAACAACTGGTGGACTGAAGAAGATAAAGCTAAGTTTGAAGCTTCGGCTGATGCGTTGGTCAAGCAATTTGAGGCGTACGAACCCGTACCAGGTGTTAAAGTAAATGGCCGTTTTACTTTAGGAGAAAACATTGGAGACTTAGGTGGATCATCTGTAGCTTTTGATGCATTGAAGATGTATTTGAAAGATAAAGGTAATCCAGGCTTGATCGATGGATATACACAAGAGCAACGTTTCTTTTTATCATGGGCGACAATCTGGAGAACGAAAACCACAGATGAGTTTGTTGTGAACCAAGTGAAGACAGATCCCCATTCGCCTGCACAATACCGTGCTTTTGCGCCCATCATCAATTTAGATGGTTTCCATGAAGCATTCGGTACTAAAGAAGGTGATAAATTATTTGTCCCTAAAAAGAATAGAATCGTGATTTGGTAATCTAGAATCAATTTTAAAATAGAAATGGGTCAACGCTAAAAAACGTTGACCCATTTCTATTTATTCTTGATCTTATTTAAAAAAGTAACGCTCTTATTTGTTTTTCATCCTCTTTAATTTGATCTTTCATTTCTTGTAGCGAATCAAATCTTTCATCATGACGAATAAAGTGTAAAAATTTCACACGCAATGTTTTACCATAAATATCTTCATTGAAGTCGAAAAGACTAATTTCAATACTCCTATTCATTCCATCTACCGTCGGACGTGTGCCTATGTATCCCATTCCTTTAGCAATGCTATATGGTTCTGTTTCGATGTATTCACCTGTGGTGATATTTTGAAGATGATCAAAAATATGAACTTCTACAGCATAGATACCATAGGCCGGAATCAATTTATGCTGTTCATGTACCTGCAGGTTGGCTGTAGGAAAACCTATTGTTCGTCCAATTTGATCACCACGTATTACCGTTCCTGTTAATTCAAAGGGATAACCCAAATACAGGTTTGCGGTGTTGATATCACCCGTAATCAAGGCGAGACGTATTCTGGTTGAGGATACGGCTACATCATTGATATCCTGCTCCGGGATCTGCTCTACGGAATAATCAAAAATATCAGCATACTGCTGCAAATCTTTTAAACTACCTTTTCTATCTTTTCCAAAGTGATGATCATATCCAATTACAATCTTTTTTGTACCTAATTTTCCGACTAATACATTGCTAATATATTCTTCAGGAGTTTGGTTTGAAAAATCACGAGAGAAAGGGGTAATGATTAAATGATCAATATCTAATTCAGAAAGTCTACTGACTTTCTCTTCGATATCATTAATAAGCCTTAAGCTATCATCGTCAGGATTGATAATTAGTCTTGGGTGAGGGTAAAAGGTTAATAAAACCGTTTCCCCATTAATTTTTTTAGCACATTCTTTTAAATGAGTTAATATTTTTTGATGACCGATATGGACGCCGTCAAATGTACCAATGGTAACAACTGCATTTTCCAATGCTTTAAAATCATCTAAACTTCTATAAATTTTCATTTAATGAAATATTTTCGATAAATTAATAGATAGAAATCAATTCCTAAGATTGATGTTCTTCGATATTAATTTCTTTATGAACTTTTATTTTTTGAATTAATTCTTCTAAGTTCCAAGCATTTTCAACCTGGTAATCGCCACTTTTAGTCCTTCTGAGTGAACTTAAATGAGCACCACTGTTGAGTACTTTTCCAAAATCAAATGCTAGTGAACGAATATAGGTTCCTTTACTGCACGAAACCCTGAAATGGATAACAGGCATTTCTATTTTTTCAATGATAAAGCTATTAATCGTTACTTTGCGGGTTTTTAATTCCACTGTTTCACCTCGACGAGCTTTTTCATATATACGCTCTCCGTTGATTTTAATAGCCGAATGCGCAGGAGGGTATTGGTCGATATCACCTTCAAAAGTTTTCGCAGCATCATATATCATTTGTTCCGAAATATGATTTGTAGGAAAAGTTTCATCGACTTCTGTTTCAAGATCGTAAGAAGGGGTTGTCCCACCTAACGTGATGGTTCCCATGTACTCTTTATCCTCTGCTTGGTAGCTATCTATTTTTTTTGTGAATTTACCAGTACAGACAATTAACAAACCCGTTGCTAATGGATCTAATGTACCTGCATGACCTACTTTTATTTTTAATGGCTTAATGGAGTTACGAATTTTCCCAACTACATCAAAGCTTGTCCAGGTCAGTGGCTTATCTATCAATAACATTTGTCCTTCGGCAAATGAAAACACTTTTTCTATTTGATCTTTTTCGTTATTTTCCATTCATTGATTCAATTGCACTAGATCATTGATTTTGTTTCCATTTGCTGAATCTCGTTAAAACAAGCATTTAACATAACAAAGTCAAGTTGATTTTGTATTTTTTTGCAAAGGTACTAATATTTATTTCTCGCACTAATATTTAAATAGTAAGTGTAGCGTCAAATGGTTTAGTTATTCCAGAAAAATACTAATAAAGCGATACCAATAATAATACGGTACCAACCCCAAAATTTAAATCCATATTTTGTTAATACGGTTATAAATGATTTAACCGCTATCATAGCAACGATAAAGGCAACGACGTTACCGACTATAAAAACAATGATATTTTCATTGCTGGCAAATATCATCTCATAGCCTTTCTGTGCATGTGCTGTTCCTTCTCCCCACGTTTTAACAAATACGGAGTAAACGGTTACGGCAAGCATAGTAGGAACTGCTAAAAAGAAAGAAAACTCCGCTGCAGCTCTTCGGTCTAATCCTTGAGTCAGTCCACCTATAATAGATGCAGCTGAACGAGATGTACCAGGCATCATGGCTAGACATTGCCAGAAACCGATAATTAATGCCTTCTTTATTGGAATTTCTTTTTCATCCAAGATCGTTGGATTCTTAAACCATTTGTCGACAAATAGCAAAACTACACCGCCAAGGACCAATACCGTAGAGATCGCGATCTGATTACCTAATACAGCTTCGATTTTGTCGTCCAATAGTTTTCCTAATACCAATGCCGGAATAACAGCAATAGCTAATTTATAATAAAGTTGGATATTTTTAATATCAAAAAATTTCTTCCAATAGAGAACTACAATGGAAAGGATGGCGCCAAATTGGATGGACACTTGAAACATTTTGAGGTATTCACTTTCCTGCATGCCCATCAAAGCTGCAGTAAAACCCATATGAGCTGTTGATGAAATTGGAAGATATTCAGTTAATCCTTCAACAATCGCTAGAAGGATAGCTTCAAATAAGGACATAGTCTAGTATTGTTTTATTTAGATTTTGGTTTGTAAAGAATGGCTACAAAGCCTAAAGCAAAACCAAGTACTATGACAATGGGAGCTAACGTGATTTTAGTGAAGCTATAGATATCTGTATTACCACTCATTAGGAAAAAACCAATGATTACAATAATAATACTGACAATAAATAATTGATAATTCAATTTTCCGAAAACAAAAGAACTTTTGTTTGTCGATTCAGATTTTTTGATTTGAGCCATTTTTAACTGTATAAATCGTTAGATTTTGCTTTTAAATATTTGGTAACGGCAAAGTATGTACTAAGGCCAGAAATTAGAATTCCAATTGCGATAACTACAATAAAAATAGCCGCAAACTCATACCAATTTCTTAAAAATACCAATTCAGGAATTTGCTGCTGTGCAAATTTTAATGTAAATATTAATAATAAGATTGCTATCAATGAACCTAACAAACCATGTATGATACCATAGGTAATAAATGGCTTACGTATAAAGTTTTTTGTAGCCCCAATTAGTTGCATACTTTTAATCAGGAATCTTTGTGAATAAATCGCTAAACGTATCGTGTTGTTGATCAGTGCTACTGCAATTACCAATAAAATTGCAGCAAATGCCAGTACAACAATACTGATGATGCGCACATTTTTATTGACCATATCAATAAGTGATTCTTGATAAACAACTTCTTTTATTCTGCTATTTCGCGATATTTTATCGATAAAAGTTTTGATACTGTCGGAGTTTGCATAATCTTCCTTCATATAAACATCGATAGAAGGAAGTAAAGGATTGTGGCCTAAGTATTGAACAAAATCTTCACCCAAATCTTCTTTCAACGATTTTGCGGCAAGTTCCTTGCTGATATATTCTGAGCGTAAAACATAATTATCCTTTTCTAGATCTTTTTGCAATGAAAGAACATCGCCTTCGTTAGTGCCATCGTTAACGATAACATTTAAAACAATGTTTTCTTTAACGTATTTGGATAAATTCTTTGCGTGCACAAGTAATAAACCTAATAATCCAGTCACTAAAAGGACCAGTGCTATACTGATAACAGTAGAGACGTAAACTGATTTTGTTTTTCTTTTTTGCGTGCTTGATTCGTATTCTGACATAATAAGCAATAAAAATTTATTTGCGAAAGTAATGATTTGAGGGGATTAATTCGAATTAATCTTGTAATAACTTTATTTCGAAACTGCAAAAATTCGCTATATCCTTTGTAATTAACTTTTCAATACTATCATTTATTGTTCAAACTACAAAACTTTTCTTACAATTCCCCATTAAAATTGTATTTTCGCAAGTCTTACAAAATTCCTCAATACAAAAATGGAGTACAATCACAAATCGTTAGAAAAAAAGTGGCAAAAATTTTGGGCCGATCATGAAACATTCAAATCTTCGGATACACATGACAAACCGAAATATTATGTTTTAGACATGTTTCCTTATCCTTCTGGAGCTGGTTTGCATGTCGGTCATCCACTTGGTTATATCGCTTCGGATATTTTTTCAAGATATAAACGTTTAAAAGGTTTTAATGTTTTGCATCCCATGGGATATGATTCATTCGGTCTACCAGCGGAGCAATATGCAATTCAAACGGGACAGCATCCAGCGATCACAACTGAAGCGAATATAAGTCGCTACCGTGAACAATTGGATAACATTGGGTTTTCTTTTGATTGGAGTAGAGAAGTACGTACTTCTGATCCTTCATACTACAAGTGGTCGCAATGGATTTTTATGCAATTGTTCAATTCGTGGTATAATAATGAATCGAATAAGGCCGAGGTAATAGATACTTTAGTTAGTCGTTTTGAGGTATCTGGTTCAGAAGGAATTAATGCTGTTTCTGATGATGATGTATTATCGTTTACAGCAGGAGAATGGCTTGCATTTGATGAAGAGAAGCAACAGCGTGAGTTGTTGAAATACCGGATTGCTTATTTGCGTGAAAGTACTGTTAACTGGTGTGCTGCATTAGGAACTGTACTTGCTAATGATGAAGTGATCAATGGTTTTTCTGAAAGAGGCGGATTTCCAGTAGAACAAAAGAAGATGATGCAGTGGTCTATGCGTATCACAGCATATGCCGATCGTATGTTGCAGGGATTGGATCTAGTTGACTGGCCTGAACCCTTAGTCGAGATGCAACGTAACTGGATTGGCAAGTCTGTCGGTGCCTTAGTGAAGTTTCCAGTTCCACAATTAGATACAAATATTGAAGTATTCACGACACGTGTAGATACGATCTTTGGTGTTTCATTTGTTGTGTTAGCTCCCGAACATGAATTGGTTTCAAAATTGACGACTGCTGAGCAACAGGCTGACATCAGCGCATATATTGATAGAACAAGTAAAAAATCTGAATTGGATCGTATGTCTGATACTAAAACGGTATCGGGCGCTTTTACAGGCTCATATGCAAAACATCCGATCACGGGAGAAGATGTTGCGATTTGGATTGCTGATTATGTATTGGCAAGCTATGGTACTGGAGCTGTGATGGCAGTACCATCTGGAGATCAGCGAGATTATCTATTTGCTAAGCATTTTAATCTGCCTATCATACAAATTTCTGATTCACAGCAGATCGAGGAAGAAGCGGATCCAAATAAAGATGGTAAATATATCAACTCTGATTTTATGAACGGCATGAACTACCAAGATGGTGTTACTGCTGTAATCGCAAAATTGGAAGAGCTAAAATTAGGAAAGGCTAAAATTAACTACCGTATGCGCGATGCGATCTTTGGTCGTCAGCGCTACTGGGGAGAGCCGGTTCCGGTTTACTTTAAAAATGGATTGCCATACTTGATTAAAGAAGATGAGCTTCCTTTGCTATTGCCTGAGGTAGATAAATATTTGCCAACAGAAACTGGCGAACCTCCGTTAGGACGTGCAGAAAATTGGAAGTATGAAGATCAATACGAGTATGAACTGAGTACAATGCCAGGTTGGGCTGGTTCTTCTTGGTACTGGTTCCGTTATATGGATCCTCAAAATGAGGAGGCTTTTGCTTCTAAAGAAGCTGTCGATTACTGGAAATCTGTCGATCTATATATAGGTGGTTCTGAGCACGCTACAGGTCACTTGCTATACTCACGCTTCTGGAATAAATTCCTCAAAGATTTAGGTTTCCACAATGAGGAAGAGCCTTTTAAAAAATTAATAAATCAAGGAATGATTCAAGGACGTTCTAACTTTGTGTACCGTTTATTGAGTGATGAGGGGAAAGCGACAGATACCTATGTTTCTTACGGATTGAAAGATCAATATAATACCATTCCACTACACGTAGATGTTAATATTGTCGTAAACGACGTCTTGAATCTGGAGAAATTCAAAGCCTCAAGACCGGATTATGCTACCGCAGAATTTATATTAGAAGATGGTAAATATGTCTGCGGAACGGAAGTGGAGAAAATGTCTAAATCGAAATTCAATGTCGTAAATCCTGACGATATCATTGATACATATGGTGCAGATACGCTTCGTTTGTATGAGATGTTCTTAGGTCCATTGGAGCAGGCGAAACCTTGGAATACGAATGGTATTGAGGGGGTATATAAGTTTTTGAAAAAAGTATGGCGCTTATTCCATGACGCTGAAGGTAACTTTAATATATCAAGTGATCAACCTACAAAAGCTGAATATAAGGCTTTGCATAAGATCATTAAAAAGGCTGAGGATGATATTGAACGTTTTTCATTCAATACTTCTGTTTCTGCTTTTATGATTTGTGTCAATGAGCTTACAGATCTTAAATGTAATAAGCGTGCTATTTTAGAGCAACTGGTTATTGTACTTCAACCTTATGCACCACACATTTCAGAGGAGTTGTGGTCATTATTGGGAAAAGAAAATGGATCCATCTCATATGCGACATACCCAACTTTTATTGCTGATTATTTAGTTGAATCTGAGTTTGCTTATCCAGTATCGATCAATGGAAAAATGAAAATGAATCTTTTATTGCCATTGGATCTGGATGCGAAAGCTGTCGAAGAAATTGTTTTATCGAATGAAGATGTTCAACGTTTTATGGACGGGAAATCATTAAAGAAGTTAATTTTTGTCAAAGGTAAGATTATCAATATAGTCGTCTAACCGGGGCAAGAGACAGTGTAAAAAAGACGCTTTTGAATTATCGAAAGCGTCTTTTTAGATTGATGTATTGTTGTTTCATTATGTTTCCCTAGCCTTATACATTTAATAGATGAGCGTTGCTCTATCGAAGTGATTCAGGGTAAGTTTTTATTACCGGACGTTCTTTTTCGTCCATCAGTTGACCCATTTACAATAAGCTTTTACTTTATACCATCCATGTAGTTTTTAAAACAAAACATCTTGAAATGCTTCTGTTCTGTCAAATACAGATTTTGCAAAGGGACAAAGCGGCATGATTTTAACATTTTTTTTACGTGCATAATCTACAGCTTCCAAAACCATTTTTTTTCCCACACCGTTGCCGTTAAATTCTGGATATACTTCTGTATGGTCAATAATGAATTTATCTTCTCCTGCCCAGGTATATTCCATAATACCGGCTTCTTTACCGTCTATTTCTGCGATTATTTGACCTTTCTTTTCGTCTTCAATATTTTTTATAGTCATCTCTTTTTATTTAAATAAACAGCTAATTTCTATTTTTGGTTTTTCAAAAATAAGATTTTTTACAATAATTTTTTTTCATTCAAATATTTCCAATAGCGTTTTGGCAAACTTTGAACATGTAATTTTGTATTTTTTCGTTCTTTTATATTAACAGCATCAAAGTAATTTTTCCATAGATTACTATAGTGTAATTCTTCATCATCTAATTGAATTACAACATGATTTTTATTTAATCTGTTAGTAAATTTAACCTCTGTGACCTGTGCTAGATCATAGTAAATGCCGTAATTCCTTTTTAAGTCGTAGATCAGCCATTTTTGATCGGCATAACGATCTTTGAAAAAATTAACAATTAAGGGTAATACGTTAAAGTCGGGTTCTAGATTTGCATAATATAAGCCATCTTTCATTTTTTGGAATCGAACAAATGCTTTAATGCGATGTCTTTCCCTAGAGACAGATTTTACTATTTTTTTTATTTTTAAAATATGATCATTTGCGTAATTAAGATTTGGTTTATTATTCGATTTAAAGTAATAAACAATACTCCTCAGTATGAGGAGTTCCATATTTTTCACCTCGGAAAGAAATACGTAGTAAAGCTCTTTAATTCCTTGCATTCCTATTTTTTTCTCTAATCCCAGAAGAACGCGTTTCACCTTAACATCATCTGTTATTACTGTTTCTGCAGTAACGAATAATCCGGACTGTATGTCCTGGTTATTTTGCTGAATATTTTCAACCTGCCATTTGTATTCAAAAGAACAAAATACACAAGTGATCAGTCCTGACCATGTACCATCATAAATAAGTGTTTTGAGCATCTTAAAATAAGCTTAATTGTTGCGTATTATTTTTGATGTATTTACTAGTAGACTGTGCTAATATGTATTGTTTAATATTTGCTCCTGTTTTATCAGCATATATTTGTTGAAATCCAAGACAAGTGATGAAATATTTCGCACGAACGATCGCAACTCCTAACTTTTGAAGATTTTCTATGCGTAAGGGACCAAATCGTCGAGCCATGATGATTTTCTTGGCAGATTGAACTCCAATACCTGGGATACGCACGATGGCATTATAATCAGCTTTATTGATATCAATAGGAAATACATGCTGATTGCGTAGTGCCCAACTTAATTTAGGATCAATATCAAGATCAAGCAGTGGGTGAGTATCATTAACGATTTCGTCGGCATTAAAACCGTAAAAACGCAAAAGCCAATCGGATTGGTACAATCTGTTTTCTCTCACCATAGGTACTGCAGAACCAATCTCAGGCAGTCTCTTATCGTAAGATATCGGAACATAGCCCGAGTAATAAACACGCTTTAGATTAAAATTTTTATAAAAATGCTGCGCAGTCTGAATAATATGTTTATCAGATTCGCCTGATGCGCCAATGATCATCTGTGTACTTTGTCCAGCAGGAGCGAAGGTCGGTGTCGATTTGATGATCTTTCGTTCTTCATTTGTTCTTATAATTTCATTTTTCAGATAACGCATAGGGACAATCATATCTTCGCGATTTTTATCTGGAGCTAAGAGTTTAAGCCCTTCTTTTGTTGGTATTTCTAAATTGATGCTGAGACGATCAGCATATAAACCTGCTTGATGTACAAGTTCATCACTAGCTCCTGGAATAGTCTTTAGATGAATATAGCCATTGAATTTATGTTCTAATCTCAACTTTTTAGCTATAGAAACCAACCTTTCCATTGTATAGTCTGCGTTTTTAAAAATGCCCGAACTTAAAAATAAACCTTCAATATAGTTTCTACGATAAAAATTGATGGTCAGATCCACTACTTCTTGTACAGTAAAGGCTGCACGCTCTATATCATTGCTTTTTCTTGATACACAGTAAGCGCAATCATAAATGCAATGGTTAGTCAATAAGATTTTTAATAAGGAGACGCATCGACCATCTTCGGTATAAGAATGACAGATCCCTCCTTGATTAGCATTGCCTAGACCTTTATTTTTATTAGCCCTATTGCTTCCACTCGAACTGCAGCTTACGTCATATTTGGCTGCGTCTGCTAAAATATTAAGTTTTTGAAATATACGATCTGACATAAATCTATTAATTTTAGTAAATGTACTAATATTATTAGAATTAATATATATTGAATGAAATTTAGTAATGACTAGTCACATATTTTTTAACATCTCTTTTGTTAAAAATACAGATCAATTCTCCGAGTGCAAAATGTAATATGTTAATATTTCAAATCATTTTGCCTATATTTTCACCCTTAGCAGATTTATTTATGCTTTTTTCTTTATTGAGCGGTTTATTTTCGTTAAGCGAGGTGAATGGAATATCCCTTATTTATATTATTCCACAACGTTTTTTTGGAGACAATTGATGTATATCGTACTCTTTAGATCGCTTAAGAAAGCATTAAAAGGAGAACTAACTAGCTGGGGAACTTTAAAATGGACTGGAAATGTGAAAGAAATATGATAAATTATTTTAAACAATATGATGGTGATATTGGCTTAATTCACGAGCTTATTTTATTCTTGTTGAGGCGATTTAAGCTTAATATGATGTTATGGTCAATGATTCTATAATTTAATGAATGGAAATTAATCAAATTTATATAGAGCAAGTGATTGCCTCGCGAACATGGAAAATTCGTCAAGAGGTATTATATCCTAAGGGGTCACTAAAAGATGTGATGATTGATGATGACTTTGATGGAACACACTTTGCCGCTAGCGTAGAAGGGGAGATAGTGGGTGTTATTTCTGTTTTTGAGGTTGATAAAGAGACTTATCAATTTAGAAAATTTGCCGTAATACCTAAATTTCAAGGATATGGTATAGGCACTGCATTGCTACAGTCTGTTTTTGACTTTTGTGTGCTATGGAATGGTCGTACACTTTATTGTGATGCGCGAGTAGAAGCAGTTTCATTTTATAAAAAATTTGGTATGGAAGAGAAAGGGCAACCTTTTCTTAAGGGAACGCTTGCATATGTCCGCATGCAAATTTGTTTAACCGCCGATCTAGCATGATACTATTTGATATGAGCTAGTATCGATATCAAAATAGGTTTATCTATGGGAGTATGATGTCGTCATGTGTTAAACAATGTATAGACCTAATTCCACGTTTTTAAATTTTCAGAATAGAATTTCCATTCTGGTGTTCGTATAACTTCATCAGATAGGGCATACCAAGGACTTATAGATTTGTTAATGGGATTATTGATGATTTGTAATTCTTGCGCAGGCATGTAACTTTGTGCCATTAATACTAATTTTTGACCTGTTTTGGGATTTACTACCAGATCTACAACCACGATAGCATGGCCGATAGGATTTCCTTTTTGAACAAAAGTATCTCCTATTCGCACGTCATCCATCGATTTAACTGTCGATAATTCATCATGAAGAGATGCAGTGTTAGCATATGTGAAAATATATTCTAAGTACTTCCAGTATGTTGAATAGGAATAGTCCCCATCTGCAAATTTATTATAATACCTAGGCTTGCCATCAGACACGAAATTGAAATGAATATCATTATATTTCTTATTTTGATATAAATAATCAGCTCGCAGTCTCATAACAGCATCTGCACATTGATGTAGATCTCTTTTTCCTATAGGCAGATCAACCACACTTGCATAGATGTGTCTTCTATCTTTAGTCCTTCCATTATAATAGGTCACGAGTTTATCAATAGGTTTGACTGGGAGCTGTTCTAAGAAATAACCAAATTCATTTTTCTTATAATTTATCCTTTCGTAGCCAACCGGAGGTTTGAATCTATCTTTAATGATTTTTCCCTCGGCATCTACCAATTGCTGATTATAGCCATCAACCATATGCAATTGTTCGGACTTATCTTCCAATTTATTTTGATTGGAAGATGCAGTACAGTTTATCAGGATGAAACCAATAGAAATAATACACAATATTTTCATTACAGTTGATCCTAAAATAAAACATTATATCCTAGAGAAAGACGGGCAAATGGATAACTTTTGTTTACATCAGGATAGTCTTTAAAATTACCTTCTAATCTAAAATAACCAGAATTCATGTTTAATGAAAAGTTTTTCAACAGACGTAGACTTCCGCTGATGGAAGCTGTGTGTAAAAAATAGTGGGATTCATTGCCGCTCAAGGTGACAAAATACCCCCCATGGTATTGTGCACCGAACTTAAACCTGTTCAGTACACTAATTTCCCCAGAACCGCGGACGTCAACACCTGGTCCATAATTGTAATTTCGGCTTTCTCCAAAAAGGAGGTAGGGATCTGGTACTGCAGCTAATATCACAGGACCGCCTCCTAGGGTTGTTGTTAATCGATTTTTACCACCCAAACTAAAGGTTGATATGACATTGTAATTCATGCTCTGTGCTCCATAAAAAAAAGCTTCGTTATGGTAAAAGTCATAATTTGCAGACAAAACTCCCAGATGTCTGCCCGGTAGATTTTTTAGTACCCGTTTTCCATAAAGTGAGGCATATACATTGACGGTGTTGACAAATGAACTGTCGTCACCGCCGACTTCCAAATTGACATAAAAATCATCAAATGGTTTCTTGTTTTCAATATTATCATTGGAATAAATCAAGCTTAACCGGACAAAATAATCTGTTTTGCCTTTCGTGATGATATCTAGATCTTTGGTGTCGAAGCGTCGAAAACCAAAATCGACCTCAGCTCTAACTGTTGAAGAATCAATTACAGCACCTTTTACAACTCTTCCCCAACGTCCATCCAGTAGGCGATTTAGGCCATTGACAGGATTAATAAAAAAAGCTAGTACTTCTTTTCCTTGTCGCTCTGCCAAAGAACTTGTCGGTCTAGATAGCACATTTTGTGAAATACGGTGAGTGATTTCACCTAATATAATACCACCATAAGTGGTGTTAACTAAATCATTGATCGAAGGGGCTTGTGTCTCACCTGCCGTTTCCCATATAAAGCTTCCCGCCAAAGTGGCAGCAGATGACTGCAGAAAGCTATAATTATTGGATCTGAACGCATTAAAATACAATTGACCATGATAAGGATGAGCAATTTGGTTTGTCGCAAAAGCATTATCGTCCCATGCCCATGCGTTTGGTTTAAGATGTTTAAACCAATTATTTAGCGTGATATGTGAGTATGGATCTTTTCTGATGAAATAATTGAATGAAGCCGGTAAAGCCTGAAACATAAACCATTCTGTTGCTGCCCTAGCAAAATGTTTACGTGGATTATGATTGATGGTGTCTTGATAATTAGGGAGTTGGTAATTTCCATTAGTAATTGTAGAAGAAGTTAGGATACTTTTACTGTTTTTAGTTGTATCAAAAGGAATTTTATTCTGTAACGGTTCGAAATTATTAACCGTATCGATATATTCCTGAATATACTCTTGGGCATGTAAAGTTTGCGTCGAAAGCAGAAACTGCAGCAGTAGCATTATTACATATAAGAAAAGAAATCTAATTTTCGTCATTTTGAGCATGTCATATATCAGGCTTAAATTCATAAACAAGTAATAAACTTAAATAGTTTTAAATTTAATGCCGAAAAATATTATCGAAATACAGTTAATTTGACCAAAATCTGATTAAAAATTGTTAGATTCTTTAATTTCAAGCCTATCAGCTTCGGTAATATTCCTTATAATTTTACATGGATTACCAGCAGCAATAACATTTGCAGGAATATCCTTGGTCACTACTGATCCTGAACCAATAATACTGTTTTCTCCAATGTTTATGCCCGGATTAACGATAACATGCCCCCTAACCAGACATTGTCAGCAATCGTGATAGATTTTGAGCATTGCCAACCTTTTGCACGGTCCTCTGGATGAATCGCATGTGTAGAAGTAAATAACGATACATGCGGTCCAAATAATACATTTTTACCTATGGTAATAGGAGCTGAGTCAAGTAAAGTACAGTTGTAATTAGCGAAGAAATTATCATCGATCGAAATATTGAAGCCATAGTCACAATAAAATGGGGCTTCGATAAAGAAACGATTGGATTTTGCTTTTAATAGATTCTTAATGATGAGTTGTCTTTCCTTAAACGATTTTGGCTCGGTATCATTAAATTTTTTAACCTGCATTTTTGCATGGAGTCTTTTTTCGAAAAGTTCTTTTCCCGATTCACGATAGAATTGATTCGTTACATTCTTATTATCCATGGGTCGAAATTACTTCAAAAAAACTAACTTTGTTATTGAAATAGAAAAAATTATGACAAATAATAATTTAGAAGCCCTAGCTCCTCATGAGTTGTGGGCAAATTTTTCTGCATTAAATGCAGTTCCTCGTGCTTCTAAGAAAGAAGAACGTGTTATCGCATTTATGATAGATTTTGGTAAAAAATTGGGATTAGAAGTTACTGAAGATCATGTTGGGAATGTTTTGATGAGAAAAGCTGCGACTCCAGGAATGGAAGATCGTAAAACAGTTGTTCTGCAATCTCATTTAGATATGGTACATCAGAAAAACAATGATACTAATTTTGACTTTGATACGCAAGGAATCGATATGTTTGTTGATGGAGACTGGGTCAAAGCTAATGGAACCACTTTAGGTGCGGATAATGGTATTGGTGTAGCCACGATTATGACTATATTGGCATCAAAAGATTTGGTACATCCTGCTATCGAAGCTTTATTTACTATTGATGAAGAAACAGGTATGACTGGTGCAATGGGACTGCAAGGAGGAGTTTTAACAGGCGAAATCTTATTAAATCTAGATACGGAAGAAGATGATGAAATTGATATTGGTTGTGCCGGAGGAATTGATGTAACGGCATCTAAATCTTACGTTGAAGAAGCAAGTCCTTCCGGGGCAGTAGCTTTTGAAATTGCTGTAAAAGGACTTAATGGTGGCCATTCTGGTATTGAGATTCACAAAGGATTAGGCAATGCAAATAAAATTATGAACCGATTGCTGTACAAATCATATGAAGAATTTGGTTTACAGATTGCTACTTTAAATGGCGGAAGCTTACGTAACGCAATCCCTCGCGAATCGGTTGCCAAAGTGATTGTGTCTTCAGAACATGAAGATAATTTTGCATCCGATCTAGCACCTTTAGTAGCTGATATTCAAGCTGAATTTAGAACAGTAGACGCTGGTTTGACGATAACCATTGAAAAGCTAACGCAGGTTCCCGCCCGAGTTATTTCAGCTCATGATCAAGAACAGCTGATCAATGCGATCTATGCAGCCCAAAATGGCGTATATCGGATCAGTGCTGATTTCGACGATTTAGTGGAAACTTCTAATAATATTGCCAAGGTTAGTGTTGCTGACGGTAAAATGAGTATCAAATGCTTAACAAGATCATCTGTCGAGAGTTCTAAAATAGATTTAGCACAATCTTTGGAAGCAACTTTCTCTTTAGCAGGATTTGACGTCGAATTTTCCGGCTCATATCCAGGTTGGACTCCAAATGCAAATTCTGAAATCTTAGAAATATTAAAGCGTATTTATGTAGAACAGCATCAGGAGGAACCAAAAGTGGTTGCTTGCCATGCTGGATTGGAGTGTGGAATATTAGGTAAAAATTATCCTGAAATGGATATGATATCGTTTGGGCCAACCATCTTGGGAGCCCATTCTCCAGCAGAAAGAGTATCTATTTCTTCTGTTCAGAAGTACTGGGAATTTGTAAAACAGATCTTGAAGGAAATTCCAAAGAAGTAATATATTAGTTTTTATGAAAAGGCTTAAATTAATTTTTAAGCCTTTTTTATTTTTATCTATTGTTATTGCGACAAAGATTCTTTAGATTTACTTTTAGAGTTGTAAGAATAAACATATATAATACTTATTTCTTAACGATTATACCTCAATATCTCCTTCTGTCTTCAACTGCTTTCGACCGATTCCATATAATTTTAAATTTATTCAAAAAGGACAAAATTTTATTCTTGGCAAAATTGCCATTGATTCATATATGATTGGAATTTATGTTCAAATCCATAATAAGTGCAATGTTATACTGTTTATTTTTTAGCTTATATGCGTTTTTTATATGTTTTTGTTAAAATTTAACGCAACAAAAAGCATGTTTTAACACATGCAATTGATGTTAAAATTAGTTAAATAGGTATGGGAGTTTTACTTTTGCACCATCAAAACTATATCAAACACATCTTACATGAAAAAGTCTCTACTTTTTTTTGCTCTTGCTGTTGCAAGTTATGGCACAATCCATGCACAAACAACAACAAGTAGTGTTACAGGGGTTGTCAAACAATCTACTGGACAAACAACGACAGGTGCAACCATTAAAGTTACACACCAGTCAAGCGGAGCCACCTTCAGCGGATCGGCAGATTCTAACGGACAATTTAACATCGTAAATCTTCAAGAAGGAGGGCCTTACAAAATTGAGGTTACCTACATTGGTCAAAAACCCCTTGTTTACGAAAATGTGTTCTTGAAAGCCGGTCAAGCACTACATTTAGACCCTGTTTTTGCAGAATCATCTTCAACAAATTTGGGTGAAGTTGTTGTGGTAGGTCGTGGTTTGATTGACATTGCTGAAGATCGTAAAACGCCAATTGCTGTTTCCACTATTTCTCAACAAGAAATTGAAGAAAAAGTAGGTGCACAAGATATCACGGCGACTTTGGCTAATACTCCATCTGTATATGTGACAAGTCAAGCGCGTGGTTTTGGAGAGTCTTCGATGACCACTCGCGGATTCGATCAATCTAATACTGCCTTCTTATTAAACGGTCAACCGATCAATGGTATGGACAATGGTCGTGTATTTTGGTCTAACTGGAGCGGTTTGACAGATATTGCTTCTCTTGTTCAAATTCAACGTGGCTTAGGATCCTCAAAATTAGCGATTTCTTCTGTTGGTGGTACAACAAACTTTGTTACTAAGTCGACAGATATGAAACAAAGTGGTTTTATTAAGACAACGATCGGTAACGATATGTTTGTAAAATCAACCATAGCTTATAACACAGGTTTAATGAAAAGCGGATTCGCTGTCTCAGCAATGGTTACAGGATGGCAAGGTAATGGGTACATGAAAGGTACTGAAGGTGCTGGTCAAAACTATTTTTTATCTGTTGGCTATAAGGTAAACGAGAAGCACAACTTAAATCTAATGGTGACAGGTGCTCCTCAATGGCACAATCAAGGTTATACTTCCGAATTATCTAACTTCTTGAAAGAAGGAAGAAAGTATAATGATAACATAAAAATAATTAACGGGGTAGAGACTAACCCACGTAAAAATTATTATCATAAACCAGTTGCTAATTTAAACTGGGATTGGACAATTGATGATAAATCATCGTTATCAACGGTTGTATATGCTTCTATGGCTCGTGGTGGCGGTCAGTCACTACGTAATGATGCTTCTAAAGAAAAAGTTCCTTATTTAGCTGCTGATGTTAATAATCACCAATGGTATGGTGTAGTTTCTAACTATAACCGTAAATTAAACGATAATTTAAACTTTAATATTGGATTTGATTTACGAGACTACAAAGGAGAGCACTATAGACAAGTTACAGATCTATTAGGAGCTCCAAGTATATCACATAAAGACAATGTAAATTTACCTGGATTGACCGTTACTTCAAATCAGTATTCTACAAATCCTTGGAAAACATGGTCAGATAAACCAACTGATGCTAAAGATCGCTTAGCTTGGGATTACGAACAAATTATTCGTTACGCGGGTTTGTTTGGACAGATCGAATATGCGAAGGATGGTTTCACAGCATTTGCGCAAGGATCGGTATCGCAACAGCACAATAGCCGTAATGATGTATTTTTATACAAAATCGGTGAAGGTAAATCAGAATCTGTTAACAATTTTGGATATAATGCTAAAGGAGGATTAAGTTATACATTAGGTGGTCATACGTTATTTGGTAATGCGGGATATTATTCACGTCAACCTTACCAGAACAATATCTTCATGAACTACAAAAATGATGTTAATCCATATGCTGTTAATGAAAAAATCTTAGGATTAGAATTAGGTTATAAATATAATTCTAGATATTTTGATTTAAGCGTAAATGCGTACCGTACAACTTGGGCTGACCGTACAACTGGTAGCTCTTTTACTGCTACTCAAAAAGAAGTGGATAAATATGGAGCTGACTTAGTTCAAGTTGGTAGTCTTATTTACAATACAAACTATGGTGTAAAACAGGATCACCAAGGTGTAGAATTGGAATTATTGACACGTCCTTTTTCTTTCTTACAATTAAAGGGTTTCGGTTCAGTAGGTAAGTGGGTATATGATGGTGAATCCAATACTATCGTCCGTAACGAGGATCGCGTTGTATTAGAGAATAAAGTAAGGGATTTAACAGGTGTTAAAGTGGGTGATGCTGCACAAACATCATTCGGAGCTGGTGCTAAAGTATTCATCATAAAAGGTCTTTCTGTAGATGCTGATTACAGAAGATATGAAAGATTATACGGTGCATTACCGAGTAATACACCTACAATGAAATTACCGAATTATGATCTGTTAGATGCGGGTATATCTTATAGAGTTGCTGTGAGTGAGAAAAATGCGATCAGTTTCCGTGTTAATATGAATAATGTTTTGGACAAGTTGTATATTTCTGAAGCTACTTCAAATGTTGAGTCTAAAGCAGGTGCCACATACTGGAAAGGCATTGATACTTCAAACTACGTGTTGATGGGATGGGGACGTACATGGAATGCTTCTGTTAAATTCACTTTCTAAGCTCGAATACAAATACATAATTATATTTCTTAAAGCCGTTGCAATACTTGCAACGGCTTTTTTAATACCGATTAATCTGGATCTTAAAGAAAGATATATGATGTTCTTTCTGGGATGTTATATTATTTTTGCCAATTGATTTATTAGAATGGAGAAACAATAAGATAGGGTTAGGATATCTAATTTAAGGTGAAAATAGACACGGTTATAAGCTTTATTCTGCTGTCGATCACGACTATTTCCCACCTTATGATCGATCATGTTTTTTCAGTATAAAATACTCATTAAGTAAGATCAGGTTTAGATAAAAAAAAGGCTAACCGATTAAGATTAGCCTTTTTGAATATCTTTAAATTTATTTATCTTGACATGGACTGTATCACATTAACATGTGATTTAAAAGCCGAATTTAATGTTTTATATTCCAAGTATTTAACATTAAACTCTTGACAAGTTTCTCTCACCAATTTATTAATGGCTGGATAATGTATGTGACTTATCTTTGGGAATAAATGATGTTCCACTTGATAATTTAGACCACCTAATATCCAAGTCAAAAACTTATTTTTTGTAGCAAAATTTGCTGTTGAGCTCAATTGATGGATCATCCATTCATTTTCCATTTTAGTTGGATCTGTTGTCTGTTCTAAAGCAACAAATTCTGTTTCTGTTACGACGTGAGCCAGTTGGAAAACTGTTGCCAAACATATACCACATGCAATGCCCGATATCAATAATCCCACTAAAGTAGGCACCCAACCAACAACTAAAACAGGGATAACAATAAAAATGCTAAGATGAACAACTTTACTTACCCAAAATATTACTTTTTCGCGTAAAGGGAAGTCAAATGATTTTTTTCTGCTACCCATAGCTTCAAGAAAATATTTTTCATAATCTTGGTAAAATATCCACGCTAAATAAGATATACTGTATAAAAGCATAAAATAATACTTTTGATAGGAGTGGTGCTTCTTTAACTCTTGGTCTTTGTGCACACGCATAAATTTAATATCAATATCATGGTCTTCACCTTCAATATTGGTATAAGTATGATGTGCTATATTATGTTTTAGTTTCCAAAAATATATATTGCCGCCCATAAGATTAAGGCTGTAAGACAAAGCGCTGTTTAGTTTTTTACTGTTAGAAAAAGTATCATGACCGGCATCATGCATCACATTGAATCCAATCGCAGCAAAGTTAATACCTAACAATATTAAAACAACAACACTGATTAACCAATGAGGTTGAATGACAACTAATATGATATAGAAAGATATAGCCGTTAAAAACAGGATAATTGCTTTTGTTAATACTCTTTTTTCTCCTGTTTTTTGAATTTTATTAGTTTTGAAGTAGTCGTTAATTCTTTCCTTTAAAGATTTGGAAAATAATGTGTTAACATTATTAAATTTAATTGTTGTTTTCATTGAGATCGTTTAACTCTGGTTAAAAATAATGGTAAAACTAAATTTACATACAGAGCTTAAATTGATTAATTTATTATTTGTATAAAGGTAACAAATATTTTTTTCAATGATGTTAATTTAAGTTAAAGGTTTTAAAAAGTAATTTGGTCCTTTATGCAGAGTTATTTATTGAGATTCAAGTTTTATTTTAAATTTTGCATATAATATGAAATTTTTAATAACTGCACAAAAAAAAGGGGATTGCTGTAATTAGCAATCCCCTCTTCTGTATCAATCTTCAATGTTAGTTTAAAGCATTGATTTTAGCTGTAATTTCTGAAGTTTTTGCTTCATCTTGCATGAAAACGTAATAGTTTTTTAGATTTGTTAAAGCATCAACATTCTTAGGTTGCAGCTCCACTGCTTTTGTTAAATATACTAATGCAGGTTTTATCTCTTCTTTAATCTTAGCAACCCCTTCATTGTATTTTGCTTGACTCAATGATCTATCATTATTCAAAATATTCAATTTTTCACGAACACCGTTCATCATTGTAATCGCGATATTGGTATTTGCTTCAAAATAATCAGGATCAATAGCTAGTGCTTTTTTATAAGCCTCGATAGCAGCAGCGTCATTTTTATTTGCAGAATTAGCAATACCTAAATAATAATTTAAACTTTTATTATTTGGATCCTTTGCTAATTGTGCCGTGATACCAGCTAAAATTTCCTTTTCACGTCCAGTAATCAAGTTAAACTCAATATTTTGAACTGCCGCAGCATTATCTTCAGGATATAATTCTACCGCTTTAGCAGCATATTCTAATGCTGAAGTTGTATCTTTTGCTGATAAATATAATTTTGGAAGATCTACCACTACCTGTTTGTGAGAAGAAAATTCTTTCACAGGAATCAATTGCTTATATTTTGCAATTGCTTTACCGTAATCATTCACCTGTAATGCAGAAATACCGCCATAGTAAATTAATGTGGTATCACCTGGTAAATATGTCAAAGCTTTTTCAAAAGAGTCATAAGCTTCTTTATATTTTTGACCTTGATATTCTTCAGCACCGATATTAAAATTATATTGACCTAATACTTGCTCCGACACACGTATATTATCTTTATTTGCACCATCAGTATCCAAAGATTTAGCTTTAGCAATTCCATCTTCTGCTTTTTTTGCAGCTTCCGTAGATTTATCCAAATTAGCTAAATTAGCATATACTAAAGAATAGATCGTCCAAGCCTCGGCATTATCTTTTGTCTTGTCATGAACAACAGCAAGATCAATAGCTTCTTGTGCAGTTTTTAAATTTGGCAAAGCTAATTGTGGAGTACCTGCGCCTTTCAGTTCTTCAAATTTGGCTATACCCGTTTTTGCTTTATTAACATTATTTTTTTGTGCATACACAGATGTTCCTGCCGATGCAATAGCTGCCAATAATAATAATGATTTAATGTTCATCTCTAATTAACTGTTAATTGATTTAATAATATATTCACACGATCTAATTGTACAAAATCTTCTATCGCATTGTAGTAAGTAGATAGGGCTTTAAGTGCATTAACATCATATGGTTTAATTTCATTTGCTTTCAGCAGATATGCTTGTGCATATTGTCTATCTTCGTCTGTTTTAGACTTTAGGAAATCTTTCAAATAAATAAGTCCTAAAGCTAAATTTGATGGATAATTATTAGCATCTAAACGCAAAACCTTGTTGTAATATTGTTTTGCATTTCGAATATCTTTAGCGTCTTCATATGCATATCCAGCTAGATAATTTAGCTCCACATTTTCAGGTTCCAATTTGATCGCTTCATCAATGATAGGCAAAACAGCGTCATAAGATTCATTTTTAGCATAAATATCGATTAGCTTAAAAAGAATCTCTTTATTTTGAGGAAATTGTTGACGACCAGCTGTCAATGTGTTAAGTTCATCTTGTTTGGTGCCAATTTTCTCGTATACCGCCGCTAGTTCCAGATAATATTGCGCTTTGCGAGAATCCTGTTTGATTAACTCATTATAGTATTTAATGGCATCAGGATATCTTTTGCTACTTACCGCTAGCGTTGCTAAATTAAATTTTAAGTCAGCATTTTTAAAACCAAGAGAATCTACTTTAAGAAATCCTTTGTAAGCTTCATCAAACTTGTTATTTTTCAAATCAATATTTGATTTGTAAATTAAAGACGTTGCTAAATTTTGTTTGATATAGTCAACTTCAGTTGGAAAATTTTTATAAGCCTTTTTGCTATTGATCAGTTTTAATGTATTTAGACTTTCATCAATAGGGTCGAGGGTATATTTCTGTTTTCTTGTTGAATCTGCCACAGCAAAGGAACTATAAACTAATCCTCTTAAAATATTATTCCGAACAGAAGATGAATCTTTTCGAGTTTTAAATGCAGCATCACTAAATTTTCGTGCATTTTCAAGATGTTTTATATCTCCAGTTTGCGTATAAAGTGCAAAACTGTTGCTGCCCTCCTTGATATTGGATTGGGCAACAACAGTTAAACTTGAAGCTGACAGTATTAATGATGTCAATAATGCTCTCATTCTATTTTATTCTTCGTTAGATTCAGATTTTTCGTCTTGATCGGTTTCTGTTATTTCAGTCGAAGCTTCGCCATCTTTTGTTGTTGGCATTTCACCATCTTCATCTGCGATCACTTCTTCTTCCTCTTCTTCTCGATCTACTTTAGTAATAGATGCGATTTCATCATCACCTTTTAGATTAATCAAACGTACACCTTGTGTAGCACGTCCCATTACTCTTAGTTGTTCTACTGAAATACGAATAACAATTCCTGATTTATTGATGATCATCAAATCTTCAGTATCGTTAACACCTTTTACCGCCACTAAACTACCTGTTTTTTCTGTAACGCTAATTGTTTTCACACCTTTACCACCACGGTTTGTAACGCGGTAATCTTCGATGTCAGTACGTTTACCATAACCTTTTTCCGAAACAACAAGTACCGTAGTCTCTGGATCATCTACACTAATCATACCAATTACTTCATCAGTTTCACTACCCAAAGTGATACCACGGACACCAGTAGCTGTTCTTCCCATTGGTCTAACCGTAGACTCGTTGAAGCGAATAGCGCGTCCAGAGCGTAATGCCATTACAATTTCGCTAGTGCCACTCGTTAAACAAGCTTCTAATAATTGATCTCCTTCGTTGATGTTAATAGCATTAATACCATTAGCACGAGGGCGAGAGTAAGCTTCTAAAGATGTTTTCTTAATTGTACCTTTCTTAGTACACATAATGATGAAATTATTCTCCAGATATTCCTGGTCTTTTAAATTCTTCACTAAAATGTAGGCCTTAATTTTTTCGTCTTTTGGAATATTGATGATATTCTGTAAAGCACGACCTTTAGAAGTTCTGCTTCCTTCCGGTACCTCAAATGCACGAAGCCAGAAACAACGTCCAGATTCTGTAAATAGCAACATGTAATTATGTGCCGAAGCTGTAATGATGTGTTCCGTAAAGTCTTCTTCACGTGTAGTTGAACCGATAGATCCACGTCCACCACGACCTTGACGTTTATATTCAGTAAGTGGAGTACGTTTTACATAACTATTGTGAGAGATTGTAATCACGATTTCTTCATCGTCAATAAAATCTTCCATACGCATATCTTCAGCCGAGTGTACGATAACCGATCTACGTTCGTCACCATATTTCTCTCTGATTTCGATCAATTCATCCTTAATGATTTGCATACGAAGACCTTCGTCTGCTAGAACAGATTTTAAGTATTCGATTGTTTTCATTAATTCAGCATATTCTTCTTTGATTTTGTCATGTTCCAGTCCAGTTAGACGACGAAGCGTCATATCTAGAATAGCACGAGCTTGGAGATCTGATAAACCAAATTTCTCCATTAAACCTACGCGGGCATCTTCAGGAGTCGCAGAAGCACGGATAAGTTTAATAACCTCATCTAAATGATCTAGTGCAATTAAATATCCTTCTAATATATGCGCTCTTTTTTCTGCTTCAGATAATTCAAATCGAGTCCGGCGTGTAATTACATCATGACGGTGATCGACAAATACCTGAATCATATCTTTCAAATTCATCAACACTGGTCTTCCTTTGACAAGTGCAATGTTATTTACTGAAAACGATGTCTGTAAAGCAGTATACTTAAATAGATTATTGAGAACAACATTTGCATTAGCATCACGTTTGATATCATAGACAATACGTAAACCCGTACGATCGGACTCGTCTCGAATAGCTGAAATACCTTCTAGTTTTTTCTCATTAACCAATTCAGCGGTACGTTCAATCATATTCGCTTTATTGATTTGATACGGAATCTCTGTTACAACGATTGATTCTTTACCAGATTTTGATACTTCAATTTCGGTTTTTGCACGCATGACCACACGACCACGACCTGTATTTTCAGCATCTTGCACTCCCGAATAACCATATATCAAACCACCAGTAGGGAAATCTGGGCCTTTGATGTATTGCATTAATTCTGGAATGTCGATATCGCGGTTATTAATATAAGCAACTGTACCATTAATGACTTCTGTCAAGTTGTGCGGCGCCATATTTGTCGCCATACCAACTGCGATACCTGATGCTCCGTTTACTAATAAATTAGGAATACGGGTAGGTAATACTGTTGGCTCTTGCAAAGAGTCATCAAAGTTCAACTGATAGTCAACTGTATCTTTATTAATATCCGATAAAATCTCCTCAGCAATTTTTTTCAATCTTGCTTCTGTATAACGCATTGCTGCAGGTGGATCTCCATCGACTGAACCATAGTTACCCTGCCCGTCCACTAAAGGATAGCGCATGTTCCAATCTTGCGCGAGACGCACCATTGCATCGTATACGGAAGTATCACCATGTGGATGGTATTTTCCTAAAACGTCACCAACGATACGTGCCGACTTCTTGTAAGGTTTACTACTTGTAACACCTAAATCCAACATGCCATAAAGAACACGACGGTGTACAGGCTTCATGCCATCTCTAGCATCTGGTAATGCACGAGAAACAATAACTGTCATTGAATAATCAATGTAAGCAGTTTTCATTTGATCCTCTATACTTACCGAAATAATTCGATCGTTTGCAGGCACTAAATTATTATCATTTTCTGTTTCTTCAGCCATATTAATTTGGTTTCGATAAAACTATTAAACAATGCCGTCTACACGGATTGCTACGCATGCGAAGTTACAAAAAAATAACCTCAAAAGCGAATGTTTTGAGGTTCAAGATAGTGAAAAAAATAGTCTATTTTTTTATTGATTTTAAAATCAAAATCTAATCACAGTTGCTCTCTATCTTAATTTTTTAAAACGTAGTCGAAGTGAATTGCCAATCACAATTACATCTGAAAATGCCATAGAGAATGCCGCCAGCATAGGACCTAAAAATCCCATCGCTGCAAGTGGTATTGCCACGATGTTGTAAGCAAAAGCCCAAAATAAATTTTCTTTGATTGTTTGTAAGGTATGTCGACCAATAAGTAATAGATTCTCAATGGATTTTAGATCAGAGTTCAATAAGATAATTTTTGCCGATTGAATGGCAATGTGACTTGCATCTCCCAAAGAGATGCCAACATGAGCTGTGGTTAGGGCAGGGGCATCATTAATTCCATCTCCAACCATGGCGGTGATACCAGTTTTTTTTAGTTGATTGATGATGTTTAATTTTTCTTCTGGATTGCGGTCAGAATAAACTTCTGCTATTCCCAGTTTTTGAGCCACTTGATCACATTTAGTTTTGCGGTCGCCACTCAGTATGACGGGTATAATGTTTTTAGCTTTAATCGCCTGAATCAATTCTTTTGCATAAGGTTTTATTTGATCTTCAATAACCAGTCCCGCAACAACAACGTCATTGATAGATAATATCAAGTCATAACGGTTTGAATAATCAACTTTTCCTAATCGTGCATTGATCAGTTTGTATGCATTGTTGTTGGTATCTGTTGCATAGATGCCTTCGCTTTTAATCTCTTTGACATCTTGAAAGATGATGCGGTATGCTTTCACCTCTGTCATATGTTGGCGTATAGAGGTTGCAATAGGATGATTCGAATAACTTTCTAATTGGGCGATAATAGATTCAACTTGCTTTTGTTCGATACCAAAAGTTTGGATTGCTTTAATATTAAAATCGCCCGTTGTCAAAGTACCTGTTTTATCAAATACCATATACTTCAATTCTGACATTTCTTCGATCGTATCACCTCCTTTGATTAATATTCCCATTTTTGCAGCTCTGCCCAATCCAACCATGATTGCCGTTGGAGTTGCTAACCCCATAGCACAGGGGCAGGAGACGACAAGTACAGCAATGGCATTCATTAACGACTGTTGCAATGAAATTTCAGCAATAAAATACGTGATGAAAAATGTGAATACCGCTATGACAACCACTAAGGGTACAAAATAAGAGGCAACTTTATCACCTAGCTTTTGAATAGGAGGTTTCTTTGATTGCGCATCTTTGATCAAGGAGATGATCTGTGAAAGTACCGTTTTACGACCTACTTTAGTCGCTGTTATCTTAAAGTTACCATCTGTTAAAGTTGTTCCTCCAATAACGCTATCATATTTCTTTTTAAATACAGGTAGACTTTCCCCCGTAATCATAGCTTCATTGACAAACCCATCCCCAGATAAAATATCACCATCGACAGGGATGAGATCTCCTGATCTGATGAGTAGAACATCTCCCTGTTTGACATCTTTCGTATGTATTATTTCTTCATGTTCACCTGAGATTCTGGTCGTATTCACATTTTGAATTTTGATGAGATCTCCAATTGCTGAGGTTGTTTTTTTGACAGACTTCTTTTCTAGCAAGTTTCCTAAAAGAACTAAAGTAATAATCGTAGCACATGTTTCATAAAACATATAATCAGGGCCCAGCTGCTGGATGGTACCGATGAGACTGTAGGTGAATGCTGCCGACGACCCTATAAATATAAGCACATCCATATTTGGCATTCCATTCCTTAAGGAAAAAAATGCACTTTTGCCAAAATGAAAGAAACCAAGTAAGAATACAGGAATACATAGCCCAAGTTGTACATAAGGATCATGCAACAAGGGGTGATGGATAAACATATGGGCAAATAATGGAATCGTAAAAATCAGACTGAACCAAAATTTAGTTTCTATTTTTTTGTAAAAATGCTCTTTCGGCGCTTCATCGGTTACGACATGGAAGCCTAAGTTTTCTATACCTTTGGTTATTTCTGTAAGACTTTCTTGTGCGATACCTGAAAATTTCACTTCATCTGAAGCAAAGTCCACAAATATATCTTTAGCATCCTTTTTCTCTAAATATTGATGTATGGCTATTGCACAATTCGTGCAATGCATCCCAGTTACAGTAAGTTCTACAGTTGTTGTTTCTTCCTTCATACTTTTTCGACCGCTGGTCTACTGCAAATATACTTAATTTTAGGTGTATCATTTTTCTATATTGATTGAAAAATGATTAGTTTAGTTCCTCAAGAAAATCAGATTTAAATGGTTAAAAATAAATTGTCCCTATCATTCGTCGTTCGTTGCATTCTTTGGCTAGCCTTAAGCTACTCATTTGTTGGTTTAGCTTCATTTTATGAACAAAATCGTATTATACTACATTTCGCTTATGCTTTAAACACATTTTTGACTGCCAATCTGCTTATTTCTATTGGACGATTTTTAATTGTTTCGCTATACAATCGTAAACATGCAAATCACGATGTCAGAGGTAATTTTGTTTTAGGTATCTCACGCGTTGCGCGTGTGCTCAATGCTGCTATGATTGTGGTTACGGTTATGATTGCATTGGGTATTGATCCAAAGGAATTCATTACTAGTATGACCATTGTCGCGATGGCGATAGCCGTTATCTTTAGGGAGTATATAACCAATATGATAAGTGGATTATTGGTCATGTTCTCTGACCAATTTTCTATTGGAGATCATATTAAAATCAGCAATTATCAAGGTAAGATCGTTGATATTACCTTAGCCAATATTGTTGTTAGGGATGAAGATGATGATGTGGTTTTAATTCCTAATAATCTGATATTTACGTCCACTATGGTGAATAAGTCATCTCAAAAGTCCAATAAGCTCATTGTCAAGTTTGAGCTTCCTTTAGAAAAACCTCTTGAGATTACTTCTTTTGAAAACCATTTGAAACCGCTGCTCAAAGTAAATAGCAACATTATTTGGAATGATTTATTTAAAATAAAAGTCGCTGAAGTGGGCAAGGATTTTGTTAAATATAAAATTGAACTGACAACCATATCCAGCAGCAATAAGTTACATCATCAGATTCAAAATGAAATCTTAAATGAAATGTTATTATTTCGCTCTAGAGAAGACTAGATTTTGCGAACTTTTACATTTTTAACAAAATGATGACTACCTTTTTCTAAGATCAGATCTGCTCGATATCGAGTCGGCAATATATTGTGTATTAGATTTGGTTTGTTGATCTCATTCCAGATTTGATGCGCCATCTGAATACTCTCCTCTGCGTTCATATCGGCATAGCGATGAAAAAAAGATGCTGGATTTTGGAAAGCTGTACGTCGTAAAGACTCAAATCTATTGGTATACCACTCTAATAGATTTTTCTCACTGGCATGAACGTAAATGGAGTAATCAAAGAAATCAGAAACGAAAACACTGTGTCCTTTTCTTGGTCTTTGCGAATTGACTTGCAGTACATTGATCCCTTCAACAATAAGGATATCCGGATGATCTATCAATTGTTGTTGATCGTCCGGTAAGACATCATATTCAAGATGACTATATAAGGGGACCGAAAGGGATCCCATACCTGATTTTATCGCCGATAAAAATTGTATTAATTTTTTAGCATCGTAACTCTCAGGGAAGCCCTTTCTATTCATGATATCTCGCTCATTTAAGATATGATTAGGATACAAGAATCCATCGGTCGTTACTAAATCTACTTTTGGCTTATTAGGAAGTAAGCTCAAAACCCGTTGTAGTACACGGGCAGTCGTACTTTTTCCAACAGCAACAGAACCTGCAATACCAATAATAAATGGAAGTGTACTTTCATTTTTTTCAAAAAAATGGTTTGTACTTTTATGCAAGTCCTGAAAACGTTCAATATGAATACCCAAAAGATGACTTAGCGGAAAATATACATCTTCAATTTCTTCAGCGTTCAAAGGCTCATTGAGTGCATGCAATTGATCCAAATCGTGTTGCGAAAATTTGTGCTTCAAGTGACCATTCAGTTTTTTCCAATTTTCTCTTTTTATTGAAGTAAAAGGAGAGTCAATTGGAGTGTGCTGTTCATTTTGCATGTTCATAGATTCTTTGTGGCGACAAATATAGCATCTGATGGATATAATCAAAAATTCTAATCGATTTTTTTAGATCAAATTAGAAGAAATGATAATTGGATTAGACAAAATTTTGTGAATAGGACATTTTTCTGCGATCTGTAGCAGACGATCTTTTTGCTCCTGATCCAATTCTCCTTTAAAAGAGAGGTGACATTTTATATAGGTTGTTTGTTGTAATTCACTTTTTAAAGTTTCATAGGAAAGTTTAATATTGACCTCTTCCAATTTCCATTTTTTACGATCGGCATACATTTTTACTGTCATTGCCTTACATGAGCCTATTGCAGATAGTAATAGGGCAGGAGGATTAACCCCTTTATCCTGTCCACCTAGTTCTTGTGGCTCATCAGCAATCAAGGTATTTTTCCCATGTGTAATGGTTGTTGTATAAGGAATATCGCCAATCGTTACCAAGATCTCGTTATCGTTCATATTTCTAAATATAAATAATAATTAGGATAGTATGAATTTAAAGTTTTTTAAATCCTTATTCATCTTCCAATAGCCCTTCGATGATCAGGCTTCCAGTCGCTGGATTGGTTGCCAGTGGAACATTATATAAATCGCAGACCCGCATTAACATTTGAATATCTGGTTCATGAGCATGTTTACCAAGTGGATCCCTAAAAAAGATGATACCATCCACCTTTCCTTCCGCAGCAAGAGCAGCAATTTGTGCATCACCACCCATAGGACCGCTTAACTTTAGCTCCACTTCAAGCCCTGTTTGTTTCACATAAGAACCAGTTGTACCAGTTGCGACCAAATGTGCCTTTCTTAAAAACTCGATATGATCCTTTACAAAAGCAACCATTTCTGGTTTCTTACCATCGTGCGCGATTAAAGCAATTGTTTTTATCATCTAAATAAATATTGAAAAATTTAACCAAAAAAGATATAGGCTAAAATAATAGCCGCGATCAAACCCACCAAATCAGCAATCAAGCCACATATAAGAGCGTGTCGGGTATTTTTAATACCGACAGAACCAAAATAGACAGCCAGAACATAAAAAGTTGTTTCAGAAGATCCCTGGATAACACTTGCCAGTCTACCTTGAAACGAATCAGCCCCGTACGCTTGCATCACATCTACCATAAGACCTCTTGCACCACCGCCACTTAACGTTTTCATCAATCCAACCGGAAGTGCTGGCACAAAACGCGTGTCTAGACCAAAATAAGCAAAGCATGCCCCGATTGCATTTACAAGATAATCCATACATCCAGTAGTCCTAAAAGCAGAAATAGCAACTAAAATAGCGATTAAAAAAGGAATAATCATAATAGAAGTTTTAAACCCATCTTTAGCCCCATCAATAAAAGCATCGTATACATTTAGTTTCTTAAATGCACCATAAACGATAAATAAGATGATAATAGAAAAGATTAAAACGCCACCAATTAATCCAGTAACAATTTCAATTTTTTCAGGAGGTAAGCCATTTAAACCAAAATATAATGCAGCCATTAAAACAACAAAGCTCCCTAAAAAAATGAGTATAGGTAATTTAAATAAGTTGATTTTTTGAAAAAAAGCAACAGCTACCATACCAGATATAAAGGAAATAAATGTTCCGATTAAGGCTGGAATAAAAATATCAGCAGGATTAGCAGCGCCATTAGCCATCCGTAGTGCAATGACTGATGTAGGAATTAATGCAATACCAGCCGTATTTAAAACCAAAAACATGATTTGTGCATTAGTTGCTGTTTCTTTTTCAGGATTGAGTTCCTGTAGTTCTTGCATTGCCTTAAGTCCAACGGGCGTGGCGGCATTATCCAAACCAAGCATATTCGCAGAAAAATTCATGATAATAGAACCATTCGCAGGATGATTTTTTGGAATCCCAGGAAACAACTTACTAAAAAAAGGATTAACCGCTTTAGCAAACAATGTAATCATACCTGCTTTTTCACCAACTTTCATGATACCCAACCAAAACGTCATCATACCAACTAGCCCTAACGAAATTTCAGCCCCATTTTTAGCACTGTCAAACATGCCATTGATTATTTTCATGAAAATATCGGTATCACCAAAAAAAATGAGCTTGATCAAAGCAACAATGAATGCAATAACAAAAAAGGAGATCCAAACGATATTTAGTGCCATATTGATTTAAAATATGCGTAAATGTAAACTTTTACAACCTATCCATCAACTTCGACCACGGATTTTTCTTGTTTTTAGCATTATTTTCTTTGATCAAGTGATCTACGATCCGGTTCAGTTGATTTTCATTTTCACTCATGAGTCTATCTGCCAGAGAGATGAGCTTTTGGATGTTGTTTTGGGAAGCTGCATCCATAGAAGATTCGACACTTGACATATTTGTAGGTTCTAAACGAACATAATTTTTTGATTTTCGATTAAACTTGAATAATTGTTCAATAAAAAACTCTGTGCTTTCAGAAGAGGCGCTAGTCATGATATCCACCAAGGCAGGTCCGATCTGAATAGCTAATTTTTTCTTAAAATGTTCATAATTATAGGCCGTCTTTGCTATACCTGTGCCTAAAGAAACCATAAATAAATCGTTTATTTCCGTATCTTCAAAAGCCTTCATCACCTCCAGCAAAGCACAAATGGATGGATTTTGAGCCACCATCCCACCATCTACCAATGGATATCTCGTTCCCGCTATGGAGTAGATTTCAGCAACAGAGAAATAGGTAGGAGCAGCTGAGGTCGCTCGGCAAACGTCTTTTAAATAGAAGTCGCGGGCTGTACCATGCGTGATCGCTTTTTGTTGCCTAAAAAAATGATTCTTTCGGAGCTCTATATTATACGCCGTGATGATACATGGCTTGATGAGTTGACTGAGTTTCGTTTCTCCAAAATATTGTTGCAATACACTCTCAAGCGCAGTAGCAGAATACAATTCGCTTACCAAGCCAAATTCGCTTAAAAATTTTCTCCATTTTGTCGTTTTAAAAATATCACTACCGTGAGAAACGTAGAGATTGAGCGCCTCTTTAGCAGAAAATTTAGGTTTTAAAGGATTTTCATCACTAGGGTATAATAAGATACAGGCCAAAATACCACCTGTACTTGTACCCGCTATAAAATCAAAATATTCGGCAATTCGAGCATCAGGATCATTACATTTTTTTTGAAGAATTTCTTCTAATACCACTAATACTAAAGCTGGTATTATACCTCTAATCCCACCCCCATCTATGGAAAGTATATTTTTCATTTTTAATGTTTATCCTTATAAAAATAGGATTAAATAATGAAATAGGTAAATGCTTTTTCTCTTTATTTATTGGATATCGTCTTGTTTGTGGAACAATTACTGTCGAATGACATGAATGTATCAAATTAGAGTTCAAATAAAAAGGGTGCGATTATTAAGCTAATAATCGCACCCTTATAGGTTAAATCGTGATTTAAGAAAACCAAGCCAACACCTCGTCTTTGGTTGGCATTGCGATTTCTAATTTCATTTTTTTACGCATTCCGCCTAAGTCGTTAAAAACTTTGTTTGGGTTAGCGTCTTTCAATTCAGGGATTGTATTAAAACCCATTTTTTGTAATACAGGCACCCATTCAGCTGGAATTCCTAGTGCTATATAATCTTCAGTTGAAGCAACTGTCGTAATCTTTTCTGGACGCATTTGAGGAAAGAATAATACTTCCTGAATAGAAGCATTATTGGTTAGGAACATGATTAAACGATCCATACCAATACCTAAACCAGAGGTTGGAGGCATACCATATTCCAGTGCACGTAAAAAGTCCTGATCGATAAACATGGCTTCATCATCTCCACGAGCGGATAATGCCATTTGAGCTTCAAAACGCTCACGCTGATCAATAGGGTCATTCAACTCAGAATAAGCATTAGCGATTTCTTTACCACACACCATCAATTCAAAACGTTCAGTAATCTCTGGATTATCCCGGTGCTTTTTAGTCAATGGAGACATTTCTTTTGGATAATCTGTGATAAACGTCGGTTGAATATAGTTTCCTTCACATTTTTCGCCAAAAATCTCATCAATTAATTTTCCTTTGCCCATGGTGTTGTTCACCGCAATTCCCATGTCTTTAGCCGCTTCAAAAATTTCTTGTTCAGATTTTCCAGTGATATCAAAACCTGTAAATTCCTTAATTGAATCGGCCATAGTAATCCTTTTATAAGGGGCACGGAAATCGATTTCATGTTCACCGAATGTCGTTTTCGTTGTTCCATTTACAGCAATTGCACAGTGTTCTAACAATTGTTCTGTAAACTTCATCATCCAGTTGTAGTCTTTATAAGCTACATAAATTTCCATTGCTGTAAATTCTGGATTGTGTGTGCGATCCATTCCTTCATTTCTGAAGTTTTTTGAAAATTCGTAAACACCATCAAAACCACCCACGATCAATCGTTTCAGATACAATTCATTTGCGATACGCAAATATAGAGGCATATCTAAAGCATTATGATGCGTTATAAATGGACGTGCTGCTGCACCCCCAGGGATAGACTGAAGAACTGGAGTTTCCACCTCCATATAACCTGCTTCATTAAAGAAGTTACGCATAGCGCTAAACAACTTCGTTCTTTTGACGAAAATCTCTTTATTTTGCGGATTAACAACAAGATCTACGTATCGCATTCTATAGCGTAATTCCGGATCTGTAAAAGCATCGTATGTTTTTCCTTCTGCAGTTTTTACAATTGGAAGAGGGCGTAATGACTTCGATAATACTGTTAATTTTTCAACGTGAACACAGATTGCTTCCGTTTGAGTTGTAAAAACATAGCCTTTGATTCCAACGATGTCACCAATATCTAATAATTTTTTAAAAACGACATTATACATCGTTTTATCCTCATCAGGACAGATGTCATCACGTTTTATATAAGCTTGAATACGGCCTGAACTATCTTGAATTTCGAAAAATGAAGCATTTCCCATGACACGACGGCTCATGATACGTCCCGCAATGCTTATATTCTTATAGTTAAGCTTATCTCTATCGTAATTTTTTAATATATCAGCAGCATTTGCACTGATCTCAAACTCTTCAGCCGGATAGGGGTCGATACCCAAATCCACAAGAGATTGCAATGCCTGTCTTCTTAATTGTTCCTGTTCGGATAATACAGTACTCATTGGTAAGGATTAAATAATATAAAAATCAGACAAAAATAGCTTTTTTTTTGCATTTATAGGAGCTCAAACTATTTTATATTTTATAAAATAATCCTGTAGCATAATGTTATTGGAGATCGTTATTAAACTGTACTTAATAAATAGCATGACAGAAATTGAAATAAAGACTTTTAGAATCTTAATTTAGAAAGTATTATTTTAGATGAAGATTAGCAAATTAATATAGTCTTATTTGAGTGAGCATTATACAATCATACTTTAAAAAGGGAAAGCAAGAAACACTGAAAGGTGCACTGGATGAGTGTTTGCGTGGTCGTGAGCAGGGGAAGGCTTTTGTCTATAAAAAGTACTATGGATACTTAATGGCTATCATTATTCGCTATGTCAAATCCGATGTAGATGCAGAAGAGTTAACAAATGAGGCATTTATACGAATTTTCAGACGTTTAGATTCTTTTAATCATTTGGTTGAAGAAGAAGTGTTAGAAAAATCATTTCGATCATGGATCGGTAGAATTGCAGCCAACATATCCATTGATTTTCTGCGATCAAAAAAGCAGATGATTTCATTAGAAGATGTGGCAGAAAATAGTATACATGTTCCCATGGTTTACAATTCAAGTAATTTAGAGGTTAGCGATATCATGAAGTTATTAGATTCATTGCCTGAATTGCAACGTATTATCTTCAATTTATATGAGATTGAAGGTTTTTCACATGATGAAATTGCAAAGCAGTTATTAATTCCCGATAGCACCTCCCGTACTTATCTTACTCGAGCAAAGCAAAAACTAAGGATGCTTTATTTGGAACAGAATAAGATAGGACAGGAATTTAAATAATAAGAAGTAGTTACTAAGATGACAAAAGAAAAAGATAAGGAATTGATAGACGACATCGTCGATAAAATGAAAGCTCATGAGCTTCCTTATTTAGAAGGGGCTTGGGAAAAATTTGCGTCAGATCATACTACTCTTGTTTCAAAAAAGCAAGTTAATTGGAAGTATTGGAGTGCAGCTGCAGCAGTATTATGTATTGCCAGCGCTTCATTTTTATATCTAAGACATCTACCTCAGGAAGATTTACCTGGTGTTGCACATCTAAAAATAACAGAAAAACTGGTTCAGCAAAAGGATGATTTAGATACAACAATCGATTCTCCGACATGGTCATTCAGTGATCCGCAGAAAAATCGTACAGAAGCCAATTCCAATTCTACTGATCAAAGTCCTGTTCGTACCATAGGTCATGATGAGCATAACATGCTTACTGCTGGACATGACTTGAGTTTTTCAACTCCTACTTTCAATAATCATGATCAAAGAAATGATTTTATAGATCCTCAACCTTCAACGATTAAAGAAGTTGTAGAAACAAAGAGAGAGGGAGTAAAGGATCATAATTTAGTAACCAATAGCAGTGTCAATAACACTAACGAGAGTACTCGTTCCATTGCTGAAAAACTTGAAAACCTCGGGTCCTTATATCCTGGTAATGCAGCAAAGCATGATTTTGCTTCAGCGATTAAAAAGTGGGAGATAGGAGCCTTTGTATCCCCGTCTTCGACTGTGGATAAGATGAGCTTAGGTGGTGGTTTAAGTCTAGCATATCAAGTCACGGATAAAATCAGTATTCGATCGGGAGTTTCTATGCAACAATATGGTGCAGGTGCAAATCGTCAAGATAATTTAAGCGCTGTGCAATCCGCAAATATCTCCTATAATGCAGTTGTATCCAATAATTCGATCGTCAGACATGATGAATCATTGCTATTGGCCAAACAGCAAGCTCCAAATAAAGAATTAAGTGCAGTAAATAATAAACTTTTGACCATTGATATACCCGTAGATGTACGCTATCATGTCACGAAGAGTTTCTATACTTCCGTTGGTGTATCTTACATAGGTGTTTTGGATCAAACGCAAGAAAATTATTTTGTCAATGGAATAAATGAGAATACTGCGGCAGATAATGGAAATGCAGTTTACGCACCAGAAAATATGAAACAATCCTTTAAGGGGAATGCGGTCAATACAAACGAGTTTAATGGATTTGTCAATTTCTCTGTTGGTAAAAAGATGCAGGTAGGAAAGAAATTGTCTGTAGCAGTCGAACCATTTGTAAAACTTCCTGTTGGCGGACTTAAGTCTACCGATTTTAACTATACCAACGGAGGTCTGAAAGTGGTGACCAGCTTTTAAATCTGGTCAATACGTACAGCACCCATTCCTGCAGCCAAAGCGCCCTGCACTCCAGGTACTCCATCTTCATAAACTAAACATTTTGATGGAGCTATCTGCAATCTCTCCGCTGCCAAAAGAAAAGGTTCTGGAGAGGGTTTGCCATGAGGCGTGTCACCCGCACATACCAAAGTTTCCAATTTATCCAATACATCAAGTACTGTTAGGGTGATATTTAGAGTCGATCTAGATCCTCCCGATACCGCTGCAATACGTTTTTTGCCAATTTGAAATTTTAAATGTTCGACAACATAGTCTATAGGTTGGGTTTCCTGAATAAAACGTTCTATAAAAATCGCTGATTTACGAGTTGAAAATTCTTGAACATCAAAAGATTTATTATAGCGAATACAAATTTCTTTTGCAACCGCGACAGTAGGCCAGCCCGCAGTTTCATCGATGAGGCCATCATCCAATAATACATCATATTCTAGCGCCGTAGCGACATAGGCTGCTTTATGTGCACTTATATTATCGGCTAATGTACCATCTACATCAAATAATAAGGCTTCGTATGATTCCGCTATTTCATTAAGTTTATTAAATTTCGCTATTGATTCAGGTGACATATCTAAATTTTAAGTCTGCAAACTTACAAAAAAAGCTAGTCTTAACGACTAGCTTTTCTTCTTTGTTTTTCTTTTATGATTAAACCCAGTTCGCGACCTGTCTGGCCTGCAACCGAAGTATTTTCCTGTGCTCTCCGAAATAAATACGGCATTACAGCCTTAATTGGACCATAAGGCATATATTTTGCTACATTGTAGTTTGACTCAGATAGGTTGAATGTCAAATTATCAGACATCCCCAACAATTGTGCAAAATAGATGCGATCACTTCTATGGTCGATACCACGTTTGTCCAGTTCATTCGCTAGTAAAAGACTGCTTTCCTCATTGTGAGTACCAGCCATCATGCCAAACCGATCGATATGATCCAATATGAAATGGATAGCAGCATCATAATCTTTGTCAGTTGCTGCTTTTGTTGGTTGGATAGGAGATGGGTAGCCCTTTTCTGCAGCTCTCTGTCTCTCAATCTCCATATAAGCACCACGTACTATTTTTGCCCCTATGAAGAAATTTTGTGTATTAGCATAGTCAAAATCTGCTTTTAATGATGCTAATTTGTCGTGGCGATATAACTGGTAGGTGTTGTATACAATAGGTTGTTCTTTATTGTATTTTTCCATCATATCACGTGCGATATCATCAATAGCATCTTGGATCCAAGAGTGTTCAGCATCGATCAGTACCTTCACATTAGCCTCATAACAAGCTTTACAAATTTGATCACAACGATCATACATTCTGTCGTATTCCGCTTGTTCTGCTGTAGTTAATGTTTGGTTTGCATTTACTTTTTCAAATAGATCAAAACGACCTAATCCAGTAGGTTTAAATACGGAAAAAGGAATGTATTTATTAGTTTTAGCTGCAACTACCGTGCGTAAGGTTTCCTTAAAGGTAGCATCAAAAGCTGCTTCTGTATCCTCACCTTCTACCGAGTAGTCTAAAATCGTACCAACGTTATTTTCGCCCAAATGATTGATTGCTGCTGTGCAACCTTCAATTGTTTCTCCCCCACAGAATTGCTTAAAGATTGTTGATTTGATGATTCCTTGAATAGGTAATCCAATATTAAGTGCAAAATTAGTGATTGGAGGACCGACTTTTACTAAAAAGTTGCTAGCTATTACTTTGTAAAGTAAATAAGCACGATCTAAATCTTTATCGGTTTTACTTTTGAATGCAATTTCTGTATTATCAAAAGATAGTTTTCTGGTTTCAACAATCTGTGTCATCATTTTAATCTAATCCACACAAATGTAGTAAATTCAAAAATATTACCACTTATTGATTAGGAGATTCCTGAAATATTAACTTATTTTTGCTGTATGCAAACATTCAAAATCGAAGGAGAATATATTCCATTAATTCAGTTACTTAAAGCTTTAAACTGGGTGGAACATGGTGCTATGGCTCAATTAGTTGTGACTGAAGGTATGGTCATCGTTAATGGTGAGGTGGAGTACAGGAAAAGAATGAAAGTGAGGCCTAATGATATCGTTGAATTTGAAGGTCAACAAGTAAAATTGGTATAATATTTAACAAAATTTGTTTATAAAAAACATCAACTGAACGCAATAGAAATGCAATTTATAGAAAGTTTAGGCTATCAAGTAGTCTTTGACGACTCATTACAGTCTCTAAAAACCTTTATACAAGAAAGAAATTACTCCAAGATTTTGGTCTTAGTTGATCGAAACACCAGTGATCATTGTTTACCTATTTTACAACCTATTTTGGCTGATCTCGGAAATTTTGATGTGATTGAAGTCGATCCTGGAGAAGAAAATAAGAACATTGATTTTTGTATCGGTGTATGGAATACCATGCTTGATTTTGGTGCAGATAGACACAGTCTGTTAATTAATTTAGGAGGTGGTGTGGTGACAGATATGGGTGGTTTTGCTGCTTCAACGTTCAAAAGAGGAATTGATTTTATTCAAGTTCCGACCACACTATTATCTCAAGTAGACGCATCCGTTGGCGGTAAGACTGGTATAGATTTAGATAATTATAAAAATATCATCGGTACATTTACTCAGCCTCAAGCCGTGTATATATCCAGCCTATTTTTGAAAACTCTGGAAAGAAAGCAATTGGTTTCGGGGTTTGCAGAAGTGATTAAACACGGATTGATTTTTGATGCTTCCTATTATAATACGGTCAAAAATCTTGAGGTAAGTGCGATTAATTCAGAATATGTCCGACATTCGGTAGGAATCAAAAATACGGTGATCACACAAGACCCAAAGGAAAAGGGGCTTCGTAAAATATTAAATTTTGGACATACGATTGGTCATGCTATAGAAGGTTATTCATTAGTTCATGATGAGCAATCCCTACTTCATGGTGAGGCTATTGCAATCGGTATGATTTGCGAAGCTTATTTGTCACACAAGTTGAATGGCCTTCCGTTGGAAGATCTACAAGATTTAATTGCCACATTTAGGAAAAACTTCAATGACTATAGATTTGATGATTCCATTGATCACGAGTTACTCAGTTTGATGTATAACGATAAGAAAAATCATTCTAATCAGATTGGGTTTGCTTTATTGAGTAAAATTGGATCATGTGATTATGATATTTTTGTTACGGAAGATTTAATTATTGAAAGTTTAGATTTTTATCGTAATTTAATAGCATAAACCTGATAATAGTTATGTCTAATCTTTTCAAAAAAATAGTATTCCTTTTTACAACATTTTGTGCAACTCAGGTGAGTGCTCAGGAGCGAATTTTAATTTTTTCAAAGACAACAGGATTTAGGCATGAAAGCATCGAGCATGGTGTTGCCGTATTAAAGCAATTAGCTTTACGGAATAATATGAAGGCTGATCATTCAGAAGACAGTCGCTTATTTACCGACTCTACGCTAGCAAAATACGATGCTTTAGTCTTTTTGAGCACAACGGGTGATATTTTTAATGAAAGTGAAAAAGCCGCATTTGTTCGCTTTATGCAGTCTGGAAAAGGATTTGTAGGCATACATGCCGCAAGTGATACCGAATATAGCTGGCCTTGGTATGGACAGCTTGTTGGTGGATATTTTGCTTCTCATCCAGCTGTTCAGAAAGCTAACATTAATGTTGTTGATCATGATCATTTAGCAACGAAACACTTACCTAAAGTTTGGTTTCATCGCGACGAATGGTATGATTTTAAATCAATGAAAAAAGGACTTCATATTTTAATGGAATTGGATGAGACCAGTTATAAAGGAGGAAAGATGGGAAAATTTCATCCCATTGCCTGGTATCAGGAGTTTGATGGCGGAAGATCATTCTATACCGGTCTCGGTCATACTGTAGATGCCTTTGATACTGAAAAATTTCAACAGCATATTATTGGGGGACTCCAATATGTAATGAAGAAAAAATAACAAAAGGGTAGTTCCATTAGTGTGCCCCAAATAGTGACGAACTATTTGGGGCCATTTTATTTTAGCTACCCAGTTGTTACTTTAATAGCCAATTGTATACTTTGCACCCAGCGTGTACCAAGTGCCAGGCATGGGTACTGCACCCGCTTCAATGTATTTCACATTAAACAGGTTTTGTGCATCTGCATAAATATTTAATTTGTTGATCTGATTTGCAAGACGAATATCTGATATATAGTACGATTTATACGAAAGTCGTTCATTGAAGCGATTAGCTGTGGTTAAACTCCAGTTTTTATGACTAACTGTCAAATTTACGTTAACCTGATTTCTCAAACTTTCAATAGCATATTTAGAGGCATTATTATGGTCATTCTCTATTTTAGGATTTAAGTAACTATAGCCCACTGTAGCATAATATTTTGTGTAAGCTTCTGGGGCATTCAAGTCTATACGTATATTAGCATTAAAACCCTGTACCTTATTGTGATCCATGTTTTGTGGTTGCCAAGGTTCAGTATTTGCAGAACGCGTCCAGTCTATAAAATCATTAATTGTTCTGTAGAAATATCCAGCTTGTGCAATGATATGCGCATTCGTATATTTGACAGCCCCTTCAATTTGTTTAGCCCTTTCAGCTTGCAATTGTGGATTTCCAATGTTAGCAGGCCTTTGATTTAAATACAGATCTGTAAACGATGGTATACGTTGACTCGATCCCATATTAAAAATCAATTTCCAATTCGTATTCAGATCATATCCTAAATCTATTCCTGGAAATACTTGCCAACTGTAGTCACTGTTATAATTGACATAAGTACCCAAGTTGATATATAGATTTTTGATCATTTCAGTCTTGAATTCGATGTATCCACCATAGTTTTCACGACTGTGCTTACCTATATTGGAACTGGTTATATTTTCAAAACGACTTTCAACCCCTAATCCAAATGAACCGTAATTTTGATCGTAAGTAGCATTTAATTCTGCCATAAAAGCATTATTGTAATGTTGGCTTCTTGCTTTACTGAGGTCATGTCTAAAATAACGGTAATCGTCTTCATTATAACGATTAGAAATCCGAGGAGATAAAGTTATTGTTTCGGTGAGTTTATGTTTTGACTGTATGGTTGCAAAAGCTGTTTTAACCAATTCGTAAGATTCTTTATCTCCAGGAGAAGCGTAATAGCCATTTGCTCCAAACTGATTATCGATGTAGCCAATAGAGGTTGCAATATTATTTAAGCTATCTGGAGTATAAGTTCCTTGATAATAAATTTTATTGTTTTTTGATGCGGTGTTATAGCGCTGTCCATTTGAATCTTCATGTCCTAAATAAAGCTGCTGGTCAAACTTAGCGATCTTATTCATAATCCCCAACTGGAACCCCTTACCATAGTGTTTTCCAGTTTTTGTATCCTCACTGTTTTGAAAAGAGCTTCCCGTGTATACATGAGCACTGATGAGGTTGCTCGTTGCTGATTTGGTGACAATATTAATCGCACCCGTTAAACTATTGATACCATAAATTCGAGATGCAGGACCCTTAATAATTTCAATACGTTCAATTGCTTCTGTTGGAATAGGAAGGTTAAGCGAATGATGTGCTGTTTGTGGATCAGATATTTTAGCTCCGTTTAACAGTATAAGTGTTTGCTCAAAAGACCCCCCATCAATGTTAACGTCAGCCTGCGAACCAAATGGCCCTCTTTGGCGCATATCGACACCATTTATATAGGCTAATAATTCATTAACAGAGCGTGCAGGCAACCGTTTGATATCTTCCTGCGTGATAATTTGAATATTTCTTGTTTGTTTTGTAAAAGGAATTTGCAATCGATTTTGATTGATGATCACCTCACTTAAATTTGTTGTATCTTTTAATCTTGCGACTTGATCACTATTCACTTGACTAAAAGCATAAGTAGATGCTACTAAAGCAAGAGCTAGTAGGGTAACTTTTTTACTCATAGGGCATGTCTTAAAATTTATGGGACAAAAGTAATTTCATCACGTCGTGTTTTAAGGTGCCGGTTTTTAAATTGTATCTAGTCCGGCTGATTTAGAGTTCTTCTCTACCCATATTTTTTTTATTTTTTGTATTGATCGGCGCCTCATCAATCGTCACTTTGCCTATGTTTTTGAGGTTTGGTTGACCAGCTTCCACCCATGCAGAGTACCAAAATGCACCTACTTGTTGTATAGCGCCTGTCATTCTTCTTTCAACCATACCATTGAGTAGTTGATGATAAGCATTTGCATATTCATCCGAATAAGTTCTGATCAATATATTGTTTCGTTCAATGAATGCATATTTTTGATATTTTGAGAATGAATTGTTCAATTGTTTTTCAAGCATGAGTACAGAATCTACAAGTCGATTGCTTTCTTTTACGATATCCCAAGCGGTCGTTATTGGATCGCTAATAAACTGTGCCCGCCCCTTAATAAATACATATTTGTTAGAAAACATTTCGGGTAGACGACTTTCCCAGAAAGCATGTATACCAATTTGGTTAGTCAATTGTCCATTGTAATTTTTAGTGGTATGAAGCGGGACATGGGCATCCCCGATATAATGACCCAAATCTGCTGAAAATCGAATAATCTTAGGAATATCTTTATCTTTAAATGCCTGTACTAATTTGTTGTAACTGAAAGAGATTTGCCAAGGAACGATTCCAGTTAATAATAACTGTTTTTCTTGATATTTTTCTTTTGCTTTTGACCAATGTATCGGAATAGAGTCAATAGTAGGTTCATCAAAATCATCGATGTCGATATAATGACGAGTTGGTTCGAGACTATCGATGTAACATCTTTTATCTGCATCGACAGCTTTCTCACTAATTAAGAGAATATTTTTCTTATAAAAGGATGCTAATGTAGGAGGTAAGGTATATACAGCATATTCATTAATTTTTTTATGTGCAAAAAATCCCCAAGAACCGCATAGAAGAAAAATAATGAATAAAGAGATTATAAAGGATAATCTTTTCATAGTTCAATAATTGGTTAATAGAAAGTAAGTTACATACTATCATTTAAAATGCCAACTATTTATTCTAGAGAAATATAAAAACCTAACCTAAATTTAACTTTAATGTCATCAAAAATTTTTATTTTGGCGATAAATAATCGCGAAGTTTATGAAAATACTTTATGCGGTACAGGGTACAGGAAATGGTCATCTCAGTCGAGCTATGGATATTGTACCTTGTTTACGTAATTTTGGAGAAGTAGATGTATTGGTTAGCGGGACACAGGCTGATTTGGTTTTACCGTTTGAAGTAAAGTATCGATTACATGGTTTGAGCTTTATCTTTGGGAAATCGGGGGGAGTAGATCTTTGGAAGACATTTATGAGTTCCACGGTTCGCAAATTTACTCAGGAGATTAAATCACTTCCTATCGAACAGTACGATCTTGTTATCAATGATTTTGAACCCATATCTGCTTGGTCGGCCCATATGAAAGAGTATCCCTGTATTGGGTTGAGCCATCAAATTGCCGCTTTAGACCCGTCCAGTCCTAAGCCCGATGATACCGATATGTTGGGTAAATTTATCATGAAAAATTATGCTCCTTCTACCTATGCTTATGGATTTCACTTCAAAAGTTATAATAAAAACATATTTACTCCGGTTATTCGAAATTCTGTTCGTGAACTCGATGTGCAAGACAAGGGGCATTATACGGTATATCTACCAGCATATGATGATGCGCATCTCTTGAAGCATCTGATGAAATTTTCAGATATCAATTGGCAGGTATTTAGTAAACATAATTCGCGCGCTTTTGATATGAAAAATGTTTCCATACGTCCTATTAATAACGATGCCTTCATCACCAGTATGGCAAGCTCTTCTGGTGTTCTATGTGGTGCAGGATTTGAAACACCTGCTGAAGCATTATTCCTACAAAAGAAATTATTGGTCGTTCCGATGAAAAATCAGTATGAACAACATTTGAATGCCGCAGCTTTAGAAGAAATGGGGGTACCTGTCATATCTAGCCTTAAGCAAAAAAATATGTTGTCCATAGAAGCTTGGTTAAATAGCAAATCTCGAGTAGTAGTGGATTATAAAAATAATACTCAAGAAATTATTACTAATATTGTGACAAAACATACTTAAAATTTTATGAAATATATTGCTTTAGCATTACTGTCTTTGGCTACACTATCGGTATCAGCACAACAGAAAAAGAAAACCGTAAAAACAACGACAACGGTAAAACCATTATTATCCTCAAAAGCAGATTCTATCTCTTATGCTTTTGGACGCGATATTGGTGGTTCTTTAAAAAGTTTAGAAATTGCCGACTGGAATAAAGAACTGATAGGCAAAGCTATCATCAGTGCACTTGATGGACAGAACTCTTTAATTGCAGAAGATCAATTACGTGTTGTGATCCAAAATGCCGTTAACGAAGCCAGAGAACTTAAAGAAAAAGAGAATCTTGCAAAAGAGCAAGCTTTTTTTACTGAAAATGCTAAGAGAGCTACAGTCAAAAGTACGGAAGAAGGATTACAATATGAAATATTGGTCGAGGGTAATGGTGAAAAGCCTAGTCGTGAAAATGAAGTAACAGTGCATTATACGGGAACCTTATTGGATGGTAAAAAATTTGATAGTTCTCTTGATCGCAATGAACCCTTGAAAATGAAGTTGGATCGTGTGATTGAAGGTTGGAAAATAGGCGTGCCACTCATGTCCAAGGGAGCCAAATATCGATTTTATGTTCCTAGCAAATTAGGATATGGAAGTCAAAATATGGGTGCAATTCCGCCAAATAGTATTTTGATATTTGATATTGAGTTATTGGATTTTGTCAAAGATGCAGTATAATAAATTAGGTAAAACAGCTATAGAAGTTTCGGCCGTCGGTTTAGGGTGTATGTCCTTAAAGGGCAGTAAGCACAAGCAAGGCATAGAGCTCATTCGTAAAGCATTTGACAGCGGGATCAATTTTTTTGATACCGCTGATTTATATGAAAAAGGATTTAATGAAATGCTCGTTGGTGAGGCCGTACAAGATTTCAGAAAGGATATTGTGCTATCAACTAAAGTTGGAAACAGTTGGCGAGCTGATGGAAACGGCTGGGATTGGAAAGCCTCCAAGCATTATATTATCAAAACAGTTGAATCATCACTATCACGGTTAAAAACAGATTATATCGATCTCTATCAGCTTCATGGAGGCACTATTGAAGATCCTATAGATGAAATTATCGAAGCATTTGAAACACTCGTCGATGCAGGTAAAATTCGAACCTATGGTGTATCCTCGATCCGTCCCAATGTCATTCGACAGTATGTGGCAAAATCAAATATAAGTGCTGTAATGATGCAGTATAGTTTACTTGATCGACGTTTAGAAGAACAAATTGCCGCTTATTTGTTGGAAAATCAAGTGTCGATATTGGCTAGAGGAGCAATCGCAAAAGGAATGTTAATCAATAAACCAGCTGAAAGTTTTTTACAATATAGTTCCAGTGAAGTGCAGCATATCATCCGCAATCTGAATGCTTTTGCTAAAAGACACGAAGTTAACAACCTCACCGCTGCGCTATCTTTTGTACTATCCAATGAAGCCGTGACTTCCGCGTTATTGGGCATAAATACCCCAGTGCAAATGACCGAATTTATTCAAATTAAAGAACAGATTCGTCTTTTAAGTTTAACAGAAAAAAAAGAATTTTTAAGCGGTGTCCGTGCATTATATTTTACGGAGCACCGTTAATTTAGGAGGTGAAATAAGTTTGTATAATACGTTCCAGATCTTCTTTTGTATCGACAGCGATTGTTTCATGCTCTGTTTCCGCCGTTTGGATGGTATATCCATGCTCGATCCAGCGCAATTGTTCTAAAGCTTCTGTCTCTTCCAAAGATCCTATAGGAAGCGCTGTAAGTTTTTTTAAAACAGCGGTTCTATAACCATATATTCCAATATGTTTATAAAAAGTATGTTTTGAGAGCCATTGCTCATGTTCTACGCCTCTCAAGTAAGGTATCGTTTGTCTCGAGAAGTAAATTGCTTGTTCCTGAGCATTACGTACCACTTTTGGGATATTGACATTAAACAATTCTTCCGTTGTATGAATTTTTTTGACAAGCGTAGCTATTTGTGTATCCTCCTTATTAAAACAAGATGTGAGTAATTCGATCTGTAGCGGATTGATAAACGGTTCATCTCCTTGAATATTGATTGCGATATCAAACCCACTGATCTTAGATACCACCTCTGCACAACGATCTGTTCCAGATTGATGTGCAGATGATGTCATAGCGACATTTCCAGCAAAGCTACGCACATGCTCAGCTATCCGCTCATCATCTGTTGCTACGATGACCTCATGCAGACAACTTGCACTTTTTACTTGTTCATATACACGTTGAATCATGGATTTACCAGCGATATCAATTAATGGTTTTCCAGGAAATCTGGAAGAAGCATACCGTGCAGGAATAATACCTATTACCTTCATTATTTTAGCTTTAAAAGTAAAGCCAGTTTCTATCAAAAACTGGCTTATGAATTATATTATCCTATGTTGATTAAAACAAACCAAATAATTGGGATTCAATTTTTTCAACGATAGTACCTAAATCTTCTGGATTCTTTGTAAAATCTAAATTATCTTTATCAAGAATCATCAACTTACCTTCCTTGTAATTATCGATCCATTTATCATATTTCTCATTCAATTTGGATAAATAATCTAAACGAATGCCAGACTCATAATCGCGTCCACGAACCTGAATATTATTGACCAGGGTAGGGACTGAGGCCTTTAAATATATTAATAAATCAGGAGGTTTGATATAATGTATGATACTTTGAAAAATGTTACTATAATTTTCAAAATCACGCGCACTCATCAATCCCATATCATACAAATTTTCAGCAAAGATATAAGCATCTTCGTAAATTGTACGATCTTGGATCATATCAATATTTGTTTTTTGCAATTCGACAATTTGTCTAAAGCGACTATTCAAGAAAAAAATCTGCAAATTAAATGACCACCGCTTCATGTCAGCATAAAAATCCTCTAAGTATGGATTATTGTCTACTGCTTCAAATTGAGGTTCATATTTAAAATGATCCGCTAATAATTTTGTTAGGGTTGTTTTTCCGGCACCAATATTTCCGACAATAGCAATATGCATATTTTTGGGTTTAAATTCTTAATAAAATCTTTTAATACCTATGATCTCGCGCACCTCTTTCAATGTTTTACGAGCTGATTCACCAGCTTTTTCGGCACCTAGCTTAGCAACTTTAGCAATATAATCATTGTCATTTGATATATCTTCAATTCGCGAACGCACCGGTTCAGTCGTGTTGACCATATCTTCTGCTAGTTGCTTCTTAAAGTCACCGTACCGAATGGCGCAATTATTATATAAATCTTCAAAATGTTGTAAGGTATCAGCACTTGAAACCACTTTCATCAAATCAAATAAATTTTGAATAGATTCTGGTTTAGGTTGGTTCATTTCCGTAGGACCTGAATCTGACACAGCACGCATGACTTTTTTGCGAATCACATCTGCACTATCCGATAGATAGATGCAATCTGCTTCACCGTTAGATTTGCCCATTTTACCTTGTCCTGCCAATCCTGGTATTTTAACAAGTTTATCCGAATAACTAAAAGCAAACGCTTCTTTAAAGTAATCGACATCGTACAAGCGATTAAAACGATTACCAAATGTTCTGGTCATTTCCAAATGTTGCTCTTGGTCTTTGCCAACAGGAACTTTTGTACCATGATGAAGTAAGATATCACAAGCCATCAAAACAGGGTAGGTAAGCAGTCCGGCATTGACATTATCGGGATTGCTACGTACTTTATCTTTAAAAGCTGTTGCACGTTCGAGCTCACCTAAATAAGCATTCATATTCATATACAAGTATAATTCGGAGACTTCTGGTACATCCGATTGTACATATATTGTTGATTTTTCAGGGTCTATACCAGCCGCAAGATACTCCACAATCACTTGGCGAACGGTAGTTTGAAGACCGTGAGGTGTTGGGTGAGTCGTTAAAGAATGTAAATCGGCAATGAAAAAATAACAATTATATTCATTTTGCATTTTCACAAAATTGCTTAATGCGCCGTAGTAGTTTCCTAAATGTAATTTTCCGGTACTTCTAATACCACTGACAACAGTTTCCATATTGCTTGCGAATTTAAGTATAAATTCCTTAAATATTGTTCTGCTGACTTTTTCTTTTCCTTTTTTTCTTTTACTTTAATTTAGGTTAGGGTCAATACCGCTAGAGCTGCGGAAATACTTATTCTAGTTAACGATCACTAGAATAATTGCAACTTAAGGTTAAAAATAAAATTTCATCCATAACTTCATCCATTTTAATCGATCTCTACACTGTCGCTAGAAAATCCAGTTCAGTTTTCTAATTTTAGTAATATTTTTAGGCTTTTAGTAGGTCATTTAAAACTTATTGTTTGTTAAGCTATAACGAGCCTAAATAGTAGATCTGCCGCTAACTTGGCGGTATGATTATCATAATCATACTCTGGATTAAGTTCTGCAATATCTATACTTACGAGCTTTTCAGAAGCAATGATATGCGTATATATGTCAAGGAAAAATGCGTCGGGAACAATACCATTAAAGGCAGCCGCACTAACTCCTGGAGCATAGCTTGCAGCAAATACATCCAGATCTATTGTTAGATATAGATGATCAATCCCGCTGATGAATGCATCGATTTGATCTAGGATTACTTTTTTATTGCAATCCCGAAAATCTTGTGACTCTATCCAATTAATTTGATACTCTCTTGCGGTATCAAATAAAACTTGAGTATTGCTGATCTTTTGTATCCCAATAGGTAGGTAATTCAGCTGTTTTTCCAATTGTGCGATTTGATAGAAACCCGTACCTGATGTTGGGATTTCATGTTGCGGTTTCCTGATGTCAAAGTGAGCGTCAAAATTAATGATGCCAAGTTTATTCTTGTAATTAGCTTTGAGACCTAAGTAATGGCCAAAGGTGATTTCATGTCCACCCCCCAGTACGATCGGGAATCCTCCACGCTGTAGAATAAGGTGGATCACAAAACCAAGTGCTTCTTGGGAATTTTCCAGTTGCTTATCTTTGCAATGGATTGTCCCAGCATCAATCAGCTTCGTTTTCTTATTCCGAAATACAGGAAGGTTTGCAAGCGTTTGCTTTAAGATTTCAGGACCCTTTGCCGCACCGGGCCTCCCCAGATTTCGCAACACACCCTCATCACATGCAAAACCTAGTAGCACATAACTGCCGCTAAGATCTAGCTCATCCCTGAGATCAATGCAATGAATAATTTGATGCCATCTTAAATGCTCCTCTGTCGTACCATCTATACGACCAGACCATTTTTTAAACTCTGCCCGTTCATAATAAGTCCAATGCCTAGTCTCCATATTCTTCAAAAATTTGATTTATTGCTACAGTTTCAACACGATTTGCCAACGTTACTTTTAGCGATTTAGTTCTTGCCAATTCGACTTCAATAGCCTGTCTAGCCGTATCATTTCGAGCCCATGCACGACGTGCTATACCATTGTTCACATCATAAAAAAGCATATTTTCGAGTTTTCGATCTGCATCTTCAGAGCCATCCAACAACAAACCAAAACCGCCATTAATAACCTCACCCCAACCAACACCACCACCATTGTGAATAGAGACCCAAGTCGCTCCTCTAAAGCTATCACCGATGACATTATGAATAGCCATATCTGCTGTAAATTTGCTTCCATCATAGATGTTACTAGTTTCCCTGTAAGGAGAATCTGTTCCGCTGACATCGTGATGATCTCTTCCCAGTACAATTGGAGCACTTAATTCGCCATTTCGGACAGCCAGATTAAATGCTTTTGCTATTCGTATTCTACCGATCGCATCAGCATACAAGATTCGAGCTTGAGAGCCTACAACCAGTTTATTTTGGTCAGCTTGTTCAATCCATTTGATATTATCCCCCAATTGTTGCTGAATTTCGGCATAAGCTGTGTTTTGTAAGTCTTTTAGAACGTTTAATGCTATTTGATCTGTCGTTTTTAAATCATCTGGATCCGCAGAAGTACATACCCAACGAAAAGGGCCAAATCCATAATCAAAGCACATCGGTCCTAAAATATCTTGTACATAAGAAGGGTAACGGAAATTGATACCATCCGTTGCCATTACCTCTGCTCCGGCACGGCTACTTTCTAGTAAAAAAGCATTACCGTAATCGAAGAAGTACGTGCCTCGTGCGACATGATCGTTGATTGCCTTCACGTGACGAATTAACGATTGTTGTACTTCTCTTTTAAATTGTTCCGGTTTTTCCGCCATCAAGACATTCGACTCTTCAAAGGTTAATCCGATAGGGTAGTAGCCACCTGCCCAAGGATTATGCAAAGAAGTTTGATCAGAACCTACGGTAATCTGAATGTCGGCGTGCAGGAAAGATTCCCAGACTTCGATGATATTGCCTATATAAGCGATGGCAACAATTTGTTTGTCTTCAATAGCTTGCCTCACAAAAGTAATGAGTTCATGCATATTTTCTATTAATACATCTACCCATCCTTGCTCATATCTTTTGCGAGCAGCAGCAGGATTAACCTCTGCGCAGACGGTAATGCAACCAGCTATATTGCCCGCTTTAGGTTGTGCACCACTCATTCCCCCCAATCCCGAAGTCAAAAATACCTTGCCATGTATACTTTCCTCTTTTGACAATTGCTTTCGAAAAGCATTCATGACCGTTATGGTAGTACCGTGGACGATACCTTGGGGTCCGATGTACATATAGGAGCCAGCTGTCATTTGACCATACTGTGTCACACCCAGGGCATTATACTTCTCCCAATCATCAGGTCTAGAATAATTTGGAATCATCATACCATTGGTAATCACCACCCTTGGAGCATCTTTTGACGAAGGAAATAATCCCATAGGATGACCGCTATACATGTGCAGCGTTTGATTATCGGTCATTTGAGCTAAGTATTGCATGGTCAATACATACTGTGCCCAATTTTGAAACACAGCACCATTTCCACCATAGGTGATGAGCTCATGAGGATGTTGTGCAATAGCGGGGTCGAGGTTGTTCTGAATCATCAGCATGATACTTCGCGCTTGAAGACTTTCGCCAGGATAGTCCGCAATTGGTCTTGCATACATCGTATAGCTGGGGCGAAAACGATGCATGTAGATACGTCCAAATTGTACTAATTCTTGAAGAAACTCTTTTCCCAATTCGACATGCCAATCCATAGGAAAATAACGAAGCGCATTTTTTATCGCTAATTTTTTCTCTTCTTTGGATAAGATGTCTTTACGTTTAGGAGCATGACTTACACTCGCATCATAAGCAACTTTTGGAGGTAAATGCTTAGGTATTCCCTGTAATATTTCGTCTTTAAAAGTTAACATGTTTCATCTCCTTTCGTATAAATCAAAGTTCCTTTCTTCCATACCTGAATAGGTTTTAAAGTACCTTGGCTGTAAGTGATATTTTGATAATTATTGGTTTTGTAGACAACGAAATCAGCAAATTCTCCCTTTCGCAGTCTTCCCCGGTCGCTCAAATGGAGCGCTTGAGCAGCCCGGTATGTAATTGCGGCAAAGAGTTCAGCATTTGACAATTTCTCCGCAGTTGCTAGAATAGTAGCCTGTATCATGAGTTGACCCATTGGCGCAGATCCCGGATTCCAGTCAGTAGCAATAGCTAAGCAGGCCCCGCGGTCCAAGAGCTTTCGAGCAGGAGTGAACGCGCAACCGATACCAATTGACGCACCTGGCAATGCGACAGCAACAGTATGGCTATTTGCCAATAATTCAATTTCCAAATCGGTTGATGCTTCCAGATGATCTGCACTTACTGCTTCAAATCGAACTGCAACCGCAGATCCTGATGTTGAAAATTGATCCGCATGTACCGTGATGTCAAAGCCCATTTCTTTAGCTTTGCTGAAGTACTGTTCAATCTGATCGGCAGTGAAAGCACTTTTTTCAATAAAGGCATCTATTCTGTTGGTCAGCTGTTCACTTTTTAATACTGGGAAAAGCTCATGAGCGATTTCATTCAGATAGTCTTTACTGCTACCCGTATAGTCTTTGGGCTTCATATGAGCTGCTAGACAAGTCGGAATCAAGTCAACTGAAAGAGCTTGTTGTGCTTTTTTGATGGCACGCAGTATTTTTAGTTCCTCTTTGATGGATAACCCATATCCACTTTTAACTTCAATAGTGGTGATTCCTTGTGCTAATAATTCTTTTGCATAGTGGACGATATGTGCAGTCAAGTCCGATTCGCTGGCCGCTCGAGTATGCAGTACGGTACTCCAGATACCTCCACCTGATTCTGCAATTTCAAGATAGCTGGCACCAGCATTTCGTAATGCAAAGTCATTTGCTCGATTTCCAGCAAATGCTAGGTGCGTGTGGCAGTCGATATAACCTGGGACACATACGGTATCGCCTTCCATCAATAGCAGTTCTGCCTCGTTATGTACACTTTTTTTTAAATCATGATAGTCGCCAATCGCGACTATTTTACCGTCTTCAACCACTATGCCAGCGTTTTTCGCAATTTCGATCTGATCATCTCCTAACGCTCCTTTTAATGGCGTTTTATCAAATGATAGCAATTGAGAGAAGGGACCAATTAATATTTTATCCATTATTAAAAATTATTAAAATATTCGTGATGTAATCCGTGATAAGGCACATGTTGCTCCTCCGCTATTTGTTTTGCAACCTGCACCAAGCATCCTGAAGAAATAAGTTGTTGCGCAGCAGAAAGAATATCTTCCATCATTTGATCTTCCGTTATATGTGGTATCACTTTTCTGATTTCCTGATGCACTGCTTCCATAATAGCTGTCGATTGGAGTGGTTTATGAAAATCAAAAGCCTGTGCCGCACAGATGAGTTCAATACTCAGTATATTACCGACATTATTGATGACTTGTAGCAGTTTTCGGGCACCAATGGATCCCATGCTCACATGATCCTCTTGACCTAATGATGTTGGGATGCTGTCAGCACTGGACGGAAAACATAATCCTTTATTTTCACTTGCCAATGCCGCAGTACTATATTGTAAGATCATAAAACCTGAGTTGAGGCCAGTTTCTTTCAATAGTAATTTGGGCACATTTGGTGTATCACCTTCCAGTGAAAGATAGACGCGTCTATCAGAAACGTTTCCGATTTCAGAGATCGCCAATGTCGCATAATCAATGGGAAGCGCAATCGGCTGACCGTGAAAACTTCCCCCACTAATAGTCAATTCACTGTCGATGATAATCGGATTATCTGTTACAGAATTGATCTCAATTTCAATGGTATCTTTTAAATGTAACCATGCGTTGCGCGATGCACCATGTATTTGCGGAATACAGCGTAAGGAATAAGGATCTTGAACACGTGAACAATTATGGTGAGAAGTCACTATTTCCGAATCCTGTAATAAGTTATAGATAGTACTTGCTACATATTGGTTCCCTTTGTAAGGTCTAAGTTGATGGAGTTGTGCAAAAAAGGGTTTGATCGATCCATTTAAACCCTCTATCATCAATGTTGCAATCAGATCTGCATTTTCAAGTAAATTATGCATTTCTGAAACCGCTTTAACAGCATGTGCCGCCATAAATTGTGTTCCATTTATGAGCGCTAACCCTTCCTTGGCACCCAATGTAATCGCATTCGTTCTCAATAATGCTAATACCTCTGAAGTTTGTCGTATCTCATTTTGATACCAAACTTTTCCTAATCCAATTAGTGGTAAAAATAAATGGGAGAGCGGGGCAAGATCTCCAGATGCTCCTACAGATCCTTGCTTGGGAACGATCGGGACGATATCATGATCAATAAACCATATCATGCGTTCCAATGTGGTCAACTGAATCCCCGAATATCCTTTAGCAAGCGCATGCACCTTTAAGATCATCATCAATTTGGACAATTGCTTATCGATCGGTTCTCCGACACCCACGGCATGACTTTTTAAAATATTTTCTTGTAATTTTTTAGTGTCTGCAGGATTGATTAACGTAGTACACAACGGTCCAAATCCAGTATTGATGCCATACACTATTTTATTAGAATCAACTATATCTTGCACATATTGAGCGCTTTTTGCGACCCTTTCTATAGTTGATGCAGTGAGTTCTCCTTTAATACGTCCTGTCGCAAGTTGCATGGCGATAGAACAGGTTAATTGATCATTGCCGTATTGAAATATTTTTAGTTTATTTTCCATTGAATAAATTGTATTAAACGTGTATCCACATCTTTGGATAAATTTGCTGCACGCGACTTGATTATTTAGTTTTGAGCAGCCATATTATTTTAAGCTTTTTAAAATCATGAAGAATCATATTGCGAAATACAGTAAGCCTATTTTTTAGATTTCACGTACGCCGATTATACCATTGTCGCAGGATAAAAAATACTTTGCCCGCTATGATTTCATTCTATTATCTCAAATTTAACTGATATCTTTAATGATTATAAATACCAATTTTGACAAGTGTTGATTACTATGAGTTATCAAATAGAATTGAGGCATCTTTATTATTTTAAAGTCTTAGCAGAGGAATTACATTTTAGAAAAGCAGCTGAACGACTTTATATCTCTCAACCTGGGTTATCGCGCCAGATCAAACAAATGGAAGATATCTATCAGGCTGTTTTATTTGATAGGGGTAAACGCTATGTGCGATTGACCGGAGCAGGAGTATATCTAAAAAAGGAAGTAGATCTTTTATTCAGCCATATGGACAAGATGACACGTGAGCTCCGTATTATGGGATCTGACGATCTTACGGAACTTCGTCTTGGCTTTATTGGATCTGCTGTTCAATCTGTCCTTGCTAAAGTATTGGTCCATCTGAAACATGATTTCCCTTTAGTAGAAGTCGACTTGCAGGAACTATCGAATGAAATGCAGATTGCAAAGGTATTGAAAGAAGAATTAGATTTTGGATTTGTTCGATTAGATGATTTTCCAAAAGGAATTCATCATATTGCCATCGTCAAAGAGCACTTTTCTTTAGTTGTTCCAGGAGATTACCCCATTCAGCAGGCAAACTTTACCAGTGTGAGTGAATTCAAGAATGAACCCTTTATTCTTTTTTCAAAAGACTATAGTCATTCCTATTATGATTTAGTGATGAGCATTTTTAAAGATGCGGCATTTGATCCGCATGTAGCTTTACGTACAGTCAATGCCTTGACCATCTTTAATCTTGTGGAACAGGGGTTAGGAGTAGCGATTGTTCCAGCCTCATTAAAAAAAGGTTATACTTCAAAAGTGAAATTTATTGATTTAATCCATATTAAGCAAAGGACCACCTTATCATTGATTTATAATGCCAGTGTCAGCCATCCGGGAATTGATCTTTTCTTAAATGTGGTACAAAAGGAACTTAGTCTTTCTCAGTAAAACCGAATCTGAAAAAATCTAATAATCGATATTCTTGCCATCTATTATTTTAAGATTGAAAGGTACCCTCTGCGTGCTTTTTCTATGAGTCAAATCCCTGTTAAACAATATTTAATTGTTGTTATTATCAGTATTTGGGAGATTAGTAATTTAATTTTTTTTATATTTATACCCAAACTAAACCAAGGGGAGGGAGAAAGCATATGCCAGTAAAAATACCAGATAATTTGCCAGCTATTGAGCTATTAAAAAAGGAAAATATTTTTGTAATGAGCGATCTGAGAGCCAACGAACAAGACATTCGTCCCATGAAGGTGCTCATTCTAAATTTAATGCCGTTAAAAATTACAACAGAGACCGATTTTATTAGATTATTGTCAAATAATCCATTGCAGGTTGAAGTCGAATTTTTACGATTGGATACTCATATGTCTAAAAATACTCCTCAGGAGCATTTAGAGCTATTTTATAAGTCTTTTTCAGCAATAGAAGATCAGTATTATGATGGTATGATCATTACAGGTGCGCCTGTCGAGATGATGCCTTTTGAAGAAGTTAACTATTGGGATGAAGTCACCCGTATTTTCGACTGGGCAAAAAAACACGTCACTTCAACCTTATATATTTGCTGGGCATCACAAGCGGCACTCTATCACTTTTATGGAGTTGAAAAAAGCCCATTGGCTGAAAAGCTATTCGGCGTGTTTAAGCATACCACTTTAGATAAAACCAATCCATTATTCAGAGGCTTTGACGATGAATTTTTCATCCCGCACAGTAGACATACCACGATATTAAAATCAGAAATTGAAAATAAACCAGAAATTGAATTATTGTCCGAGTCGCCAGAAGCAGGCTTAGCTATTTTATCATCACGCGGTGGAAGAGAATTTTATTTGACAGGACATTCCGAATACGCTCCCTTGACTTTGCATACAGAATATATGCGTGATGTAGAGAAAGGGCTCGAGATAGAGGTTCCAGATAATTACTACTTAAACAATGACCCAGCTCAAGGACCTTTGGTCAGATGGTCAGGACATGCTAATTTGTTGTTTAATAATTGGTTGAATTATTATGTTTATCAAGAGACTCCATTCGATCTCAACGAACTGGAAACATTAGAAGATATTAAAAGACAAAACTAATCTCAAGTTTAATCATAAAGTAAAAAAGCCTTAAAATATAGCAGATCATATCCGCTATATTTTAAGGCTTTTTTTTATCTATAGTGAGTTTTACATATCAAAAAGATCCGAAAGTTCAGGCTTATTACGATTTCGCTAATTTTTTCGCCTCATTCCAGTAGACGTCCATTTCCTCCAAAGTCATATCCTGTAGGTTCTGTCCATTTTCACCTGCTCTTTGTTCGAGATAAGTAAAGCGGCTGATAAATTTTTTATTTGTACGCTCCAATGCATTTTCAGGATTAATACCAATATGCCTTGCATAATTTATTAATGAAAATAGCAAATCTCCAAATTCACCTTCTGCTTTATCGAGATCTGATTCTTCTGGTTTGTCAATATCGTACTCAGCCTTAAATTCAGCTAATTCTTCCTCCACTTTAGCCCAGACTTCCTTCTTGTCTTCCCAGTCAAATCCTACTCCACGAACTTTATCTTGGATCCGATACGCTTTTACCAAAGCAGGCAGACCATGAGGTACACCAGATAATACAGATTTGTTTCCCTCTTTTAGCTTAAGCGTCTCCCAGTTTTGTTTTACTTGATCCTCATTCTCCACATTGATATCGCCATATACATGCGGATGACGGCTGATCAGCTTGTCACAGATGCCATTTAAGACATCCACAATCGTAAAGCGATTTTCTTCTTCCGCGATACGGGCATAAAATACCAAGTGCATCATCACATCACCCAATTCTTTTTTGATCTCTGGGTAATCTTCGTCCAAAATAGCATCTGTAAGTTCATAGAGCTCCTCGATCGTGAGGTGACGCAATGATTCCATCGTTTGTTTTTTGTCCCAGGGACAAGCTACACGAAGCGTATATAAGACATCTAATAATCGTTGAAAAGCAGTTGCTGGAGTCGACTCGCTAGCAGGAATGGGATAGCTCATAGTGAAAAATTTAATGTAAAATTAGGGATTTAATGATGAAAAATACAAACTTCTATATTATTCTGGCTAGTGACTCAGCAAGGATGGTGACGCTTTTTTCCATTTCTACTTCATTCAAATTGCCAAATCCTACTCGTATTGCTGTCATATCCTTCGCTTGGTACAAGATAGTTTTAGGTAAAAATAGATTCGCCCTTGCGCATTCCTTTCTCAACTGGATTAAATTTATATTTTTAGACCAATTGGTCCAAAGTGCAAGTCCGCCATTAGGGATCTCAAAATCTACATATTCATGCAGGTCACGGGCAAATAAATAACTCATATAATTGCGTCTTTCTTTATAAAGTTTTATCGATTTTTTTAACGATCGGTGTATTTCACCTTCCTCTATCAGATCGCTTAGCACTTGTTCCATCACAAAATCACCTTGATGATCCATCATATTTAACAGCTTTTGTAGCTCTAAAATCAGATTTTCAGGAGCGACGATAAAGCCAGTTCTAAAGCCCGGTGCTAACGATTTGCCAAAGCTGCCGGTGTAGATGACCATACCATCATAATCTACAGTCGCCATGGGCATAAGGGGAGCCTCATTATAATGAAACTCATAATCATAATCATCTTCAATGACCGCAAAACCATATTGGGAAGACAGATGTAGTACCGCCGTTCTTCTCTGCGGGCTCAGCGTTACTGTAGTCGGATAATGATGATGCGGAGTAAGATAGAGAAGTCTTATTTTGTGTGTTTGACAGATCTGCTCAAGAGCTTCGATCACAATACCATCATGATCTACAGGTATAGATTTAATTCTTGCACCAGCTTGCTGAAAAATCATATTCGCTGCAAAATAACTGGGCTGACCGACAATGACCAGATCATGCGCTTGCAAGAGAGTTTGAGCAATGATATAAGTACTCATTTCGACAGAGCGCGTTATTAAAAGATTTTTAGGTTGGATGTGTAACCCTCTGCTTTGGTTTAAAAAGTTGCACAATTGTTCTCTAAAAGATGCCGGTCTGTTTTGGTCGATGGAACCTAGATATTTTAAGTTTTTTTTTCGCTTTAAGTTTGCCGTATAAAATTTGGATAGCTGGTAAATGGGAGAAAGCCTGCTGTCGGCAATACCATCATCAAATTTCAGTACACACATACTGGTTTCGAAAGGATTTTCTAATATGGTGCTCTTTTCAAATTCATAACCTGTCTGCCCAGCATACTGTTTCTGTACTACTGTACCAGATCGTTCGATATTTTTCTTTGCTTTCGTAGAATTTTTAAGAACAAACGATCCAATGTTCGCTTTGACGTCAATCCATCCTTGTGCCTCAAGTTCCTGCAAAGCTGCTACGACGGTGTTACGATGGATGGATAAAGTGTGAGCCAGTTGTCGGCTCCCTGGTAATTTCGTTCCGATAGGTATAAAACCTCGTTGGATAGCCTGAATAATTTGCTGTGCCAATTGTACATAAATAGCAGTGCTATCCTGTCTATTTAAGTGGATAAAGCTATTAAAAGGAATTTGCCCCGGACTATTCATTTGCCATATAAATTGAATTTATCAAATAGTCCGGAAAGTTAAGTATTATTACTTTATTGTCGGCACCAGAGTTTAGGTTTCTACTATTTACGTTTTAATCTTGATTCTTCCAGATCAAGCGTATATTCTAAGTCTTTGATAATACTACTATCATAATGCTTTTCTTCACGTATTTTATAAAGTCCATTTCTTCTAATGGCAACAATTTCTAACATGATTTTATTATAGAGACTCCTTACCGCAGTCAATTGAGCACAGTTATCATCCTGTTTTGCACTTTCAGAAACCGAGATACTTCTTTGTAATTGCTCTTTTATTCGCGCAATTGTTTCATATTCTTCCATTTCTTTGCTATAATTCTGATCTAAATATGCGATAGATTCTTTTGCTAACAATACACGAATTTCGTCGATCTGATTTTCGACAGGTTCCTCAATATCAATTTCATCTATCTTGATAAGTTTTATTAAAATAGGAAGCGTCAATCCCTGAAAAACTAATGTAATCAAAATAACAACGAAGGTGATAAAGAGAATTAAATTGCGATGCGGAAAAGGGTCTCCATTATTTAAAGTTAATGGTATTGCCAATGCAGATGCAAGAGAAACAACACCACGCATGCCCGCCCAGCCTACGATCAAAGGTAATTTCCAACCTGGACTCTTTTCTCTAACCCTTATTTTTTTGGATAACATGCGAGGAAGAAATTCGGATAGATATACCAATACTATACGCAGCACGATAACAATAGCACTAATGATTAAAGCATAGTTAATCGCCTCTCCTTGAGAATATGCTCCTAATCCGGCCACAATGACCGGTAATTCCAGTCCGATCAAAATAAATACAAATCCATTCAATAAAAAACCTAAAGTAGCCCAAACTTCTTTGGTTTGGATGCGGGTATGATAGTTCAGATAGTCACCAGAACGAAAGGATAAAAACAATCCGCCGCTCACGACTGCCAATACACCAGACCAGTGGAAATGCTCTGCCACGATATACATGATATAGGGAGCTATCAGTGTGATAGGAGTGGAGATGCTGGAAGATTTAGCGACGTAGCGTAAAAATAAATATAAGATATGTGCGACAGCCAAACCTACGACAACACCCATGATGGATAATACCACAAATTCTGATGCTGCTTTCTGAAACACAAATTGACCAGTCAGAATAACAGCAACCGCAAATCTAAATACAGTTAGCGAAGCAGCGTCATTGACGAGACTTTCACCTTCTAATAATGTGATACCTCGCTTTGGAATTTTGACCCCCTTCAATACCGATGTCGCTGCAACAGCATCTGGAGGAGAAATAATGCCCCCTAACAAAAATCCCAATGCAAGGGTAAATCCAGGAATAATATTGACAGAGAAATAAGCGATCGCAATCGAAGTAAAAAATACTAGTCCAAAGCCTAAACTTATTATCGATCGACGCCACTTTTTTAGGCTATCCCAGTTCGTATACCAAGCCGCTTCAAAAAGTAGGGGTGGTAAAAAAACTAAAAATACCAAATCAGGATTGATGCTTATTACAGGCATTCCTGGGATAAGTGATATTCCTAAACCTCCAATAACCAATAAAATGGGATAAGAGATTTTTATTCTTTGACTGATCACAAATAGCATCGCCATCACAAAAAATAATGATAATACTAATAAGACATTCTCCTCTATCATGAGTTTTTAATTATTACTGAACGGGTTCTAAATTTAAGATACAAAGTTAAAAACATTCATTTATTGTATTCTATAAGATCGGTATAAAATATTCCTGGACATTATTTTGAGTGATTTTTATTTTCATCTCTTCATCTACTCATGATTTCAATACCCTTACTGACAGATACAAGCCTCTGCAGCCCTTATCTCTGAGAGATATCAAAAAGAATATAAAATCCGTAAGTATCTGCGGATGCTTGTGTATTTTTGCAAAAAAAAATTAATGAGTGCACTACTTCGATATTTAAATCCACATGGGAAAATCAATTACAGGGTAGAGATTTTAGCTGGATTGACTGTTGCGATGACGATGATTCCCGAATCGTTGTCTTTTGCCATACTAGCAGGACTTTCTCCTTTAACAGGGTTGTATGCTGCTTTTATAATGGGTATCGTGACCGCTGTTTTAGGCGGTCGACCGGGTATGATATCGGGAGGAGCAGGGGCTACAGTTGTCACCCTGATCGCCTTGATCAGTATGCATGGTGTAGAATATTTATTTGCAACAGTTGTATTGGCGGGTATTATTCAGTTTCTTGTAGGCGCTTTTAAATTTGGGAAGTTTGTGAGACTGATACCACAACCCGTGATGTTTGGTTTTTTAAATGGGTTAGCAGTTATTATTTTTATGTCGCAAGTGGAGCAGTTTAAGACAGTCGATGCCTCGGGAGTCACGCATTGGTTGTCTGGACCATCTGCCTATATCATGCTCGGTTTGACGCTATTTGCAGCATTTGTCGTATATGTATTTCCTAAAATATCAAAAACTATCCCAGCTTCCTTAATCGCGATATTGGCGACTTTTTTAGTGGTATATATCTTCCGCATCGATACCAAAACGGTAGGTGATATCGCATCTGTAAAAGGAAATTTACCCGCGTTCCATATACCAGAATTACCCTTCAGCTGGGAAACTTTGATGATTATCTTTCCATTTTCACTGATTATGGCTTCAGTAGGGCTCATTGAGTCCTTGTTGACCTTATCGATGGTGGATGAGTTGACCAATACAAAAGGCAATGCCAATAGAGAGGCAATGGCGCAAGGTGCAGCTAATCTGGTCAATGGTTTCTTTGGAGGGATGGGCGGTTGTGCCATGGTCGCACAAACCTTGGTCAATATCAATGCAGGGTCTCGGTCACGTTTGTCAGGTATTATTGGTGCGCTGACTATTTTAACCATTATTTTAGTCGCATCCCCATTGATAGAACAAATACCCATGGCAGCATTGGTAGGCGTGATGATGGTCGTCGCTATTGGCACTTTTCAATGGGTTTCTTTCCGTATTATCACCAAGATGCCAAAGTCTGATATTTTTGTGGGTATGTTGGTTGCTTTGATTACGATTGTACTCCACAACTTAGCGTTAGCTGTTCTCGTTGGAGTAGTTATTGCCGCATTGGTATTCGCCTGGGATAATGCGAAGCGTATCCGTGCCCGAAAAACAATTGATGCAGCAGGAAATAAAGTATATGAAATATATGGACCTTTATTTTTTGGATCGGTAACAGGATTTTTAGAAAAGTTTGACATAAATGATGATCCTCAATATGTGATTGTTGATTTTAAAGAAAGTAAGATCACCGATATGAGTGCTATTGATGCGGTCAATAAACTTGCGGAGAAATATCAGAGTCAATCCAAAATACTCCGATTGCGACATTTGAGTGAAGATTGTAAAGCGATATTGAAAAAAGCAGACAGCCCTGTACTCATCGAGACTTCTGAAAACGATCCCACTTACCGGGTCATGCCTAAATAATTTTTTTGCTACTGACAATAGGCTGTCAATATCCCCGCTATTTTTGAAGTATCAATTTAAAATAAGCGATATGAATACAGTAGCAATTATTTCGAAAGAAGAATTATTAAAGCATTGGTTGGGGCATAGAAACCTGACTAAAAGAACCATTGAGAAATTTCCTGAAGCAGAACTTTTCAATTATGCCGTACCAGGTATGCGTACATTCGGTGAAATGGTCAATGAGCTCATCTCGATTGCAGTTCCGGGTTTGAAAGGTATTGTTCATAAACAGGTAGAAGCATATACCGAAGGAATGAAATACACGACTAAGGCGGACATATTAGCCGTTTGGGACCAGCATACAGAAGAACTTAAAGAATTATGGTCACAATTGAAAGAGGATGAATTTCATCAGACATTTAATTTATTTGGTCAATATGAATTCCCTATTATTGATAATATCTTATATTTTATAGATAACGAAGTGCACCATCGCGGGCAGGGTTTTGTATATCTACGAGCATTAGGCTTTGAGCCTCCATTTTTTTGGGACCGTTATACCAAATAGAAAATTTTTAATCATCAATACTTCCGAAAAGGCGAAACACTTTTTTGGAAGTATTGATTATGTCAAGCGTTTGATCTGTAATTGTAGCAGAGATTTGACCGTATCTTTAAGCGATTGTGGACTGATGATATCAGCACGATCACCAAACATAAGAAACCATCTTGCAAAACCCATATCTGCATTTTTTACATCAAAAATCATTTCAATACGATCACCTTTAATGCTTTCTTCCTTAAAACCAAAATATTTGCGTTCCCAATGTAGATAATGGGCAAAAAGCCGATCGACCTGTATAACCACTCTAGTAATTATTGCATCCAATTCTCGTTCAGCTAAATACTCTTCCAACGGGGGATGCTGTTTAAACTGCATCTGATCCAATATTTTGATATCCGAAATACGGTCGCTTCTAAATTGACGGTAATCATTTCTAACTAAACAAAAAGCATAGATATACCAATGATTACTTTCATGGAATACCCCGATAGGTTCGATTTCCCTAATAGTAATATCAGATTGATAAGCTGCCTGATAACCAATTTGCAATACATTTTTCTGTGCGATACACTGGAAAAGCAGGGTTAGCGTATTGGGTAAAGCTTTATTTTGTTGATTGTGCCCAATCGATTTCATGACGACATGTTTGTCGATAGTCTCCATCCAATCTTTATCCGAACTTCGGATAATTGCCTTCAATTTAAACAAAGCCGAAGAGAAATGATTCTTCATTTCCTGATCAATAAATTTGAATACCAATTTTTCTGCAGCCACAAAACTCGAAATCTCAGCCTTAGAAAACATCATAGGCGGTATTTTGTAACCATCTACCAATTCATAACCTAATCCAGCTTCACCGATAATCGGTATTCCGGCAGCAGTCAGACTTTTTACATCTCGGTAGATGGTACGTAAACTGACTTCAAAACGGTTTGCCAGCTCTTGTGCCCTGACCGTTTTTTTTGATTGGAGTTGAATTAAAATTGCAAGAATGCGATCAAATCGATTGAGTTGTTCCACTTTAAAATCTTCTTCTGAATGCTATGAAATATAGGTTCAAGATATCGATTAATTTTTAAAGACAACAATGGAAATGCATATTTCTCCCAAACACTTTACTACTCATTACATTAAAAAAAACAGTAGATTTATTTGATCTGATGCAAGACTGTATCTATGATTTGATTTCTTTTTTTGAAGTTGATTTTTCCAAATCTTCAAGGATTGCGCTTGTATAATCTTCACCATTCAATTCGCAGGCCTGTGGTAATGCCCCAGGGCTAAAAACATTGATTTCCATGATTTTATCTGCAATGATATCTAATCCGACAAAATACATCCCATCTTCTATCAGTTTTTCGGAAACTTTTTCGACCATTTCCAATATCTCAGGAGTGATTACAGCCTGCTGCGCTGTCGCCCCCTGATGAATATTACTTCGTAATTCGCCCTCAGGTTGCACTCGATGAACACTTGCATATTTTCCATTGATAACCAACGGCTTTCCATTCAATAGAAAAAAACGGATATCGCCATACTGAGCATTTGGTAAATATTCTTGTGCAATTAAATAACCATCTCGACAGATGACTTCTACAATCTGCTTTAGATTTTTACTTTCTTGTTCATTGACCAGAAATACATTCTTTCCTCCAGATCCTTTTAATGGTTTTAAGATGATTTTATGGTTCTCTTCATCAAAGAATTGTTTTACGTCGTCGTAACTGCGAGTCACGATTGTTTTCGGACGAATTTCTTCTGGAAATTTTTCAAGATAAAGTTTATTTTCAGCATCAACTAAGGCTTTCGGATTATTAAGCACCCGGACACCACTGTGTTGTGCCAGCTGAGCAAACTGTAATCCCATAGATGCTGCCCATGGACGATTGATCATATCAAGGACGGGATCAAATCGAAGCCACAGGATATCTAAATCTTGGACTAGAACCCGTTCTTTTTTTGTAGATCGAAGTTTATCCATCAGCTCTTCGCAATCCGTGATATCTTCAATCTGATGTACTGCTCGGGCATGTGCCGCAATCTGATCCTGACCGAGGTAGACAAAATCTGCCAAGCCGATGTAATAGATCGAATGACCACGTTGTAGGGCCTTTAGTGCTAATAATGTTGTTGTAAAACTAGCTTTTTCTTTATGCGTTTGATTGATGACGAATGCAATGTTCATAGATGATATGATGTTAATGATTTGATAGGTTGAAAATATTGTCCCCTGATTTAATTCGATCTAAATTGTGTAAATATGGTTCTGCTAGATAGCGCGGTTTCAAGATGGGATTATTTAATAATCCACGTTGTGTTAATTCTTCTACGATTGGAATATAATCTTCCCGTATTTTACCAATAAGGAGAGGAGATAAATCTCTTCCTTCTCGGATATAAGTAATGATGCTCATCAGACCTTTGAGGTAAAGCGCATCTTTTGTAAATCCGCCACCACGGTATACGCGCGTACAGATATGAAAGGATATCTCTTCGGTGAAATGATAACGATCGACCAATAGGAAGAATGTGTCGCTAAAATTATGACCTGCTAACATATGATGAACAGCAACAACACGAGCAGCAATAATGCGGAGACGATCACCACTAAGTTCATTGACCATATACTCCGAAAATACAGCAAGACCCTCTTGCAATTGTTCATAGCCCGGTACACCTAGACTGAATAATTTGAAAGGCTGCGCTTTACCATTAAAATAGGTGACGATGTGGGTTCCGACTTCATGCTGAATCAATGCGATAGCTCTTGAAGCTTCGATTTGATAATCTTTACTGATATTGAGCACACCACGGTTGACCATAATACCCGTAATATCATCTCGAATCCGTACACCCGTTTCTAAAGCAGGCATCTGCTGTCTCAAATAATGAAGTTCCTCTTTCGCCAATTTAGCAAATTCAGTAGCATTGATCATGTTCTTAGGAGCAACGGGCTTATCTTCGCTGTGCTCATAGACCATTAAAATGGCGCGCGCTGTTTCTAACAAATGGTCATTCACATTACCAAAAACTTGTAAACTACCATGCAAAAAGCCTTCATTTCCGCGATCAATGAGCATCGTCATCATCGCATCCAACTCTTTTCTTTTGTCTCTAAAAAGATATGCGATTGTTGGATCATCAATATCCTCGATCCGAAGATTGTATAAATTTCGTTTGACCAATTCTGGATCTACAGGCATCGGTCTGTACCTAAATTTAGGTGTTTTTAAAAATTTATCTTTTTTAAATTGGATCCAAGCTTCACGCGCATTTAATGGACTTACTAATAACAAAAAATCAAATTTTTGACTTTCTAGAGCCAATTCTTGATCAATTTCTAACACCAGCGGTTGAAGCTCCGTTGTACTTAACATGCGGAACTGAGAAACTTTCAAAGAAGTATAAAGACGAACAAATTCTAAAAAGCTCTTGCGTAGACTTTTCGTTAAAACATCTCTGTAATTTCGCAAAATTAGCGGATAGGCTTTGCCAGAATTTTCATCCAGATAGTGTGGTTTTATAGCAATTCCAGCATAGAGCAACTGCTTAAATTCTTCCGCTAAAGGATTGATAACCGGTTGTGTTCCCGGAGGACTTGGTGACTTGGTATCTTTTTTTATGTCAATCGACAAAGCCATCTGCTGCTCATTGGTTTTAAAATCTTTAATAAACTTTTGAGCAATAGTCAAAGCCGATTTTTGCGAAATATAAATAGATACATCGCTTTCCATCTCTTTATCTTGCCAGATTTCAATGAGCTGACAAGCCCCAAATTCATCTATCATTTGTCGGATGATAGGGGTTACAACAGCAGTAAAATCTAAATCAGATTCTTTGCCCACAAGAGAGCATGTCTCCGATTTTGCCAGATTGGATATCATCTGATCTTTGCCTTCAGCAGGAATACGATAGATCAAAAGTAACGGGCTGATGCGTTTCAGAACGAGCTTACTGTCTTTTGAAAACTGGATGTGAACGGGTTCTCTTTGTATGATGGATGTAACTGCTTTTGCGATTGCTTTACTTTGATCCATAGTGATTTTGATAGCTTTTTTTGATGAAGGATACAGAAGAATGTAAGATTTTTCTCAACGACTCAATATGGTCAAGGTGAGGTATACCCGTCCATTCATTCATAAAATCTTTACGAAATTCAATCGATAGAACACATCCTTTTTGACCATATTTACTTGTTATCCATTTGGACAAGTATCCTCCTGAGAACTTCACATTTTCACGTATGTCAATAGGTTGATCTTGAATACGGTGATCCTTTATATATTTTACAAAGGAGTCTATTAACGGTCTCCAGATTCCTTTGTTATTAAGTGTTCCAATATTTATTTGCGGATTAGCCTCAGTATCCACTATTTCATCAGGTCCTTGACGTTTGGCATTATAACTATGGATATCGTAAATAATAAAATACCCATACTTCTGAATACTATTTTCGATAATCAGTGATAATATTTTTTGAATATAATGATAAGAACGTTGTAGCTCAGTCAACATCATTTTAGTGGGAGCTTCTTTCCACACCTGTAGTCCCCAAGCCTGATCGGGGCGTAAATAAACGGCGTCTTGAATGGATCGGTTTAGATCCACTTGAAATCTGGAGGTTTTAACAACCAGCCGATTGGTATCAATGTCCGTTAACATTCCTGTAAAGGGGTCTTCCTCTCTCAATCTTTCAGATTCCGAGAGATTCATGATAGGCGTAAGTTGATCTGCAAGTTGGTGTCCGTCGTGAATGGCCAACGCAAATATTGGTCCACCTTTTTCTTCTAATACATATTGTATGTCCATATTGTTTTTCGCTTAAAAATAAGTAGATCGTACACAGATTAAACAATTTGGATGGCAAATAGTTTGATGAGCATCCAATCGTGGTGCTTAGTAAACTAATTACTGTCATTCTTGTTATTAGTCATATGGCTTTAATAAGTTTTACTAATCGAGGTATTTATTGCAAACAAGGAGATTTTTACATTGATCCTTGGTTGCCTGTAGACTATGCTGTCACCACCCACGGTCATGCCGATCACGTGCGTTGGGGTAATAAATATTACCTATGTCACCATTTCACAAAAGCGATCATCAAGTGCCGCATAAGTGCTGATCTTATTGTCGAATCAATAGGATATGGAGAGACTGTCGTGCGAAATGGAGTTGAAATATCTTTTCACCCAGCCGGTCATGTAATAGGTTCGGCACAAGTTCGATTGGCCTACAAAGGGGAGATTTGTGTTATTTCGGGAGATTATAAGGTCGAATATGATGGAGTCAGCACGGCTTTTGAACCGATCAAATGCCATACATTTGTTTCAGAAAGCACCTTTGGGCTGCCTACATACAATTGGTTGGCACAGGACATCATCTTCGACGATATAAAAAAATGGGCTATTCAAAATAAAGAAGACCATAAAACAACCGTGCTCATTGCTTACAGTTTAGGCAAAGCACAACGCTTATTACAAAATTTAGCGGGCGATCTTCCGATCTATGTGCACAACAGTATTGGACGATTAAATGAAGCTATTGAACATGCAGGAGTGCCATTAGCCGCATATCAAACTATAACTCCAGAATTGACTAAGGACGAGTTACAGGGAGGTATTTTGATCGTGCCCCCAGTAATGCGCGATAGCAAGTGGATCAAGAGTTTACAGTCAGCAGCTGTTGGTGTCTGTTCAGGATGGATGCAGGTGCGTAGTCACAGAAGGTGGCAAAGTGCTGATGCTGGTTTTGCATTAAGTGATCATGCGGACTGGAATGGTCTGATTACAGCAATCAAAGCTACTGAAGCCGAACAAATATATGTGACGCATGGATTTACATCGGTATTTGCTCGATACTTATCCGAACAAGGCATAGCTGCCCAAGCCGTAACGACGCAGTTTGGTCAAGAAGATGATGATGTTGCAGCAGAAAAGGAGGTGATAATTTGAAAAAATTCAGCAGGTTAATTTCCAAGCTTGAGCAAAGCAACAAAACCAATGATAAACTAGCTGCATTGGTGGATTATTTTTCAGAAGCAGATGATGCTGATAAAATTTGGGTGATTGCCTTATTTACGGGTAAAAAGCCTAAAAGAACTATCAATACCAAGTTATTGAAAGAATGGATTATCGAAATCACGGGTTTACCTCCTTGGCTTTTTGTCGAGAGTTATCATAATGTAGGCGATCTAAGCGAAACCATAGCACTGCTTTTACCACCTTCTACATCAGAATCTGATGTCCCTTTACATCAATGGATCTTACAGTTGAAGGGACTGGTTCACAGTAGTGATCAGGAAAAAAAAGATTTTGTATTTCATGCTTGGCAAAAATTAAATACTCAAGAGCGATTTGTATTTAATAAATTGATTTCAGGTAATTTTAGAATAGGCATATCGACCAAAAATTTAATTCATGCTTTGTCAAGATTAACAGGTTTAGATAGCAACCACATCACGCATAGCATCATGGGAAAGTGGGATCCTGACCAGATTACCTTTACCGATTTAGTAAACGGTTCACATGTTAATACAGATAGTTCTTGGCCCTATCCCTTTTGTCTAGCACATCCAATTGATGTACCTGTGCATGAACTAGGATCTCCAGAGGACTGGCAGGCGGAGTGGAAGTGGGATGGTATTAGAGGACAAATTATTAAACGAAATGACGAATTGTTTATCTGGTCCCGAGGAGAAGAATTGGTCACCGATCAATTTCCCGAATTGCATATTGCCTTAACTGGTCTTCCCAATGGTACGGTGATCGATGGAGAAATATTGGCTGTTCGTGATGGTGAAGTATTATCGTTCAGTACCTTGCAACAGCGTCTAAATAGAAAGATAATTTATAAGAAACAATTGGAAGAAGCACCTATTGCTTTTTATGCATATGATGCACTCGAATTTGCTGGTGTAGATTATAGAAATGAGCCCCTGCATAAAAGAAGAGCTGTACTGGAACAATTATTGCCCATAGAAAACATCATACTTCCTGCGCCAATGGTGGTATTTAATTCTTGGGACGCACTAGAAGAAGAAAGAAAGCAGTCTCGTGAATTGAATAGTGAAGGAATTATGTTAAAACATAAAGATTCGCTTTACCATAATGGTCGAAAACGAGGAGATTGGTGGAAATGGAAAATAGAACCCTTCACGATCGATGTCGTCATGATCTATGCTCAAAAAGGGAGTGGAAGAAGAGCAAACTTTTTTACAGATTATACTTTTGCCGTGCGCGATGGAGATCAATTTATTACAATTGCCAAAGCATATTCGGGTCTTACAGATAAAGAAATCAAAGAGGTGAATAGTTTTGTTGTGAAAAATGCGATTGAAAAATTTGGACCAGTTCGTACTGTTAAACCAGAATTAGTATTTGAAATTGCATTTGAAGGTATAGCAGTGAGTAAGCGTCACAAAGCCGGACTAGCGTTAAGATTCCCACGTATTGTCCGTTGGAGAAGAGATAAAAAAGTCGCTGATATCAACACACTAGAAGATCTGCAAATGCTATTACAATCAACTTTGAGAGCTAGTGAAAGATGAAAAAAACAATTGGTTATCAACACGTTTTAAAGTGGCTTAAAACAAATAAAAGAAAGCCATTTCCATTTCAAGAAAAAACATGGGAATCCTATTTGCAAGGTTATAGTGGTTTGGTCAATGCTCCAACAGGTTTTGGAAAAACATATTCCGTTTTTTTAGCACCTATTATTGCCTATCTCAATCAAGAACATGGTCAATCCAAGAAAAAGAAAAAACTAGGACTCCGCATGATCTGGATAACACCCTTACGTTCCTTAGCAAAAGATTTGGCGCGTGCAATGGAGGAGACCTTGTTAGAGCTTAATATCGACTGGACAGTGGGTGTACGTAACGGCGATACATCCATATCGGATCGACAAAAACAAAAACGTGCCATGCCACAGGTGTTACTGATTACACCAGAGAGCCTACATTTGCTCTTAGCACAAAAAAATACAGACCATCTATTTGATGACCTCGCTTGTATTGTCGCAGATGAGTGGCATGAGCTATTGGGTACAAAGCGTGGTGTATTGGTCGAATTGGCTTTGTCCAGAATCAAAGGAATAATTCGATCGAGAACGGACAGAACACTTCGTATTTGGGGTATTTCTGCTACAATAGGTAATTTAGAAGAAGCTCTGGAAGTGTTGCAGCCCCACCAGATGGTTCCAAAAATAATTGTCAAAGCAGATGCCGAAAAGAAAATCCGGATACAATCCATTATTCCAGATACCATTGAAATGCTTCCTTGGGCAGGGCATTTGGGCATAAAATTGGCAGATAAATTAATTCCAATTATCAAAAAAAGTAAAACCACGCTAGTCTTTACCAATACGCGTAGTCAGGCGGAAATCTGGTTTCAACATTTACTAAAAATTCATCCAGACTTTGCCGGTCAAATGGCTATACACCATGGATCCATTGATTTTGAGTTGCGCAATTGGATTGAGGATGCGCTGCATACCGGTGTTCTAAAAGTCGTGATCTGCACCTCTTCTCTCGATTTGGGCGTCGATTTTAAACCTGTAGATACCGTAGTCCAAGTGGGATCTCCAAAAGGGGTGGCGCGTTTTTTACAGCGTGCCGGACGTAGTGGGCATTCGCCCTTTGAAACCTCAAAAATTTATTTTATGCCCACGCACGCTCTTGAATTACTTGAAGTTGCTGCAATAAAAACGGCAGCAAAGACACAGCAGATTGAAAGACGTGAACCCTTTATCTTACCTTTTGATGTCCTGATTCAATACTTGGTGACCTTAGCCGTCGGCGATGGGTTTGACGATAAAATAGTTTTTGATGAGGTAAAAAATACTTTTGCATTTTCAGAATTACTGGCAGAAGAATTTGCTTGGTGTATGCAGTTTATTACTCAAGGAGGTAATAGTTTACAGGCATATCCCGAATTTCATAAAGTAGTTTTAGATGATGAGGATGGCCTCTGGAAAGTAACGAGTAGACAGATTGCCATGCGCCATCGTTTACATATTGGTACTATCGTGAGCGATGCGATGCTAAAAGTAAAGTTTTTGACTGGCGGATATATTGGGATGATCGAAGAGTATTTTGTTTCCAAATTAAAACCTGGAGACCGTTTTAATTTAGCGGGACGAAGTCTGGAATTTGTCATGGTCCGAGATATGCTGGTTCTTGTGAGAAGAAGTAATCATAAAAAGACGATAACACCAAGTTGGATGGGTGGACGACTGCCATTAAGTTCTAATTTGGGAGCGATACTACGTAAAAAATATAGCCAAGTACTGAATGGAAATCATGAAGAAGAAGAGTTGACCGTAATAAAACCATTGTTTGAATTGCAAGAATCGATTACGCATGTACCATTGGAACATGAGTTTTTGGTAGAACTCATTAAAACCAAAGAAGGATACCATCTTTTTGCATACCCTTTTGAAGGAAGATTGGTCCATGAAGTCATGGCGGCACTGGTGGCTTACCGGATTTCAAAATTGATGCCCATTACATTTTCAATTGCGATGAATGACTATGGTTTTGAACTGTTGAGTGATCAAGAAATTCCCATGGATGATGCGATTGTTTATGACGTTTTTTCACCTGATAATTTGAGTGAAGATATCAATGCCAGTATCAATGGGACAGAAATGGCCAAAAGAAAGTTTAGAGATATTGCCTGTATTTCAGGACTGGTATTTCAAGGTTATCCAGGTAAATATTTAAAAAATAAACAGATTCAATCATCATCATCTTTATTTTTTGATGTATTTGAATCTTATGATTCAAAAAATCTATTACTCAGACAAGCTTATGATGAAAATTTTCATTATCAGCTTGAAGAACCGAGATTATTGCGAGCTTTACAGAGAATTCAGCAGAGTACTATTGTACTAAAGTCGGCAGAGCGTTTTACCCCTTTTTCTTTTCCAATTAAAGTTGATAGTATGCGTGAGAGTATGAGTTCTGAAGAATTAGAGGCAAGAATAGAAAGAATGAAGGCAGAGGTGTTTAAAAATTTAGATGAAGATGATTCGCATTATAAAAAGAGGAATTGAGCTCATACTTGATCAGGAAAGGGCGTTGTATATTCCTTATTATCAGCTGCTTGTTATTAGTGATTTTCATTTGGGTAAGTCGGGACATTTTAGGAAAGAGGGCCTGCAAATTCCTAAACAAGTATCCGAAACCGATATAATGCGTCTTGATCATCTGGTAGCGATGTACAATCCAAAAACGTTATTGGTAACTGGTGATATGTTTCATCATCATCATAATATGGATTTAGAGGAATTTCGGATATGGAGAACAGCAAATAAAACATTGGAAATTATTTTGGTGAAAGGAAATCATGATAAGTTGGCGGGGATTTTTTATGAACAATTAGCGATTAACCTTTTTTCAACCTACTATGAAATTGGTGATTTCTGCTTTGTACATGAGCGAAAAGATGCACCTGATCACGGTAAATATATTTTTTCGGGACATATACACCCCGGCATATTATTGAAGGGGCCAGCAAGACAACGGTTAAAATTACCTTGCTTTGTTTTTGACGACACCAGCGCTTTATTGCCCGCCTTTAGTTTGTTTACCGGATTATATTTAATTCAAGCTAAAACAGGGCAGGAGGTATTTGCCATAACAGCAAATCGAGTTACAACTGTTGCAACGTTTTAATTTTGATGTTTATCACCACATTTTTCGCTCTTGTACTTATTTGTTTGTCGAAAAGGCTTAATAGCTTGTTACAGAGTAGGCACGCGGTGAGCAGGGGACAATGATCGAAATTCATTTTGTCTTTTATCAATTGAATAGGCCGTTCATGGAAAGTGTCATTGATTTTTAAACGATTCTTCATAACAATTTTGGAAAAACAGCATGTTAATAATTTCTAAAAAAACACTTAACATCTAAGATGTCAGAAATTAAAATTAAATTTAGGGAAAGCAATAAAAATATTAAAAATAGAAAAATATGAAAAAGCTGATTATATTATCCTGTGTCGTATTCGCCATGCTAAGCTGTAGAAATAAAGATGCGAAAAAAGCTGATGCTCATGAGGTTAAATCTGAGGTGCCACAGCAAACCAGTACGGCACTTGATTTAGGATGCTATGTCTTTAATGATGGCAAAAATAAAGTTTCCTTAGAAATTACTGAAAGTGGAGCAGAAGTGAAAGGAAATTTAAGCTATGCTTTTGCTGAAAAGGACAAGAATACAGGAACTTTTATTGGTCAAGTGAAAGACGGGGTGTTGGTTGCAAATTATACCTTTCAATCCGAAGGATTAGAGTCGGTTAGACAAGTAGCATTTCAAGTCCAAAAAGATACGCTTATGGAAGGTTACGGAGATATGAATGCAGATGGTACCACCTTTAAGGATGTCAACAATTTAACATTTTCTTCCGATATGCCATTGGTTAAAACGGATTGCGATGAGCAGAAAAATGCTTGCTTGTATAAAGATGGAAAAGTATATTCTACACTAGAGCAAAACTGTTTAACCTTGGCTTCGTTTAAAACTAAACTAAATCCTTTAAAAGATGGCGCTCGAGTAGAAGGAAATCCAACCTATATCATTTTCAGTGCGGACAACTCGAAAGCCGAAATTTTTTTACCAGATTCCGATAAGGGAATTGTACTAGAAAAATCAAGTGAAGGCAATTGGGATTCAAAACAATATAAATTATTTGCCTGGAAAGGACTTGTCTTACAAGAAAAGGGGATAGCCATATATGGTGGATAGGAGCGTCAACTCCTTCCACTTAACTATAATAAAGGTCTTTCAGCTGCCTTATTTTCAGTATCCATCTTCGCCAAATTAGCGATCTTGATGAGCCAGTTGAGGCGATCATTTTCATCCAGTTCATACAGAGGTCCAATAAAATTATTTTCTATAGCAGATACTCCACAGTATTCCAAAATTCCTGTTTTCAACTGAATAAGTCCACTCGAACCATAATTTTTTTCATAACTATCCAGAGATACATCACCTGCTGTGGTGATGATTCTTCCTGTCTTGTTCTGTAATAATCCTTCGCTGATTCCATTTTTGTTGCTTTTAAAAGTAAGGCCAGGAAGAAATGCTCTGTCAAAGAAGCCCTTCATAATAGCCGGCATCCCCAGCCACCACATGGGATGTATCCATACTTGATGATTACTCCAGTGGATATCTTCAAGAGCTTTTACCAAATCAGGTTCCAATTCCATCCTTTTCCGATAACCAAATTGCAAGTTTGGATTGAAATCCAATTCCCCTATAGCGAGGTATCGAACTTCAGCGCCAGCTTCTTGTGCCGATTGGATATAGGTTTGAGCAATAGCACTGTTAAAACTTTCTCTGTCCGGATGTCCATTGACTACTATTATTTTTTTCATTTATCTTGATTTACTGTTTTTGTTAATACATTCAATAATCGGTCATAAAATGCATCTGATAGCGAACTCTCGAAAAAATCAAACGCATGCACCGCTCCTTGTATTTCGATAAGCTCCGTCGATACAGCTGCTTGTCGTAATTTCTCGGCATACATTTTCCCCTCATCTTTAAGCGGATCAAATTCGCAGACCACTATCGTAGCATCGGGAAGTTGATTGAAATTTTCTTCAAGTAGCGGCACCGCATAGGCAGGCCGTTGATCCATATGGGGTAGATAATGTTTCCACATCCATTTCGCGGCATTTTTGGTTTGAATAGGTGCATCCGCCAATGATTCCATTGAAGCTGTGTTGAGCAAATGACTCATCGCAGGATAAAGTAAAAGCTGATGTCTGATTTTTATTTCTTGTTTATCCCGTGCCAAATGGGTGATGGAGGCCGCAATTGTGGCTCCAGCACTGCTGCCTCCAATGAGGACACGATTCGGATCTCCACCAAGTTGAGAAGCGTGGTGAACGAGCCATTTTAAACTATCATATCCGTCTTCCATAGCCGCAGGAAATGGGTGTTCGGGAGCTAATCGATAATCGACAGAAACAATCATTAAGTCCAGATCCGAAGCCAGTCGAAAGAATATAAAATCATACTGTTCGGGAGTTCCATAGATAAAAGCACCACCATGAAAATATAGTAAGATTGGTAGATTGCTTTTCTCCTTCGATCTGTAAGTCCGTAAACGGATATTTCTACCTTTGTCAGAAGACGGTATATACCTGTTTTGAATGTCCAGTTGGGGCGGGATAATGGTATCTGCTTCCAAGAGAGATACCCGCATTTCTTGTTCTCTAATTTTTTGCGGATTATGTTGCAGTAAAGTTTCATAATCAATCTCACCATAAGCACTACGCGAAATTGCGGCTAAAAGCTCCTGATCTATTGTGTTCATTCCTCTTGCTATTATAAGGTTACAACGACTTTTCCTACGGTTCTCCCAGTTTCAATTTGTACATGTGCTTTTGCCATTTCATCAAAATTGAACACCTGAGCAATATGAGGTTTTAGTATTCCCGATTTCAATAAGTCAGCGATCTTTTGCATCTCCGTACTGCTACTGTAGACGGACATAAAATAACAAGCATGAAGCTGTTTTTCCTGCGCCTTTAATTCATCATCTTTGCTATGTCCAGAGGGCAGGGTGACAATGGAACCGAAAGGTTTCAATACTTGTACTGATTTTTGAAAATTTGCGCCACCGACCGATTCGAGTACAAAGTCAATATCCGAAAGAACTTCTTCAAAAGCCGTTTTTTGGTAATCAATATGTTCATCTGCTCCCAATTGGATGATAAAATCTCGGTTAGATGCCGATGAAGTTGTGATGACGTAAGCTTGGAGATATTTTGCGATCTGTACAGCAAAATGACCTACACCACCTGATGCGGCATGTATAAGAACCCGGTCATGGGGCCTTAGTTTTCCGTAGGAATGAAATGCTTGCCAAGCTGTCAATGCAGCTAAAGGGGTTGCAGCAGCTTCAATATGACTGATTTGTTGCGGTTTTCGTGCAAGATGCCCTTCGGGAGCCGCTACATATTCCGCATACCCTCTGCCATGACCGACAAAGTTGATCAGACCAAAAACTTCATCTCCAATTTGAAAATTGGTAACCGCATTTCCAATTTCAACAATGACTCCCGAAATATCCCAACCTAAAATTAGAGGATCATATTGTGATAACATGTCAGCAAGCGGAGCATCATAACTTCTAACTTTAACATCGACAGGATTGATACCGATCGCCTTCACCTGGATCAGCACCTCATCCGGTCTGATGTAAGGTTTTTCAATATTCTTTTCAATAAGATGTTCAACACCACCAAATTTTTCCAATACAATTGCTTTCATATATTATTCTTGAACAACAAAAATAGACTGAAAAAATGGATAAAAACAGGTACATTTAAGTGTTATTTGGGTATCTTTGCATTATGGCAAAAGAAAATATCTATCAATCCCTTGAAGTCTTTTATGAAAACGTAACGGTATGTCCGCTGCGTGACAGACAATTTAATTTCTTTGAGCTGGTGTATGTTATTTCTGGTAAAGGAAAGCACAGTGTCAATGGAAATAAATTTGACTATTTTCCGGGAGACTTATTTCTTATTACACCAGATGATTGCCATGGGTTTGATTTGGAGGGAAATAATGAGTTTATGGTCGTACGTTTCGGAGAAAGTTATATCAAAGAATATCAATGGAAAAGCATCGATCACATCGAATGTCTTTTGTATTATGCTTCTCATTTATCAGGTTCTATTTTAGTCAATAATGATGATAAACATATGGTCAATTCGTTGATTCAGAGTTTACAACAGGCATGCAGTCATCAATCCCTTTACAATGAAGATTTGACCAGACATCTGGTCAATGCTATTATCGTTATCGCAGCGCGAAATATAGCCATCAATAAACCTCAGCAACTTACTCCTAATGCGGATAGGCGTACGCTACAGATATTAGATTATATCCAAGCATACATACGACAGCCCGAGCTCCTTACCATCGCTGTAATTGCTGCGAAATTTGGATTTTCGCCAACCTATCTAAGCAGCTATTTCCGCAAAGAATGCAACGAGTCTATACAGCAGTATATCTCTTCCTATCGGATTCGCTTGATCGAACATCGATTGCGATTTAGTGATAAAAGAGTGCATGAAATCGCAGATGAATTTGGATTTGCTGATGAAAGTCATATCAATAAGTTCTTTAAGCGTCATCATGGTATCAGTCTAAAAAAATATAGGGAAGCATCCCTTTCCTAAAAGCAATTGGAGGCAGCTTCATGTTGATTAAGCTTCATGCGTTGATGATCTGTATACGAATGGATGGGTTCGTACACCTGGAGCGTGAAGTTCATAATAGAGGACATCCCGCTAATACTTTGGTTTTACGATCCAGTTATCTCTTTTATCATTATCTTTTACGTTAATTGTCTAAATTGTTTTAGTCTTTGTATCTTTGTCCCATAAATATAATAACATGCCAAGAGAAACAAAAAAAGGGCTATATCAAGGAATAATCGAGCAAGACGAAAAAGGTAATTACTATTGTGGACCATATTTATTGGACTATCAATTGGTAGAAGATCAGTTTAGATTAGGAGATAAAGTTAGTCTAAAAAAAATAATTGGTAATTCCAGTAGAAAAAGTTTTGATGATTATCCTCAAAAGTCAATCAAGTTTTCACTAGTGGGAGAAGACCACGAAGATTAATCACAAACTTATACCAGTCAGTATTTAATTTTATGTATGCTGACTGGTATATTAGCTTTTGAAGAATAATAGATCTGATTGACTTGATATGAATTAAGTTAAATCTGCTGTCCAAAAGTCAGTAAATTGTTATCGGGATCGAGCAAAGAAAATTCTTTTTGTCCCCAAGGCTTTACCGCTAAATGACCATTTGGATGTATCGGAATGTGGTTATCCAATAAGGTCTGGTAAACAGCATCTATATCATCCGTCCTAATATATACCTGACCATAGTTTTCTTTAGGATCAAGATCTGTAAACTTAAAAAAATGAATCTGGATCTGATCCTTATAGACCATTAAATAATCCTCAAATTCATTTCCGAAAGTTTGAAAACCGAGTTTGTTGATGTAATAGTCAGCTGTTATCTGCCTATCTCTCATGGGTAACTTTGGGTTTATTTCTAGTAGCATATTAAAATTCAGTTTAAGTTTTTCAAGAATTCTAAATTTTTTAGAATAGGTTGTTCATGATTGAATGGCGAAAGCATTTTATGCTGCTTTGTACTAAAATGTAAATTCAAGATTTAAAAAGGCTTTCTAATCGTACAAATAGTATCTGAAAATTTCTTGCGATGCCCTTATTGATGTTCAGTACCTTATACGTAAAAATAACAATTTATTTTCAATCAACGAGGGAGTACCTATTTTTATTATTTTAACATGGATTTCATTTCTTAAACCTAATTTTTATTTCCATTGAGGATTATGACCAATAAATGTTCTATTTTTTAGCTCATAATAGGAGTCCAAGCATAATGATAGGGTTGATTATAGGAACATGTTGCTGAAAACATGAGCGCTTTGAGACATGAAGTAACGGATGGACATTCAATTGGATCAAATATTTAGCCTAAAACTAGCGGTATTCAGGGAGATATTCACAACATTATAATTAAGATATTTGAGAAAATCTTGAGGTTCATGAAACATCTTCTTCCTATCTTCTTTCTGCTATTACCTTTTTTTGGATATTCACAAACTGTTCAGATCGTAGAATCAATGGGCTTTGAGCGGTCCATTTCACCACTAATCAAAGTTAAAAAAGAAAAGAAGGATTTTTTTTATCATTTAGCAGGCAATCATTGGATAGATGATGTAGAAGAGCACGCGGCAGATTTATTTGTTGTGATTAAGGATGGTTATTATGGAGTGCTACACGAAGATGGAGATCTGATTGTTCCTATAGCGTATGATGAGATCGAACTTGCTACATCTTATGATGGACAGTGGCATAAGGGAAAGCAATACGATTATAAATACCTTGTGCTAAAAAAGAATGGAAAGACCGGAGTTGCTGATGAAAATGGGAAAATTATTGTTCCGGTCCAATTTCAGAAAGCTGAAGTAATTAATAAAAATATTATTGGTGTTGCTGATGATCATCTGTGGGGATGGGTTTCCGCTCTTAATGGTCAGATTTTGCAAAGACCTCAATATGAGTATATAACAAGTTTCTTGTCTGATGAGTTTGTGGAGATACGCACACACGATAAAAGTGGGTTGGCCAAGATAAATGGTGAGCTCATCGTACCTGTCGAGTATGATAGTCATCTCCAGTACATCAAAGGGGATGGACAGACCTATATTAAGGGGAAAAAAGGTACACAACTTGATCTCATGGATACCAATGGCAACGTATTGCTTTCTGGATATACGGATTACAAAATCATTGACGGTTCTAAATGGTTGATTTTTAAACAGGGAAATCATTATGGTGTTGTTGATCCAATTTCCAAAAAAGTAATCATAAAAAATGAATTTGAACAGCTGGATTCATTTATTAGAAACCTTGGAATAGCAAAAAAAGCAAGTGGTTATGGCGTTATTGATATCAACGGTAAGACAATTTTGCCTTTTGAGTATGAGGAGATCCGCGTATTAGCTGCCAATGGGAATCATAAATACAGTTCCAGTCCAGTGATCGGGATGTCTGATCTTATTTTTGACGCAAATATAACGGAACAAGTCAAGCAAAGATTAGCTTATGAAGTCCAGATTGAGCAAGCTTCATATTTTTTTGAAGTGACTAAAAATGGAAAAACAGGTATCTGTAACTGGGATGGAAAAACCATTATTCCATTGGGGAAATATCAGAACATCAAGTTGCACTATTATAACGGGAAGACTTTTTTCTTAGTCGGATCTAATCAAAACTCAGGAATCGTATATGAAAATGGAATGGAAATCTTACCGGTGCACTATAGTTTCGATGATGGTTACCAATATTCAGCATCGGGAATAGAAAATCAATTTGATATATCGCAACGTTTTATCACATTTTCAGATGGAAAAGCGGGCGAACATCATGCTTTAAAAATAGGTTTGTTTGATTTGGAGACTAAGAAAGTATTGATATCTCCGCATGAACAACAAATCACGCTCTTTAATAAGGATCTTATTCTTGTCCGCAAATTAGTTTCTAATTATCAGTACCAGTTTTGGATCTATCATATTGGACAGGATAAGATCCGTACATTCGACAATACGGTCACAGATATACGTTTAGTAAACGACCATTTCTTATTGGTTGAACATCACGATAAATCTTTGCAATTAACCGACACGGATGGAAAATTGGTGTATTCCAATACTAATTGGACATCCGATGGTAGTTACGATTTGATCCGCTTTCCCAATTATGAAAAATATCCGAATGGTAGATTTTATCATGGCTTAAAAAAAATATATGCCAAAGAAGGAAATCTTTTTATCGATACCGTGGGAAATGAAAAATGCTTTGAAGAGTACGATCAAGTCGATGATTTTTATGAAGGTTATGCCATAGCAGCTAAAAAAATCATCGATAAAGAAAATTACTCAGGCTTTAAATATCAGCGCGGAATGATTGACTTAAAAGGCAACATCGTAGTTGCTTTTGAATATGAACAGGTATTGACCACTGGTAAAGAATCTGATATATTGATCTTCAGTAAACTGAATCAGCAGATCATGGTCAGACGTGATGGGCAGATTATACTCGGTCCTGGATATCAGGATCTCGAAGTTGGTGGTGCATATCTGAATTTTACTTTTGCAAAAGGCGATAAGTATGGACTGGCTGATTGGTCAGGTAAAATTTTGGTAGAACCGTTGTATGATGAGATCCGTCGAAATTATGAAGGTGAAGATAAAACATGGCCGCTCTTGGTAAAGGAAGGAGAATGGTATTATTTTGTTGGTAGAGACGGACAGAAATATGCTATTAAATCAAAAGAGAAACGGTACTAATCTCTAAAAATAATTTTTATGATATTATTCTTAATTAATAGCGCACAGAGTACCTGGAATTTGAAGCTTTTTTTATTCCATTTTGCTTTATTCTTTGGCTTAGTATTTTCAGCCCAAGCACAGACCGAGTTATATCGGTTTGGACAGGAGGGGAGGCGTATGGCACCCTTTAGAAATGGATTTGCAAAAATAATAGATAAGGATAATACGTACTATATAGATACCCTTGGAAATAGCCTTATACTGGCAGAAGAAACCTCCATTGAGTTTAATGATACCTATGCAATAGAAGATTATAAACGGGAGTTGGCAGCCCATCCACAGCTATTTCCCAAAACTGTACTAAAATATTTAAAAGACAAAAAAATGGGTATCATATCTCCCAAAGGTGATGTTTTGCTTGAAGCAGAGTATGATGATATAGATATTCAATTTCGTGATTTTTGGAAAATAAAACGTGATGGTAAAGTAAGTTTATTATTTGTTGATAAAACGCAATTGCCTTTTTTTGATGAAATTGGTTACTTGGACGGCGATTATTTTGACGTCAAACAACATGGGAAATGGTACTTATTTAGTCGGTCGCACAATAAAATAATGACTAAAAATGGTTACGATGGTTTTGATTATTGTGGAGGTTGTGGTCATCGTCAGTCTTATCTTTATGCACAAAAAGATGGAAAATGGCGTGTTATAGATTGGAATGAGCATATCTTGATTCCGTTTGAATATGAGCATCATCATATGGGTATGCGCAGTGATAATTGGATTTCTTCCTTTTCAAAAGGGGGTAAGTCGCTTGTTATACATATTCCTACCAAAAAGGAATTTGTCGATACTGAACTCTTCATGGGATTACTGATTGCCAAAAAAAACAATCTTTACGGCGCATATGGTCAAGATGGTGAGTTGAAAATTCCGTTTGAATTTGAACGTATTGAACTTCCTAATGATAATTCTTTTAACGGTTACTATGGAGAATATCTCATTACGACAAAACAACATAAAAAAGGAGTGGTAGACTTGAAGGGAACCGTAATATTACCTAACATATACGATGAGGTCAAAGTATACGATGATTATTTAGTTACTAAGAAGCAACAGATCACCTCCCTTTTAAACCCGAATCGACAGGTCGTTTTTAAAATAGAACATGGTGATATAACACATGTCAATGACTATTTTTACTCATCGGGGAGCCATGGATTAGCTATTTTTAAAATCAAGAAAAGAGCTTTTTATGGATTGTACATTCCACAAACAAATACTTTTATAGATCCTCAATATTACCATATCCAATTTTTTGATTTTAAAAATCCAGACCGTCAAAAAAAATACCTGATTGCCGAGAAAAATAAATTGTTCAGTTTTTTTGATACAAACGGTCAATTGTTATTAAGTGATGTAGAAGGAATTTCTGAGTTATACCATGGACCTGAACATATAATCGCCTTTATAAAGAATGGGAAAACTGGCCTATATGATCTGGATTTGAACAAGGAGATGATTCCGGCTATTTACGAAAGTATCGATATCTTAAATTTAGGAAAACAAGATTATATTAAAGCGAATATGCATATTCCTGAAAATGAAAGAATTGATGAGTTTGATACTCAAATCAGTCATTTATTTGACCTAAAAGGCACAAAAGTAGTAGGAGCGGATATCAAGCAGATCGATACCATCGATAGCAAAAGATCTCTGGTAAAGATTAGAAACGGTAATAAAATGAGCTATCTTTTAATGAATCTGGAAAATTTAAAAGGTGAAGAACTAAATTATCATGCTGTGTATCGCATGAATTCAGCTCAGGTTTTAATGGTGTCCGAAGATGATAAAATAGGAAAGCTCTATGATATGACGTCTCATCAGGAGCTGAAAGGATCATATAGCCTAACATTTGTAAAACAAGGGTACTTGCCTCAGAATTCAGGTAAGGAGACCGTCATTATGCCATATAAAAATGGTATGGCTTTGCTACATAATGAAAACGGCTATGGATATATCAATGAAGAAGGTCGAATCGTTGTCGCTCCCCAATATGTATGGGCTTTTGATTTTGTAGGAAATGCTGCTTTAGTATGCCAATCCGAAAATTTGGATCCGAGAGCATTAATGTTTAAAATGGGGCTTATCAATAAAAAGGGAACCATCATATTCCCTTTGGAATATGATCTGACCAATTCGAGATTAAACCATCAAGAATCTTTCTTCCTTGATCATGCTGTCATATTACCAAAAGTAAATGGCTATGATCAATATTATGGTCTTGGGGATTTGCATAGCGGTAAGCTACTGCTTCCCGTTGAATATACCCAAATCCGATCTATTCAGAATGGACAATATCTCCTTCTTCAAAAAAATAATAAATTTGGGATATCAGATGTTCAAGGTAAGATTATTATCCCAGTGGAGTTGGAAGAAATTCTATTTGATGCACCATCATATTTTGATACTCATACAGATACTCCTTCAGATATTTTTCCTCTACTCGTTTATCGAAATAATACCTGGAGATATATATTAAAAAATGGAGATTTGCTTCCTTTTCAGTTAGGAGTAAAGTAAGGTTCAACCCCAACACCCTATTTATTTTATAAAGTTTTGCATCTCTTTGTCGTTTTCTATTTAATTTATTGATCTAGCTTTGATATTGCCTGGCAATTTTTTCTTCAGGTTTTTCACTATACAAGTACAGACATAAGAGAAAAAAATATTCTAGGGGTTTCATTAATCTATATACCAAGTTTGATCTTTCCACGGACGTGACCTTTTTAGACAAAGGGTAACAGTATTTATCGTACAACCCTCTTATGATTTTATGTGCCGCAGGCCAACTTTCCGAGATCAATTCTTCAAAAGCATTAGCAATGAGCAACTGTCTGTTTACAACGATTTCATACCCATGTCTTTTTCCTAAACGCAGTGGTTTTACGACTTTGGGATCACCACATATGGCAACAGTACATAAATAATGCCCTCTATGATCTAAAAATGGAGGATGAGTTTTTGTTGAAAAATTCCAGGTTGTAGTTTCCGTAAATACTTTTGATATCGAATCCGCTTCCTGTCCAAATAACATCAGGATAGCCACTATCATTATCCATATAGGTACCAGCAAAATAATAACATACAAGGGTTGATGAGCTGTATGAGCCATCTTTTGATTCAGGTAATTGAGAAACTTATTCCGATAAGTTTTATTCGAAGCTTCCGTTGCCTCTTCAGCAATGACTTTGTAAATTAAAGTTATAGCCGTTATGATGTTGGTGACAGGTAAAAAGCCAAACAACCAAGCATCGTAAAATTGCGTGTTAGAAGAAATCTGTAATAATACAAAAAAACTAATTATGATACCAAGGACGACAAAAATCAATGTTAGTACAAATAACAAAGGGGGTAGTGATCTCCCTTTTAACCAGAGTTTTATCGATCCAACAAGAGCTGTTCCAAATAAGAAAATGAGGGTTAAACTATGTTCCGAAGCAAATGGAGAATAACCATTGTCAACGATATCTATCGCTTCTGTGTGATGTGATCCGTACATCATCAACCCAAAACAGAATAAAAGGAATGATAAGCATAAAGCAACAATAAATATATACTCCACAATTTTTGTAGGAGTACTAACCTGTTGTCGAATTTGCCTATAAATCAAATAGCCGATTACTGGAACTGATAGTATAGATAGTATAATAAAGATTTCCATTAGTTTTGAAGTGAATTATTTTTAAAGTTAGTTTGTACAATGAATTTATGATGTAAATTTCCGTTTATATCTTGATGTTAAATGTCCCATTTTATGATAATGACCTCTTATTTATACCTTAAAAATACTGTTTTTCGAATCAAGAATTAAAAGAGATTACCACTCGTATTAAAATTGGCAATATATATTTATTGTACCCCTAAAAAATTGTGTTTCTGTATCTGTATCCCATACGTATCGTTCTTTAAATTTGCCGTTCACGAATATGATATGAGCATGAAAGTCAACAATTTTGAAGATTTTAAATTGGAAAATTTATATCTATCTGAACTCCGTTCTGTTGTTTCTTTATATAAGCAACGTGTTAATCAAAATTTATCTAGAGAGCATGTAAATTCGGTAGAACAGTTAACCATAGACTTTGGGTTACCGTTAGCTGTTTTACTAGAAGCTAAACAGGTTGTTGCTTATGCAGCAGCAATTGTCAATCCCTATCATCAAGTGGAAATAAATTGTATTTTCTTCGATGAGATCCATCGACATGAATTTCAAGACGCATTAATTGCAAAAGCAAAAAATAATTTTAATCAGGCATTTGAGGATGGCGAACAGCAACTTCTTAGATTGACATCAGCTATTGAGAGGCTTATTTACTGGTTGAATCTTTAAATGTTGTTTGTAACTTTAAAAAGCAGTTCTAATTGCGCATGGATTGGATTTTTTAAAATTGATCATTGGAGCTCTAAAAATGATTACATTGGAGGTTTAGTATCCCATGTTAACGTATAATCAAATCGATCTTGAAGAACATAGCATCACTAAAAAATATATTGTTATCATATAGTTAAAGCCATGAAGAAGGAAGTCTTATATGTAAAGATTGCAAACATTATTGAAGAACAGATCTTCAATGGTACGTTAAAACTGGGAGAAAAACTTCCTTCTATACGTACCGTACAGAAGATGTATCATGTGAGTATCAATACCGTTAAACAGGCTTTTCTCGAATTGGAGAGCAAATCGCTGATCAACTCTAGACCACGCCTTGGTTATTATGTCAGTAAAACTTCACAACGAAGATTTTCTCTTCCATCTGTGGGCATGTTGTCGTCATCAGGTGGCGAAAAGCAGCCTGAAGATCTTATCGATAAAGTTTATAATTCCTTAAAAAATAAAGAGGTCACTCAATTTTCCCTTGGTGTTCCGGCGCAAAGTATGCTTCCTATTGCCAAGCTTAATAAAGGAGTGATCCATATGATTAGGAAACTTGATGATGGAGGGACAAGTTATGAACCTGCTCAAGGAAGTGTCAATCTGAGGAGAAGTGTTGCCAAATGGAGTATGGAATTTGAAGGACAGCTTACGGAAGATGATTTAGTAACGACATCTGGTGCTATGAATGCCATTTTTAACTGCTTGCTTGCTGTCACAAAACCAGGCGATACCATAGCGATTGAAACTCCGGTGTATTTTGGAACGATACAGGTTGCTAAATCTTTGGGTTTACAGGTCATTGAGATACCTGCACATCCGCTTACTGGCATTGATATGGATGCATTAAGAAAGTATCTGCCACGTATAAATGTGTGTTGTTTTACAGCAAATTTTAGCAACCCATTAGGAAGCTTGATGCCAGAAGATCATAAAATACAACTGGTTAAATTACTCACCGAGCATAATATTCCATTAATTGAAGATGATCTTTATGGCAATCTATACTTTGGAACCACTAGACCAAAGCCTTGTAAAGCGTATGATGAAGAGGGAATAGTCATGTGGTGTGGCTCTTTTTCCAAAACACTAGCACCAGGTTATCGAGTAGGCTGGGTTGCTCCCGGAAAGTTTAAGAGTAAGATCATTCGTCAGAAACTTCTACAGACGATTTCTACCCCTATACTCTATCAAGAAGTGATAGCCGATTTTATGGAGCACGGCAGGTATGACCATCATCTGCATCAGTTTAGAAACAAACTCTACGCAAATTGCCTGCAATATCAACAAGCTATCGAGGAATATTTTCCTGACAATACTAAAATAGGTCAGCCACAAGGAGGCTTTGTGCTTTGGCTTGAGTTAGATAAAAGAGTTGATACCGCAGCATTATATGATACCGCTATGCGTCATCAAATTAGCTTTGCTCCCGGTAGAATGTTTACCCTCCAAGATCGTTATCACAACTGTATGCGACTCAACTTTGCTTTAGGTTGGAACGAACGGATTTATGCTGATTTGAAATGTTTAGGCAAAATTGTCAAAAATTCCATTTGATTGATCAGTAATCAATTACGTTGCCGTAAACCTGTTATTGTTTATAAATCAAATCTTGTAAAAGCTCTTGCAACTGTTTGGTGAAAGGTCCAGCTTGTGGAGCAAAATCTTGATATCCCAGCAGCGACGTGACGGGAGTAATATTTTTAGTGGTCGAACTTATAAAAGCTTCCGCCGCATTTTCCAGATCGGAGATGCTAATATCTCGCACTTCTACCTCCATGATATTTTTTGCTAGATCAATGATTTTCTTACGCGTAATACCTTGAAGAACATCTTCCGCTGCGGTCAATAACTTACCCTCATGACTGATCAAAAAGAAATTGGCACGAGGACATTCTGATATAAAGCCATTTTGCATATAGACCACATCGTCAGCACCTTTTGATTTTGCTACTTTTAAAGCTTGTATCCCCATGACATAGTCGATGGATTTGACCTGACTAAAGGGACGATGATAGGTAAAAGGAAGTAGCTTTAATCCTTTCTCTTCCAAAATGACATTTCTTTTTAATGGTTGTTGGCTGATAATGAAGTTGGGTTCTGCTATGCTATAGCCATCGGGACTATAGCCACCAGTCAATAGCAGCTTAATCCCAGAGTCCGGCATATTGTTAGCTTGTATCAACGTGTCTATGCATGTTTTGATTGCCTCCCGAGCATAATTAACAGGAAGATCCATGAGATATGCAGATTGATAAAAACGATCCAGATTATCTTCCAAAAATATAGGGAGTCCATTTACCGTTTTGAAAAAATCAAAGATACCGTATCCGCGAACGATAGCTAGATCACTGATGGCGAGTTGAGCTTCATTTTCCGAAATGAGTTTTCCGTTAAAAATAACATAGGGAGTTTGCATATCCTTTTTGTATTAAATGTTTTGCGGAAACAAACCTAGGCAATCCAATATGGAAAAGCAAGTTTGAAAAGTTTACTTACCACTAATCTTTTCTATTAAGGCTATTGTTGAGCATGCAGCCAATCATGCCTTTGTTAATCATTTCATAAGCTTGGGGTAATCCTCACTTAACAATCAACTTATAGCTTTGCCGCTAATCAATCTTATTTGTAAAGGCAAAACTCATGTACTTTAAATCATCTAGACTATTGTGGCTGTTATTACCACTTACATGCCACTCTCTACCTACAGAAGCAAGCAATTTAAGAATAGCCTTGTTGAAAAGCGAACTGAATATTCAACAGCAGCTATCCGGAACTGTGCTCGATGCAGATGGTCAGCCCATTAGCGGAGCTACCGTCCGTAATCTACGCACCCAACAAGATTATCAGACCGACCAGAACGGTAAATTTGTGCTGGAAGGAAAAGTAGGAGACAACATTTCTATACGGTTTATTGGCTACGCCACAGCGCAGCATACCGTTACTACTTTAAGTGGATTTCAGATCAAATTGGTTTCAGAAGGCCAGCAGCTCGAGGAGGTGATGGTATCCATTGGTTACCAAAAAATCCGTAAATCTGATGTAACAGGAGCGATTGCAAGTGTAAAAGCTGAAGAGCTCAACCTGACATCGCCTAAACTTTCACAAGCCTTAGTGGGCAAAGTAGCCGGTGTACAAATCATGCAAACAAGCGGAGCACCGTATGAGGGAACTAAAATTAAGGTGCGCGGTATGGGTTCTATCAATGCAGGTTCAGATCCGCTATATGTTATTGATGGCTATCCGTCGGGCAATAACTTGAATATCAATCCTAATGATATCGAGACCATCGATATCCTCAAAGATGCTGCTTCTGCCGCGATCTATGGTTCCAGAGCGGCAGGAGGTGTGGTCCTCATTACGACCAAACGTGGTAAAGAGGGGCGTAGTCAAGTAGATTACGAAGTATTAGGTGGTTTTGGGCAGCTATCAAAAAAGATAGATCTATTAAATTCAGCGGAATTTATCGACTTGTTGATCGATGGTCGTAATAATGCTTACAAAGATTTGGTCACTGGTAAAGGATTGACCTGGAATGATAATATGCGCTTAGACAGCAATGCCGATCGTGTCGCCCGTGTCAGTAACGCCGGTTCGGTTTCAATTCCAGAAGAATATTACGATTTTTCGACAGGTCTGGCTAAGAAAGCAAAATATGATACGGATTGGCAGGATGCTTTGTATCGCAATGCACCTTTTCAACGCCACAACGTATCTGCATATGGTGGGAATGATAAAAATAGATATTTTTTAAGTACTTCCTATCAAGATCAGCAAGGTATTATGTTGGGTACAGGGCAACAGGTTTTTAACTTCAGAGCCAATACCGATGCCAAGGTGAGCAAAAGGCTTACTGTCGGTGCCAATGTCTCTTTCACCTACAACGATAACAACGAAGTGACTACAGGCCGTTATGATAGGAGTCCTTCTATGGCCGCATTAATTTATTTACCTACACTACCTGTCTATAATGAAGATGGTAGCTACGCTAAATTTTTAATGGCCGATTTGTCGGCCAATAACTATGGCGTCCAAAATCCGGAAAATCCCTTGGCCTACGTCACTGAGATCAAAAATAATAGACGCGGAAAACGCGGGTTATATAATGCATTTGCCGATTTCTCCATCTTAGAAGGTTTGAACCTAAAGGTAAACGGTGGCTTGTCAACTTACGACGAGAAGCACGATTATTATCGACCTACCAGTATTTCAAATGGCAATAATGCACCCTATTCTAATTCTGCAAAAGCCGCCGCTTATGCCGATGCTACTACCCGTAGTGAGATCGACAAGCTAGTCGAGACCACGTTAAATTATAATAAGACATTTGCGGATAAGCATCAAGTAACGGCTTTATTAGGCTATTCGGCACAAAGGACAGATGTCGACTATATGTCTGTTCGCGCCAATGGATTTCAGAATGATGCGATCGATGAAATCACTAACAAAGGGGCAGATCCATCAAATTTTCAGCTATTAGACGCTTACAAAAGAATTACAACACTGCAGTCGTATTTTAGCCGCGTTAATTACAGCTATGCATCCAAATATTTTCTATCCGCTTCATTTCGTACAGACGGATCATCTCGGTTTGGGCCTAACACCAAATGGGGAACATTTCCTTCCGTTTCTGCCGGTTGGACCATCTCCAAAGAAGATTTTTATGATGCATGGTTAGGAGAGGGATCAACGGCGAAACTAAGAGCAAGTTGGGGAAAAAGTGGAAACAACAATATTGGTGAATATAATGCCATCACCACCTACAATTCACCCACAGGTGTGATCATTGGCAATAAAGTAGAAACCGCCCTTGCGCCAGGAGATTTACGTGACCCGAAATTGGGTTGGGAAACCACCTCACAATACAATGCTGGATTGGATTTAGGACTTCTCCGAGGTCGCTTGAATATCATGACCAATATTTATTTGAGCCGTTCGTCCAATATGTTGTTCAACCAGCCGATCACCGCAGTATCCGGAGCGACTACGATCTTGACCAATCTGCCCAATAGTAAAGTTGAGAACAAAGGATTTGATCTTCAAGTCGATGCTGCCTTAGTGCGTAAAAAAGACTTTGATTTAGGGATTAGTGGCAATATCAATGTCAACCGTAATAAAGTACTGGATCTTGGTGGAGGATCTACCATTATGACCAATGGGGCGGAGCGTTCATACATCACACATATTACCCAAGAGGGCAGTCCAATCGGTATGTTCTACGGTTTCAAAGTATTGGGAGTAGCGACCGAAGAAAACTATAAAAGTGTTGCACCATCTGCAGGTTCAACCAATCCAATGCAACCCGGCGATCTTTATTTTGAAGATGTAGATGGCAACGGTATAGTAAATGATGAAGACAAACGTATTATCGGTAGTCCGCATCCTGATTTTACCTATGGTTTTGCGATCAATACACGATATAAAAACTTTGACTTGAGAGCTTCATTCAATGGATCGCAAGGAAATAAAGTATTGGATGGTTATGATTACTACCTGTATAATATGGAAGGCTCGGGCAATCAATATGCAGATGTGGCGCAACGCTATAGATCGGCCTCAAATCCGGGCAACGGCGAAGTATACCGTGCCTCACGTGGCGGAACCCAAAGCAACAGCACACGTTTGTCTACTTTTTACCTACAAGATGGTTCCTTCCTTAGGATGACCAATATCATCTTGGGTTACAGCTTACCAACTGCAACTGCCAATAAGTTATCTCTTTCAGGAATAAGGATATCCGCAAGTGTAGACAATCCATTTACCATTAGCAAATACAAAGGTTACAATCCAGAGCCCGACTATAACCAGCGTGGTAATCTGACTCCCGGGGTAGATTATGGTTTATATCCTTTGGTGCGTTCATTCAATCTTGGATTAAAAGTTACATTCTAAAAAAATCGACTATCATGAAAAAAAGATATTTATTACCCTTCGTTCTTCTAGCACTATCCTCTTGTGACAAAGGATTTTTGAATCAGGAAAATCCCAATGAGGTATCAGTCGGCGCATATTTCAAGTCAGAAAACGACGTTTTATTAGCTGTAAATGGTTTATACCAAGCATTGCGCTTAGGAAGCACTATCGGCGAGTCCAGTGCGCTTTATAGCGAAGAGCGTTCGGACAATACCGGCCGCGATGATAACCAGTCCAATGCAGGTGAACCCTTCCAGTTTAATGATTTTTCGATATTACCGAGTAATTCCTATATCAAAACACATTGGTCAGCGATGTACGATGGCATTGCACGCTGCAATACGCTATTGTCCAATATCGACCGCGTAACATTTGCAGACAATGCAGTCAAGGAACGTTACATTGCTGAGACCAAGTTTGTGAGAGGACTCTTATATTTCCATATGGTACGCAAATTTGGTGATATTCCGTTGTCAACAGTCGAGATCACGACCAAAGAGCAAGCTGCCGAAATTGCCTATAGACAGAAAGAGGCTACTGTTTACCAGCAGATCGTAACTGATCTGACTGATGCTCTGAACAGCAACCTACCCAATGTGCAGTGGCAGTATGCTGTGGGTCGTACCTCCAAAGCAGCCATCAATGCTATTTTAGGACAAGTCTACCTGACAATGGGAGCCACTTTAGCCGGCGATAAACAAGTTAATTTTCAAAAAGCAGAGCAATATTTAGCAGCATCATACGGAATGCGTACGTTCGGAAAGCTTACCGAGATCCCTTATTCAGAAGTTTTTGATGTTAGCAAAAAAAGTACCTGTAAAGAATTAGTGCTGCAAGTTCAGTATCTGCAAGGTGATCAAAACTACAGTTCAAGTATTGCGCGTAATAATCAGGCAAGAGGAGAAAATATCAATTCAAAATTTGTGTCAACAGGTATTGGAGGCAATGTGAAGCATGATCTGGTAAAAGATTATGAAGAGCAAGATCTGCGCAAAAGCTTTTCGATCAAGTTTGCCGAACATGCACAAGTTAAAGACTGGTTTATCACCAAATTCAGAGACAACAGTGAAGCCGCAGGAACCGAGGGAAGAGGAGGAAATGACTGGATACTGATCCGTTATGCCGACGTAATGTTACTCCTTGCAGAAGTGAAGATGCATTTAGGTAAAGATGCAGAAGCCATTGCTTTACTCGATGAAGTTAGACTTCGGGCAGGCTTACCATCATATGCAGTTTCAAGGACTAATGCCAGTTACGCAGCCAAATACCCGACATTGAAAGATGCTATTTTGCATGAGCGCCGTGTAGAACTAGCCTTTGAAAACCACAGATGGTTTGACCTCATCCGCAATTATGATGCAAATGGACTGGTCGATTATTTTAAAAAGAAGAGTCAGGCCGACTATGGCAATGCCAAATTATCCAATATTACGATTAAGGATCGCTTTTATCCGATACCATTTGACGAGTATAAGTTAAATCCTGAAAAAATGTATCAAAATACAGGATATTAAATAGTGACAAACTATTCTTATGATCAATACTATGAAAATATGGCTTCTCGCCCTGGGTATGTTTCTTTCGAATGTATCCTGGGGCCAGGAGTTTCATAGCGATAGAAGCCCACAAGATTGGGTGATCGCCAAAAACTATTATGCCACCTCTATTCTAATTCAAGATAGCGTACTGACTGGAGAATTACTATCTCTGCCTGAAGTTCAAAATCTGCTGAAACAAAGGCATAGCCGCTACCTTAATAATACTACATGTGCAGACGTAGCCTGTTTTCTCGATGCTTTCAAATGGAAGCAACAGGAGATTGATCTCTTGGTGAATATCTTTGTTGCTAACACCAAAAGGCAGACAGGGCAGTCATTCCGTAAGCGGTTGATGGATTCTCAGACCTATGGGCCGTCACAGGGAAAGCAAGCAGATGAATATCTTGCTCGCGCCTTGCGACAAGATCTAGAAGCAATGAACTACGTGATCGATGTCTATGCTGGAGCTAAGAAGCCCAACTATCCGCGCATCGATTCGATTTCTTTTAATATTACCAGTAAACCTTATCTATACTTGCTCAAAGACGTGGCACAAGACGTCCTCAAAGACGTGCGGCAACCTAAGTTGGCTTTTTACGAATCTCTTTGGACAGCCGTTAGGCTATTGGAAGTAAACGAAAGATGGGATGCCGCACAATTGGAACCTTTGATGGAACAGGAAAACAAGAAGGCATATGAAGCGATCCGTAAAACAGATTTTACCCGTTATCCTTACAGTCTTCTCTTAACTTTGGGAGCAGGTCCAGATCAATACGATCAGCCTATCAGCCCAGGAGGGATGTTGCGTTCCAGAATGGCGGCACGTAGTTACTTTGACGGGCTGGCACCCTTTATTGTGGTTTCTGGAGGCCGTGTGCATCCCTATAAGACACCTTATATTGAAGCGCTGGAGATGAAAAGATACCTGATGCAGGTACTGGGAGTACCCGAAGAAGCGATCTTGATCGATCCACATGCCCGACATACCACCACTAATCTCCGTAACACCGCTCGTATCTTGTTGACTTACGGATTTCCTCCAGATAAATTTGCAATCGTCAACAGCAGTGTGCCGCATATCGATGCCGTTCAAAATATGGCCGATCGTTGTATACGAGAATTAGGTTATGTACCTTATGAATTGGGTAAACGCATCAGTGATGTTATCGTGGAGTTTAAACCTCGTATAGAATCCCTGACCATAGATCCAGATGAACCGTTAGATCCGTAGCATTTTTTGATAGCTGCTTCAATAATTTTCAAATTCATCTATTATCCACACCAAAATTAAAGTAATTTACAGGTCTATTTTTAGGACCTGTAAATAGCGTTATGAAAAAATACCTGAAACAATTATCAACCAGTTTTCTAATCAGCTTAAGTCCTGTCTTGATCCTCCATGGACAGTCAAAGACCGAACTTACAAATGTGTTTTTAGGATCTTCCGGAGACCACGGACAACTGTCACCGGCAGCATCTTCGCCATTCCATCACATGAGTATCGCGCCACAAACCTATCCCACGTTGCATATGGGCTATGAACACTTAGCCAAAGAAATACTCGGGTTTACGCACAATAGATTTGAAGGAGTAGGCTGTAAGGGAAGTGGTGGCTTAATATTGGTAAAGCCATTTTTAGGACTTCAGGATGATGGCAAACCTCTGATTAAAGAGCAGGAAAAAGCCGGCCCCGGATATTATGATATTGCCTTAAAGAGTCGTATAAAAGCACAATTTGCAGTGCATGAGAACTTTGGAATTCATCAATACACGTTTCCCGCAGGAGAAAAGGGGCTGACATTAGATCTCGCACATGCATTCAATGGTGCATTTGTTTCGAACGCGTACACGCTTACAAAGGACGGGGTGCTCAAAGGATCTATTCGATCAAGAACAACTTGTGGGGTGGGCATATACAGCATCCATTATGCCATCGCTGTAGCAAACAATAACCAATGGAAAGGAGCAGACAATCTCTTGACACTCCAGCTCGACAATCAAACACAAAAGGTTACATTGCGTATTGCTTTTTCTGCCGTGAGTACCGATTATGCCGAGGCGACTTTAAAAGCCAATAGCACTAAAACCTATGCTCAGGTAAAGGCTGACTCTGATCATCGTTGGGAAACTTACCTGTCAGGTATCACGGTCAAAGGAGATCCTAATCGCGAGAAACTATTTTACTCCCTGCTCTATCGCACCCTGCAGTCTCCTTATCAGATCAATGAATCAGATGGGCATTATAGGGGTACAGATGGGCAAGTCCACCAGTCCAAAGGCAATCGCTACCATGGGTGGGCCATTTGGGATAATTACAAAACACAGCTTCCTTTGTTAGAGCTGCTTTATCCACAGCAGTATCAAAATATCGTTTCTTCGGTTTCAGATCTTTATCGTTATGGCAAGTTTGATTTCGCCGGACCAAACGAGCCTGCAAACTCCGTTAGGACAGAACATGCAGCTGTTGTGCTTTTAGATGCGAGTAAGAAGGGATATGATATTCATTTATCCGCTATCCGTGATTCCTTAGTGCGGGATACCATGCGTTTCGATTTTTCAAAACCCGATAAATATTTAGAAGCTGCTTATGACATGTGGGCTATGGCAGGTTTGTTGCCAGCAGATCGTAAGCACTACCTCGATCGAGCTAGCAGCTATGCCGGTGTTTGGTTAAAGGAATTTAAAGATCTCACTCGTCCGGATGTAGACCGTATGTCAGCAAGAAATATGTATCAAGGTACAATCCGTCAATACCGTTGGAATGTACCCTTTGATATGCAGGGACTGGTCAATCTGGCTGGAGGCAAAGAAGCATTTACAACGCAATTGGATGATTTTTTTGATCATCATTATTTTAATCGCGCCAACGAACCCGATATACAGTCACCCACATCCTATTATGCCAGCAGTAAGCCATCACGCTATCAATCATTAGTACGGGAGCTGGCTCTGGATACGGTCATACAATATTACTTTAATGACAATAGCCGTGGTATAGATCCCTTCATAGACCGGATATACAAGAACCAACCTAAAGCATTTGTACGGACCATGGATGACGATGCCGGCGCCATGTCAGGCTGGTTTGTATTGACGGCATTGGGCCTACATCAGCCTTTGATCGGACAGCCTATCTATTATGTCAGCGTCCCTTTATTTCCAGAGATCGTTGTACAGCGGGGAGAGCAGAAACTTAAAATCAAAGTGATCAACTATAACGATAAAAACAAGTATGTCAAACGGATTTTGCTCAACGGTAAAGATATCGACAGACTTTGGTTGCATCATGACGAACTCCGTAAAGGTGGATTACTGGAGATAGAAACCAGCGCCGAACCTTCTACTTATGGTACAGCCAATATCTGGGTTTCAGATCTGAAAGAATGAGACTAAGGGCTGATTAAACTGATTAACAAACAGCCGTTTGGGATTGCCAAATGGCTGTTTTGTGAGTTTGGTGTTGATATCTTACAAATGGAATCAACATTAAACTGTTAGAGATACGCCAACCTACTTGTTAATGATATCATTTATTTGATCCTGCGTATATACTTTATAAACCACACCGAGTCTCTGAGCATTTTCTTCCACTGTAGAATCAAAACCAGCTTTTTTCCTTCTCTTATTTACATTTTTAGCATCTTTAATAGGCAGTACATATTCAAATGGCTCTTTTTTGCCCGTTTTTGGATTATTGACCATCTGCATATATACTTGGGTACCGTATATCTGTTCTTTTCCTTCGCGGGTCAGTTTTCTGTCCAGCATCATAGCAACATACCGAAACGGTAATTCTTTATTCTTTCCTGCATTTTCAATTAATTTATAATACTTTGAGATTTTATCTGAATGCTGTACGACATAAAAAACAGCTGTATTTTCAGGTTCACCAACTAATGTCTTACCTGGATAACCATGTTTTTCAATAATATGCTCTACCTTTTCGATATTTATGGAATCAATTTTTTGCATAATTTTCCAGCTACTTTTATCGAGTAATGGTCTCGGGTAATTGAGGAATTGCGCAATGGTATCTTTCCTTCCATCCGTTACCTGCGGATCTAAAAATTCCCTTATACCCTGATCAGTTCGTAGAATGGTATCCAATTGTTTCTTTAATTCCAGATTTAATGGCTTTTGAGCATAGCAACTTAAACTAATAAATGTTAATGCTGATAGGAATACTTCTTTCATAATGACAACTTATTTTATTTATCAAAAGTACATTTCGGAAGAAAACCAAAGAGGTACAAATCGGACAACTTTCACATCAGTTTAAAGACCGAACTCCCATTGCCGGGTAGAAAAGAACCTTTTTTAAATGAGCTTATTGCGTAACCTGTAAATTGTACAAATTCTTTTCTGAAATGCGATGAATCGTAATAATCTTCCGTAATTAAAAACCTGTGGTATGAGTTTGTACTTTTCGAGTATTGAGCATCAAGTACATTTCTAAATCTAATTATTTTTTTAAAAAGAGATGGACTGCAGCCCATATACTTTTTAAAATGCCTTAAGAAATTTCGTTCAGACATACAGGCGATTGCGGCCAGCTCCTTCACGGTCAATTTATCCACTTCAGCAGTGCTCTTATAAATTCTTTCTAATGGATCACCTTGATGTTGTCTTAAATTTGACAAAAGAAATTCTTCGAGTCTTTCAATCCTTTTTTCAATAGGAACCGTAAAGAGTTGAGAGGCAAATTTAGACCATTTGGATTCGTTCAGCAACTGAGAGGACTGAGCAGCTATTTTTATAAATGGAACCTTAAAAAAAAAATTGATACCGCAAGGTGTAAAATTAATGCTTATTTCGTCTACAGGATCATTAAACGTAATGATGGTTGGTTGTGTCAATCTACCCAAGACGATAATTTTTGGTCCATGGGTTACATCTTTTGTGAAAGTAACTTCGTTGGGCCTGATGCCTATGGACGTCTGGTTAAATAAGGCTAGACAGGTGCCCAGATTAGGAAATGCTGTATACTTTAAAGGAAAGGTCTCTCTATGATGTGATACTGTAAAGCAGGTAATATATTTTTTTAGTTGATCGGAAAGAGGTGTAATATTGGTAAACATAATAGCATATCTAAATGATTAAAAGAAGATAGATCTTAAAGATAATAAGATTATCGCTTACTTGCACCTATAAGATGCACCGTTCCAAAAGTTTTCTCCGGTATGATCTTTAGCTTTTTCAAAGACCTTATCATGTGTGGCTACTTAATTTGAACGAATGCGATCAATCTCTAATCACAACAAAGCATGATGGTTAATGAGCAACATCGAAATGATGAAAAAAATTATATTCTATTTCCAATAATTAGTTTATAATTGCTGTTCATTATAAACAAGTTATTATTCATATTTTCAGTCTAGTATGATATTACAACATCAGAAAGAAGAAGCGATCGTATGTTGCTATAAAAAGGAAAAGTTGAATTTATGTAGCTGATTCAGTAAAGATGATTTAAAAGAATAATTGATAAAATGGATAACAGGCGAGAATTTCTAAAAAAAGCAGCGATGCTGACAGGTGGTATGTCCTTGTCACAACTGCTCCCTCAATCTATTGCTAAAGCCATGGCCATTAATCCTACATTAGGAAGCACGTTTTATGATGCAGAACATGTTGTTCTGCTGATGCAAGAAAACAGATCATTTGATCATGCTTTTGGCACGCTAAGGGGAGTTCGAGGGTTTAACGACCCGCGTGTTGTCCGCCAACCCAATCACCGCAAGGTTTGGCTACAGTCCCAATCGGATGGTAAAACTTATGTCCCTTTTCGACTGGATATTAAAGATTCTAAAGTCACTTGGATGGGCTGCCTGCCACATAATTGGACAGACCAGACCGATGCACGTAATCAAGGCAAGATGGATCGATGGCTAGATGTCAAGCGTTCGGGATTTAAAGATTTTAAAGAGATGCCCTTAACATTGGGCCATTATACACGTGAAGATATACCTTTCTACTATGCCATGGCCGATGCGTTTACCATCTGCGATCAACATTTTTGTTCCAGTTTAACCGGTACCAACCCCAATAGACTCTATTTTTGGACAGGCAATATCAGAGAAAAACTGACCGATAATGCACTGGTCTGGAATGGAGATTCTGAGTTTAGCGGCAAAGCCACATGGAAAACTTTTCCCGAACGCCTTACCGACAATGGTGTGGACTGGAAAATCTATCAAAATGAAATATCTTCCAGTAGTGAGGGGTACAGTGGTCAAGAAAACAGTTGGTTGGGGAATTTTGGATGCAATGTCATGGAGTATTTCCCCCAATATGCTGTCAAATATAGCAAGCGGTATCAAGATCTATTGATTGAAAAGAGAAAGCAGATCAATGTGAAGCTTGAAGAACTTAACAAAAAAGGCATTACAGCTGGGAAAGAGTACGATAAATTACAAAAGCGGCTGCAAGAAACGGTAAAGGAACAAGAGCTGTATACAGATGAAAACTTTGAAAAGTTGAGTGCATACACAAAAGAAATCCACCGACGCGCATTTGTCAATAACAGTGCTGCTCCAGACTATATGGAGCTCGAGCAGATGGAATATCAAGAAGGCGATGAGACTCGCCAACTCCAGATACCGAAGGGTGATATCTTGCATCAGTTTAGAGCAGATGTCGATACAGGCAAACTGCCCACGGTATCATGGCTGACGGCACCACAACTTTTTTCGGATCACCCAGACTCACCTTGGTTCGGAGCCTGGTATGTCAGTGAAGTCATGGACATCTTAACTAAAAATCCAGAAGTATGGAAAAAAACCATCTTTATTCTTACTTATGACGAAAATGACGGTTATTTTGACCATGTGGCTCCTTTTGCTGCGCCAAATCCTTATCGTCAAGATTCAGGTAAAGTTTCTCAAAGCATCGACACACGGTTGGAGTATGTAAGAAAAGAAGAGCAATATCACCCCGAAAGTGGGCGTGAAAGTAATATCGGTCTAGGGTATCGTGTACCGATGATTATTGCTTCTCCGTGGTCCCGAGGAGGCTGGGTCAATTCACAGGTATTTGACCACACTTCACCATTGCAGTTTTTAGAGCGGTTCATTAGCCACAAAATACGTTCTAATATCAAAGAAACCAATATTACGGCATGGAGGAGGGCAGTTTGTGGAGATTTAACGTCGGCTTTCAGACCTTACAAAGGAGAAGTGATAGCAAAGCCCGAATTTGTCCAGAAAAAATCATTCATAAAAAGCATTCATCAAGCACAATATAAAGATCTACCCACAGGATTTAAACCTTTAGATCAAGCTGAAATAGATCAGATAGATCAAGATCCTCGCATTTCTCCTTACTTTCCAAAGCAAGAAAAAGGTTCTAGAGATTCATGTGGATTACCGTACGAACTCTATGTTGACGGATATTTTGATCAAAAAAATCAAGCCTATCAGATTTCCTTTGAAGCTGCAAACCGCGTGTTCGGTTCTGCATCAGCGGGGGCAGCATTTACCGTTTACAGCGAAACCCCTTATGATAATGAAAAAGGCAGAAGTTGGAATTATGCTACTGTCGCAGGAGATCGGTTGCAGGATAGTTGGTCATTAGATACCTTCGATCATCTTGCATACAGATTGAGCGTTTATGGTCCTAATGGTTTTTTTCGAACATTTGCTGGTAGTAAAGAAAACCCAAAAATTAAAATTTCTTGTCGTTACGAACATGATAAAAAAGGTAAAGGATTTACTGGCCGATTGCTGTTTGAGATCGTAAATCAAGAAGACCGTCAGGTTGAAGTATGGCTTCAAGATAACAGTTATGGACAAGCAACACGCCGTATTAAGCTGGGTGCAGATTCCAGTAAGGTTGTCGAAGTTGATTTATCCAAACAGCATTTTTGGTATGATATAAAAGTAAGCTGTACTGGATACTTGAGCTATTTCGAGCAGTTTGCAGGACGTATTGAAGTTGGTGAAAATGCAAAAAGCGATCCATTAATGGCATAAAAACTTAGCGATCCGGATATCGTATGTTAATCGCCATACAATCCTAGGATAACCAGGCGATTTTTTTTGTGGTTGTTTATGGGTGGGTGTGACATATAAACAACCCCTATGTCTACCTGAATAAACGGTTGAAAAAACACATTAAACAGCACTGTTGCACAAGCAACTAGTGTTGTTTTTCTTTAATCTTTTCATATGCTTTGATCAAGTTTCGAATGCCTGTCGGGATCACGTTGGAGACTGGCTCGGCATTGGGTCGGCAATCCTCCAACCTTTTCCTGACCAACTTCGCCCCATCTTCTAGGTCGCTTCGAGTGGGCTCCGAGGTGGCTTCGACTGGGCTTCGACAGGGAGTGAGGGGACACTCGAAGCCGACTCGAAGAAGACTCAGGTGGAGGTAGAACAAGTTTAGAAGAAAGGTCGAAGAAAGGTCGAAGAAAGGTCGAAGAAAGGTAGAAGAAAGGTAGAAGTGTCTTATACTGAAATAGGTT
>NZ_DJTA01000031.1:75518-122711 GCF_002440335.1 Sphingobacterium sp. UBA6320 | reverse complement strand
CTCCCTCAAAGAGCCCATTTAAGAACCCAATTAAAATCGGCTTATTTTCTTCCCTGCCAAAATAAAATTTAAAACTCCAGTCTCCACTAAAACCAACATACTTACCTAAGTTACTTTTTGTTTTTTTCATAATAATATGGTTTATTTAAATAATTAATTAGATGACCAAATATGAGAAAAACTAAAAATATTAGCCGGTTATTAAACGTTTGTTGTCGTTTGTTGTCGGCTATTATTCAAAAGATAACCATCCACTTGGTCTTGCTTTCCGGACACAAAAAAACCACATCTTTCGATATGGCTTTTACTAAACATATGATTAAACTGTTAATTATTAATAAGAATTGATCGACTGGGATACTTTCCAGTTGCCGCCGTCATTGACCAAGGTGATTAAATCGGTCTTAGTAAATCCTTCAAATTGTTGGGTCACTTTTACAACTACATAGTCACTGGATTGCTCAACGATTATGGTACTTGTTTTACAGTTCAACTGCTCGCCTTTTTGCTTTTTCAAGAATGAGATAACGGATGAACGACTGTTGGTCTGATCGTTTGATGCCTGTACTTTCTGGCTGAAGTCCGCTGTAAAGAGTTGCTCTACTCCTGCCGACTGTCCTTCGGTCATAACGGCTAAGTAATGGTCAATGGCTAGATCTGCTGTGGATAGGTTGACAGTTACTTTTTTTGAATTGTCTCCTGCTGGTTTTGCTGCTGCCATAGTGAAAGTCGATACTGCGATCAAGGCTGCTGTTGCGAATGTTTTTGCTATAGTTTTCATATTGTCTTTACTTTATATTGTTATTAAGTTGCATCAGCCCCACATCCACCAACTCAAACCCTGATGCCTGCTTTGCAGTTCTATTTATTTATTGATTCAAAAGTAGGGTGCAAATCGTCCCTACCCTATGGCAATTAGACAAAACCAACTAAAAACTCGGTGAGTGGTGAAAATGCATAGGTGAAGTTGTACGGATAGATTCAAAATGCTAAATTCAACAGAGTAAAGACTTAATAAAAGAAATAAAATTGAATCATGACAACTAAAAGGTATAGCACCGAAATTGTTATCCTTGCAGGAAAAATATATTCGTATCAATTATGAATATAATAATTTAAAAACAGTATACTTGAGAAAAATTAGATTACAATTAAAAACACAATTCCTCTTGAAGAATGAAGTATTTTAAGACGATTATCTTTACAATCACAATCTTATGGTGCTCAGTCAACCTCACTGCACAACAAAAGAAATTAAAGGATTATAAGTTGTTGGTCACCTTGGAGAATGCCCCTTTTGACACACTTTATTTATTAGATTATACAAATAATAGAGACGTTCGAATCAGTGGCAAGAAAAAAAACAAATTCACGTGGGAAATTACAATCCCGGATAGTATCGTCGACAACTCTGAAAACATGATGCTCAAAGTAAGGGATTACGACCCACTTACCAATGCAACAACGAACATACGTTTTATTACCTCCCAGAATGATAAAATAACTCCTATTGCAAACATGGGTGTGGAGGATAGAGTTAACTATATTTATGCACGTTATAAGGAAAAAACAGTCTTTGCAGGGGATGTAATTTCAACTAAGATCAATAATAAGGATACGTCCATCATGGGGGATATTATATGTGAAGACTTTGACTTGATGTTACAAAATGATCATTCGGATATAACAATACGTGCAAAAGATCCATATTTCAGTTGGTTCAGTAACTACTACCATGAAAAAAGATCTTATGCGGAATATTTAACATTTTATAAAAGCCTTGTACAAGCTTATCCCGACTCGAGATACCTTATCTCAGGCCTTGCCAACAATCTCATGAATTACAAATCAGTGGACGATATTAAAATCCTCTATTCACTATTTTCTGAAAAACATAAAAACACACAATGGGCCAAAAAGATTGAATTATTTATGAGTAGAAAATTTGAGAACTCATCTTTATCAACTTTGAATCAAAAGGGACATGAGGAAGTGTTACAAGATCAATCAAAATTTAATTTAATCGTTTTCACTGCGTCATGGTGTGTGCCATGCTTAGAAGAAATTCCTTTATTAAAAGAAATACACAATGATTTAGGAAAGAAATTGATTATGACTTATATTTCAATTGATGAGCAAAAGAATATCCCAGCTTTTCGGAAAGTGATTAAACAAAATGATATTCCATGGAGATCTTTATTAGCCTATGAAGATAACAAAAAAATCAAAGAGAAGTACTTTGTCAAGGGAATACCACACTGCATATTAGTATATCCAGATGGTAAAATGGAAAATATTGAGGTTAGACAACCAGATAAAAAAGCTAGGCTATATGAAATAGTCAGTAATACGGATTTGTCCTTGTAACACTTTCTCTTGTAAATCCAGGAGCTGCTCGATGTACTGTAACATGTTCTTCATTAAATTCACTCATAAACGCGCATAAAATTCTATAATAATGAAAATTAAAAAACTACTTTATAGATATCTTCAAGACCGATGAAAGAATTTTCACAAACTAAGTAACCAAATAGCAAAAAAGCCTGGCTTGACGATCTTTGAATTCTTGACCCTCTACTATTATATTCATCGCTTTGAATAACAGTCGTACACATTCGGTCAATCGGGATGTGGCTATAAACTCAAGTGGAACATCGTTGATCGCATAGATACCTTTATAACGCTCTATAATCAAGCTAGCTTTACCTTTGTTCTTAATTCACAGATTTCACTGCGTACTGAATCAGAGAGGTTGTGTTTGAAGAGAAGTCTTTTCAAGTAAATGTTGCCTATGTACCTCTTCGATACATTCATGCTCACGTACTCTTTTATTCTAATCCTCAATGTTAACGATTTTTAGTTCGTGAGGATGCAAACAAAATTCAAACTGCAAGAAAAAGGCTACGACACATAATTTCTCATGCGATTTAATGATAAGGCATAGGTCGTTACACTAAAGTCATATTTTACGACCATGATACATAAATAAATTATCTTTCATATTTTTGTTTGTAATGAATTCCCAAGAAAGTCCAAATATGATTCCCTTTAGCGCTGATTTAATTATTCAGGCACTGGCTTCCTCGCCTTCGCCTACAGCCATTTATAGCGGTGAGAATATGATCATCCGTTTTGCTAATGAAGGAATGCTTGCTGTTTGGGGCAAAGATGCTTCTGTGATAGGCAAACCTTTGATCGAGGCAATTCCTGAATTGGAAGGACAGCCTTTTCTAGAGCTGTTGCAAGAGGTGTGGCGGACTGGGATAACGTACTCCGTGGCTGAGGCTCCTGCAAAGTTAATAAAAAACGGAAAGGAGACACTTGATTATTTCGATTACGAATATAAAGCTCTTCTTGATGAAAACAATAGAACTTGGTGTATACTGAATACGGCACTGGAGGTGACCTCTCGCCGTGAGTTTTTAGAGCAGATTAAACATAAAGAAGAAAGAGAGCAGGCCCTCAACGAGGAAATGGCTGCGACTCTCGAAGAATTGACATCGACCAATGAAGAGCTCAACAGATATATAAAGCAACTGGCCGACAGCAGGGAATACATTCGTACCATTATAGAACAGGCACCTGTTGGAATCGCCATGTTGAAAGGGCCCGAACATCATATTGAAATCGCCAATCCTGCGATTCTCAAGATATGGGGACGAGAGGAGTCGGAAGTCATTGGGTATCCGCACGAAAGTGCTCGTCCGGAAATGCGTGGACAGCCTGTTAACAATTGGCTTAAACAGGTATACCAAAGTGGTGAGCCTAAGATAAACACAGAATTTACAGTAAAACTGCATGATAAAGACGGATTGAGAGAGGCAATCGTCAATTCCATCTATCAGCCCATATTTTCTAATGACGGCAGTATTTCAGGTGTTTTGATCATTCTTGAAGAAATTACCCAGCAGATAATGCTGCGTAAGAAGAATGAAAATGATCAACAGATGCTGAGCCTAGCAGTAGATGCTGGCGAGCTCGCGACCTTCTACTACCAAACTGAAACAAATCTCTTTTCCGGAAATAATCTTCTAAAGAAATGGTTCGGACTTTCATCGGACGAAAAAATGGATCTCTCTCTTGCCATCGCCGTTATTTTGCCAGAAGATCGGGATCGGGTGTCGCTGGCCATCGAGCACGTGTTACGTAAAGATTCTGATGGTCATTATTTCATAGAATATCGGATTCAAAATAATATTGATAAAAAAATTAGACTGCTGCAGGCCAACGGAAGAGTTTTCTATGATAGAGAGGGTAATCCACTCAGCTTAAATGGTACCTTGAGGGATATTACCGAACAAAAAAAAGAGGAACAGCGAAAAGATGATTTCATTGGAATGGTGAGCCATGAACTTAAAACACCGCTGACTTCTCTTAAAGCCTATCTGCAGATATTGCAACGGATGGACTTACTAACAAAAGATCCTATGTCACAAAATATGCTGGGGAAATCTGTCAAGCAGGTACAATATATGAACACCATGATTAATGGGTTCCTCAACGTATCCAGGCTTGATTCGGGTCAGCTGCATCTGATGAAAACTGTTTTTGATTTTCAATCACTGTTTGCCGAAATTGAAGATGAAGTGCTTTCGACGACCAAAACTCATCATTTTCTGTTTAAAGCATCTGGAAAAATAATGATTCATGCAGATCGTGAAAAAATAGCGCAGGTACTCCATAACCTTGTTGGAAATGCGGTCAAATATTCGCCTCTCAGATCTACGATCAAAGTAAATTATTCTACCAACGGTAACAGTTTAAAAGTAAATGTTCAAGATAGTGGAAAAGGGATTGCTGAGGAAGATCAGCAACGGATATTCGAGCGCTATTATCGGGTTAAGGAAACGAGTGGCGGCGTGATATCAGGTTTCGGAATTGGGCTTTACCTTTGTAGAGAAATCATCGAACTGCATGATGGAAACATTCAGGTTCAGAGTGTAAAAGATGAAGGAAGTATATTTTCGTTTACCTTACCATTCAACCTATAACGCCTTATGAACTGCTGGTAGCTTTGCAAATTAGCTTAAACTGCGCACCAGTTAAATCATCCGTCAGCAATTGATAGCGTATAGCTATAGCTTGATCATTGTCCAGGAAATCAAAATAAGGGAATAGAGTGGCTTGACGATCTTTGAGTTCTTGATCCTTTCCTATTTCATTCATCGCTTTGAATAGTAGCGGTAAAAATTCGATCAATCAGGATGTGGCTACAAATTCGGCTATCACTGATATAGGATAAAAATAACGCAGGACTTCTCTCCCCTCGATAAAGAAATCATAAGATACCGAATCTTCGCATTAGAAGTTTAATTTTAAATGGGAGTAACATAGTATTTCTGTTAAAATAAGTGAAAAGATGTTTGTAAATCCCACAAATTATGGAATATCTCCTATCCTAGCATCAATTACATATGAAATTATTACTGCTATTTTTAATTGTATTTAGCTTTTCTGCAAACGGGCAGTCGTCAAAACCACTTACTGATGAACTGAGTAAGATTCTAAAGGATGAATTGGTGAGAGGAAAACAATTTTCAATCCATTTTAGTAAAGTGAGTAATGGGGAAATTAGCATTTTGACCCCTAGTATTCCAACAGATGACTTGTTATTAAATAAGATAAAGACTGTTTTAAAAAAAGACTCTCTACTTCAGTCCAAAAATTCGTACTTCTTACATATATACTGGGATCTATATTCAACAAAAGTTTACAGTTCAATAGGAAAGAAAGTTTCAGTGGGTTTTACAAATTATTCGAACTACATGCCTAGCCCCTACGGTGGCATTGGATTATTTGTTAAAAATATGGTAGCTGAACTAAAACGAAATAATTTCGACTTTCAAAATTATTCAAGGTATCAACATCAACTAGAAGTATATGTGGATGAAAAAGGGAACCATTCTTTTACGGGTTCCGACAAAATTCTGTCGTACTTGGACAGCACAAAACTGACCCGCTGGAGAATAGCTTTATATTATGGCAAACCTATTAAAAGTATATATGAGATCTCATTAATCAATCCTCACCCCTTATCAGATAGTCTTAAAAGAATAGAATCAGCGCAAGCTGCAGAGGTATTTGTGTGGGATCAACTGTATGAAAATCAGTTTGTGCGCTATCAATCAGGTGTACAACAAATCCCACAGGGAGAACTTATTATTTCATTTGTTCTCAACGCTACATTGAATAGCTTTGAAAATCCAATAATACATCGTGGAAAGCTAGATGAAGCAAAGAAATTAATAAATTTCATCTTAATGCAGCATCCTTTCAAAAACAGTTTTTACTGGTCTGAATATCCAAAGTCTGACCGTTATTATTTTTACTTAAAATAGCGGATATTTTTTTCAATGTATGCTCTTTTTTTTTCTGTATTACATTTTTAGTATTTGTATAACATATCAATACGACGTGTTACCTTACCATAATAATTAATCAGGCTTAAATTCTACTGTAAGTAACAGATCCACTAAAATCTATTTCCCAAATGGAATCAAAATAACGCTGCAATTCTCTGCCCTCAATGGTATGGGTAGTCGTCAACTCAAGCTCTGAGGTAAAAAGCGTATTTTTTAACTTGGATTCAGTATATTAGAAAATAAGTCCGGACATTTGGAACAACAAATTTATGATACATGTTTATAGAAATTAAAGCCGCTGATTATCCACGTTTAATGGAAATTTGGGAAAGTGCCGTAATAAATACTCATGGTTTTCTAAAAAAAGAAGACTTACTATATTACAAAGAACAAATTCCTACATATTTTAAGCATGTTAAGCTGATTGGATTTGAGCAGGAGAAAGTTTTGGTCGGATTCATGGGAGTTTCTGAAGGAAATCTTGAAATGTTATTTGTTCATAATGATTATCGGGGTACTGGAATAGGTAAAAAATTAGTTGAATATGCCATAGCAAATCTAGAAGTAACTAAAGTGGATGTAAATGAACAAAATATTCAGGCGGTTGGTTTTTACAAGTATATTGGTTTTAAAACAATAAATAAATCCGAATTGGACGGAAGCGGTAAAGAATATCCCATACTGCATATGCAATTGTAATTTAATATACTAGGTGAAGAGCTTTCAAATACATTAATTCCTCTTCACCCCTCATGATACAAGATTGGCCACTTCTCTAAAAATTCATCAGGAGTTTAAAATATTCTTGTTTTTTGCTCGTAAATCCAACAATTTTTTTCACGTGCTAAATTTATAAGTGATCGCACGTCCGAAGGGATTTCTATTTTTTTATCTAACCATGCTGGTACCCTATTATATCTGATAAAAATATCACCAAACTCCTCTTCAATAGCTCCATCTCTCCTGCTATAACATCTGGCCAACGTGCAAAACGTTATCTAACGATCTGCTTCCGTTCGTTGATACTAAATAATTGGAAATAGTAAATGCTGACTCTCCTATACCGGCAACCTGCCTAAAGTGAGCTGCGCTATGCTCATAGGAGTTTTTGCAGCTTCATCAGGATGATTGAGCATATACTCGTTCTGTATTGGCTTTAAATTTATCTTTAGTCGTTTAAAATAATAGATCAATCAGAAAACCTTTAAGAATTTTCCTTCTCACACTCCCTCTGGTGCATCAATAATATACTCAATCAAGATTTAGCAGACTCTTCCTTAAATTGACTCATAAACGTCCATAGGATACAAGATCAAGATGGTATTAGCTTTACTACGAAACAATGTCAGTGATGAATATCAAATTTTGTGCAGCGTCTAATGTAAAATATGTGCAAAAACGAAATTATACCGAGAGACATTTTATACGATGATTCTGAAACCAAAGTCCATTAAAAGAATATTATCAGCTGCCTTTTAAAAACCTACCTTACTATATAATTTTCAACTGATTTAGCTATATTCGTGAACTATATATTTCAAATAATTTCAGCATTATGCAAAAATGAAATGGCTCGCAGTTTTAGTGCTTGTACTTATATTGACCAAAGGGTCTTTGAACAATTACGGGCTTGATTGCTAAATAGCTAATCCTTTTTCCTACCTTAACAAAAACACTTAAAAGAAGCAATAAATATAAGAGGATATACTAATGGATTTTACAGTAGAAATTAATGACATGGTAGCAATGGTTATTTCTATCATATGTGGAGGAGCCATTGGCTTTGAACGGGAATACAAAAATAAGTCTGCCGGCTTTCGAACAATAATTTTAATTTCACTGGGTTCGACCATTTTTACCATAGTTTCCCAGCATGGTGCAGGTACTGATGACCGAATTTCGGCAAATATTATTACAGGTATTGGATTTATTGGGGCGGGTGTAATTTTTAAAGACAAAATTTCTATTCGTGGCTTGACGACTGCTGCTGTAATCTGGACTTCTGCAGCAATCGGAATGACAGCAGGAATAGGTTATCACGCGCTTGCACTATGCCTAACTTTAATTACTCTTGGGGTATTATTAATGGTTACCAGAGTGGAGCGAATGATTGCACAACTACAAAAAGAACAGCTCCTGAGTGTAACCTTTCGTGATCCTGACTTTGAGCAGGTCCCGAAATTGGAAAATATATTAAATACAAAAGGACTTACTTTAGAACGAATGGAAATTGTAAAAGAAAACGATCATTTAATAGTAAACTTCAAGGTATCAGGTAAAAAAAGATACTTATTGGAAATGAGCGAAACACTTGCTACCCGACCAGAAATCTTAAGCTTCTCTTAATGTTTGCCGCAATTATGTTTAGCAACCAAATCTTTGATTATTCGCGGCCGGTAAGGCATTAAATCTGATTAAAAAACGTTTAAATTTACCATGCCGATGTAATGAAATTGAGTGATTTGAAAATATAAACTTTGTTGTATATGATCTACGATCACTTATTTCAGCTTTTCGATCTCGTCGATGGTCAGGCTTGTAGCTTTGACAATCTGAGCAATAGAAAAACACATTTCTTTCAGATTAAAAGCTGTCTCAATGGCTTTTTGGCGCTGGACTTTGGCTTTAGCCTCTACTCTATTGCTGCTTGCTTGGCCTCTTCCAATTGTTTTTCTAATCCTTCTTGATACCTCTGCACTGCTTCGGCATGACATTTACATTTTAGAACGAATAGCATAAATAGTTCGTTCCTCCTTTGTCACTTTTGCGTATCGGGCCAACTGAAAGAACCGTTGAAATACTGCCGAACTGAAAATCCTTGGCAAGGTCTTTAATGTAGACATATCCTTGATCATATACAATACTTTGTCCAATTTGCCTTCAGCTTCACTTTTAAAAAAGTTAATCAATTTATCATAAATAAAGCCACATCTCACGACATGGCCTTTACTAAACATATGATTAAACGGTAAATTACTTATACGAGTTGATCGATTGTGAAACTTTCCAGTTACCGCCATCATTGACCAGTGTCACCAGATCTATCTTGGTAAATCCGTCAAACTGCATGGTTACTTTGGCTAGCATATAATCAGCAGACTCCTGTACGATTGTAGTACTTGTTTTGCAATTCAGCTGCTCTCCTTTTTGTTTTTTCAAGAATGAGACAACGGCTGAGCGGCTGTTAGTTTTAACTTCTGATACCTGTACTTTTTGGTTGAAGTCGGATGTAAAAAGTTGCTCTACTCCTACTGACTGTCCTTCGGTCATAACGGCTACGTAATGATCAATGGCTAGATCTGCTGTGGATAGATTGACAGTTGCTTTCTTAGAGTTGTCTCCTGATGGTTTTGCTGCTGCCATAGTGAATGTAGATACTGCGATCAAGGCTGCTGCTGCGAATGTTTTTGTTAAAGTGTTCATATTGTCTTTATGTTATATTGTTATTAAGTTGCATCAGCCCCACATCCACCAACTCAAACCCTGATGCCTGCTTTGCAGTTTTATTTTTAGTTGTTGATTCAAAAGTAGGGTGCAAATCGTTGCTACCCTATGGCAATTAGACTAATCCAACTAAAAACTCGGTGAATGGTGGAAATGGGTAGGTGAAATTATTTTAAACTTTTTTGAACTATTTTAACCCACAGGTGTTCTTCATATATAAAACGACAACAAGCTTACTTTCATCAAGAAAGTGTATAACGATAAATGACGTAGTACAGTAAATAAATTCAAATGCGTCAAAACCATTTGGATGACGAAACAAAAAAGAGGAAACGATAAGAAACATAAAAAATTACTGTGCTGTTAAACGCCAAGATAAAGGGTCTAATGAAAATTAGGCCCTTTTGATTTATCTTACAAACCGACTCTCAATGAGCTTAATAAATTGATTTTGAACAATATATTATTAAATCAGAACACTTTATTTTACGATATACTTTTTAACAAATGTAAAAGCTGTACTTCTTTTTTAATTATTCGGACCATAAGTATTCCAAAGATGAGTAAAAATGAAAATCCACTTGATACAATATAAAGATAAAAACCACTAGAGAAACTCTCTTTAAATACAGGTAAAAGAAAAGCAAAGCCCACAGTGTAGGTCATATAAATGATAGGTGTGAAGATATAATGGATTTTTTTTCTCCATTGATAAAATTGATGCGCCTGTTTACTGTATTCAATTAAGGCAACATCAGTCCTTAAGTTCGCTAATTTTTTCTGACTTATCCATTCTAACACAACTCGAAATAGAAGCATTGTAATCATGATGCCCAATCCAAAACTAAATAGTGTTTGCTTGTAAGCTCCTACCCAAATATAATAAAAGACTAATATAATTGATGTTACACCTAAAATTACTTGAGTCCACAAATGATTGCGTTTAATTTTTTTAGTATGTGCCTCTGCTTTTTTAATAATATCATGAGCAGCTGGTCTTAAATCAGATTCTGTTTGCAGATTCCAAATATGCTGTAATTCTTCAAATTTTTTCATTTTGTACACATTGAATTAAACTTTTTTTAATGCGATGGATTCTAACGCGAAGCGTTTCTTCGGTAATTCCAATTACTTTTGATATTTCCGGGTATGTCATGCTATCTAAAGTCATCAAAATAATCAATCTGTTTACCTCTTGGAGCTTCTCTATGCATTGATACATTTTTTGAAGCTTTTCTTCCTTTTCATTCGAATAAGTTTCCAAAACAATCTGAGGCATAATATCGGTTCTAATTTCTTTTCTGGAAGATGATTTTCTTAAATATAAAAGACAGGTGTTTACAGTAATCCTATAAATCCATGTACTTACGCTTGATTCATTTCGAAATGAGTCGAGATTCTCCCATACTTTAAGGAAAATTTCCTGAGTGGCATCAGACGCTAATGCAGTATCACCACAAAAATAACCTCTGCACAATCGAAACACTTTATTATAATGCGTGACGTATATATCGTCAAATTCTTCTTCTGTAGCCACCTTATTGTATTTCTAATTTTAATTTTTCCATAAACCACTCAGGTTGATCAAACATCACAAAATGAGCAGCGTCTTTTGCATAATAAATTTTAGCAGAGGGCAGATTTTCGTACTGCGATTTATACGTTTTTAGTACGGCATTAATATCTGGATATGTTGCAGCTAAAATTACTACCGGGATTTTAATTTTGGCAATTTCTTTACGTAAATCTACATTTAACATATCGATGTAACCGTATACATAGGTCTTTCTATCTGCCATATTCATCCATTCATTGATTACTTTTTGTTTCTCTTTGTTTAAACAAATGTAAGCAGTGGACTGAGCATTCATTGCACTGAACGCATTTTGATCCATAGCGAGCATCATTTTACTTTGCGGATTGTCATAGGGAATAATTTCTCCTTGGTAATTGGGGATCATTAAAACTGCACTTGCAGGCAAAGCATCGACGATAATTATTTTTTTGAACAAATTAGTTTCTTCTGATGCTAACCACAAGCTTAAAGTTCCTCCCAAACTATGACCAATTAGTGTTGCTTTTTTTAAATTTTTGTTTTTGACATAAGTAATGACTTGGTCTTTTATAGTAGAAAGCCATGGGAATTCAATTGGAGGGATATCGCCAAATCCTGCAAAAGTAAAAATATGACATTCATAATTTTTTGAAAGTTCTGCTACAGTTTCATTCCACACTTCTCCTGCGCAACCAAAACCAGGAAATAATAAAATAGGTGCGCCTTTTCCTCTTATATGTACTTTAAAAGCAGTTTGGGAAAATACCGATTTTGAAGTAAGCAGCATAAAGACCATAATTAAAATAAATTTTGTTCTCATAATGTTTAATTTTTTTAAAGTTTATCTTTTGATGCACTACTACATGAATTGTTACCTCAAAACACGATTTTTTTTTTAATACATTACGATGTCTCTATGTTTCGCTTAAACGGAATAATAAATACACTAAAATGGTTACAAAATACACCTTAACAACATCTACCATACACGCCATACCTATCCAACTTTATGGACTTGGTTCAATATAAAGCACAGAGCATCAATAGAATTCTACGAGATTTACTGCCATATACTATGTTAATCTGGTTTTAGGGACATTTTGGCATACTGGGGATTACTCTCAGTGAGAGACATTCAAATTCCTGCACGACCTTGCCTTACATGAGATGAGCAATTCACACCAAAAAGGTTTTTATGGAAGCACCTTTGACCTATGATCAACCTAAAAGTGAACAGATGCAAAAGGTGCTAATAGCATTGTGAGAACCAAAATAAGGGGTATTTGTTTATTTTTTTAGATCGATTGCACTACTTCGTTCAATTCAAAACGTGATTTTGGCAGAACTCTTATTCCCTTACTCCATTCTATTGCTGAGTGGGGAAATGAAGCTGCAAAAACGAATAAGAGAATAACCATGGTGGAATATGAGTAGCCATAAAAATTAGAAACTTCAAAATCGCAGATTGCGCTGGTATACCATTCTATGCAGAATGGCTTTATATGTTTATGGTACAATCTATTTGATTTCTTTCAGCTTTTTAATCTCATCAATGATAACCCGGTACAGTCAGCAATTTATTCTAGTGGTAAACCCATATTTTTAAATTTCAAGCTGTCTCAATGGCTTTTTTAAACCCCGATCATGTTCAATACTATATATTGTTAAATTTGAATACCAGTGCGAAAATAAAACTAAATATTTAATTACGATACATAAAGCGACCTTGAAAAATAGTTGTCCGACTACATCTATGATGAGGAAATACAGGTTTTGGCAATCAAGGAAAACCCACTTAAAATTATTGTTGGTTATAACGTGAAAACCCACTAAATATTACAAGTAGTACACTTTACTATAATGGACAGTTGATCTACAAGCTATGCTTGATCTATTACGCCTACCTTATCTTAAGATTTTCTCAAAGGCTTTTCTTGGACTTCCTCTGAATGTTACTTCACCACAATAGTGATAGCACATTTTTTACAATATCCAAAGCATACCCCTATTATCAAAATTAGTATCAACCTTTACACTATAAATATTGTGTTTAAGCGCAAAATCTTCGATATACTGTAAAATGCTCTGAGCCAATCCTTGACCAAGATACTTTTCAGATATTGCAACTCTGTGGTAAACCACAAAATCACCATTAGTCAACCAAGATCCCTTTATGTTCGAATACTCTGGTTCATCATTTATCAAAATAGCACAATAACCAATGATGATATCTTCATCAACCAGCACGTAACCAAAACTGTTCTTAATATCATTTTCAACAATGGATTGATTAGGATAGCCATCTTGCCATTGTGTACTCCCATCGTCTTTTCGTCTCTTGATCGCTTTTTCTAAAATTTTCCAAATTTGAAAAGCATCTTCTTCTGTAGCTTGTCTAAAAATATATTTCATATTATTCATGGATAGAAATTAATTTGTACTGTTCTATTGCTTGTTTGATTAATGCAATTAAAAAAATATTGACGATTGCCATAAAACTGATTACACATAAGAAAATTACCATACCAAATTGCTGAATAAGATATCCTCCAAGAAAAGGAGCTGTTGCTTGTGCTAGTAAGGGCAACATTGCAAGTCTTCCAAGAATCAAGGCATAATTGTCACTACCATAAATAGACAATGGCAATGTTCCTCTCAAAACTGAACGCATCCCATTTCCTATTCCAAAAACAACTACTCCAGGTATTGCAAGTGTGGGGGACACAAAAATCAATATCATACCCAAAAAAATGATTATGGTAGAAATAAAGGACATTTCAATAGCGCTCCTTTTTCCAATGATCAACTCAATAACTCGTGCCATGGCTTGGCTTGGTCCTAAAAAAGATATTGCGATTAAAACCATTGACATCTCGGTCTTGCCATGTAGTAATATTTGGATTAAGTGTATGATAACGCTGGTGGTTATGACCGAGCCAAGAGTAAAATTTGCTGATAATAAATAATACAATTTTGAACGGAAGGGCTCGACTGCGGATTGCAAGGTCCCATCTTTTGATGTGCTTTTGTTTCCTTCTTTATTTTTGAAAACATGCATATGAATCGGGAATATAGTAATAATCAACAATATGGCATATGTATAGCAGGTATATCTCCATCCAAAACTATCCAAAATATAGCTGGTAAATAACCAAGAAACGGAAGGTGCTAAACTGGATATCAGAGTGATCCAAACGATTGACTTTGCTGCGTTAAGGCTGTATCTTTTACCAATTGCAGCAAACAATGCATCATATAGCCCCATTGCCATTGCTATACCGATAATCACCCAACCTGATGCAAACATCAGAAAATTACTTGAACTGCCGATGATGATTAAACCTACCGCCATCACTAACCCCGAAAAACGTAATACAGCATGACGATCAGTATGCTGTATAGTCCTACCCACTGAAGGTAACAGTAAACCTGAAACCAAAAGGGCAAGTGAGAGGCAACCATAAACTTGCTGATAAGACCAGCTCATTTCGGCTATAATGTCCTTTGCTAAGACAGACAGTAAAAAATAAGATCCACCCCAAAGTACGATTTGCGCGATGCCTAAATTCATAACTTTAAAAAAGTTTAACTTTCCACTTTCGATAGACTGAGATGCTGATTTCATATGACAAATCTCCGCTCTTTTTTCAAATCGGCAAAACGTTTTTATTCGATAGCATCGATCGATTTTTTCGATGGATTAATGATACTTTTTATACCTTTGGACGAGCAAATCATAAAAGTAAAATGGAACTTAGACAACTTAAATATTTTCTCAAAGCACAAGAATTACTGAGTTTTACTGAAGCAGCAAAGCACTTAAATATCAGCCAGAGTACATTATCACAGCAGATCAAACAACTGGAGACGGAACTGGATGTCTCTCTTTTTAACCGTATTGGTAAGCAGATAACGCTAACAGAACCTGGTAGATTATTTACTGAATATGCCAAACAGAGTGTCAGAAAAGCAGAAGATGGAAAGTTAATGCTCCAGGATTTGAAAAAGATAAGAGTTGGTACTATAACCATAGGCGTTGCTTATGGTCTTAAGGATTTCTTTGTAGAGACTTTAATAAAGTTTTCAGAGCTATTTCCTCAAATAAAAATTAAAGTGATCTATGAGCCCTCCCACAGTCTGTATGAGAAGCTTCAACAAGCTCAGGTAGATTTTGTCCTGGCTCTTCATGAAACCGAAATAGTGCCCTATTTTATTTATAAAAATTTATTCAGCTGTCCAATGGTACTGGCAGCTTTAGCAGGTACAGAAGTATCCTGTAAAACGAGTATTTCCTTGGAAGAGATTTGTAAACTTCCTTTAGTTATTGCAACAATGGGGTATGATATGACTCATACCGTTCACAGGGCTTTTTCAGCAAAAGGTTTAAGTCCAAAATTTACGATTGAAGTCAATGATATACCCACAGCCATTAGACTCGTCAACTCAGGAAATTGGTACAGTATCTTCATCAAAACAAGTGTTTTGGGGACTACTTTGGCTTCTGTTGCTATTCGGGATGATGGTTTGATGAGATATGCAAAGATCATTTCATTAAAAGGTACTTATGAAACGGAATCTGTCAAAGAATTTAAAAAAATGTTAACGATATCTGCTAAAACTTTAAAACTATCATGAGGTATGCACAATCCCAAGGAAAACCTGCTTAAACACTAGCTGGTTTGGCCTATAAAAAATCTGGTATTTTTCATGTTTGTCAGTAGATATAGCCATATATCCATATCTGTCTATAACTACAGAAGACTTTTAAATTTTCCTTACCATTTTTGGAGCAATAGGAATGGCTATTTTTGGCAGACAGACCTTACATGAAGAAAATATTTCACCTACCGAGACATTTAAAACGATACTCAAATTATTTTGTTTCAATGGTCACTGTTTTTTCAAAACGACCATGATTGCTAACTGATGCCTCTTTATATTGATTTAAACTTGAAATACCTACCCAAGGTATTCGGTATATATCTTTTAGAATATCTTTTTTCTCTATTTCAACTACTAGATCAAGATCTTCTAAGAAATTAACAGCAATGGTATGTATAAAATCATCGGCTAATATCGTTCTTGTATGGTAGATATTCCCCATATAAAACACTTGACCAGTTGCACCTTTATCGCTACATGTCAACATTTTACATAATAGTTTTTGAGGGATGAATTCTCGTTTTTTTGTCTGTCTATTTAGGATTTTGTAAGCTGCTTCTTTCATGCTCCACATTAACCATACTATAATTTCTGGATCGGAACTATTGGCAATTAAGCACTGTTCTTCTTGTGTAAATAATTTTTCCAGAAACCCTTTTCTTTGCCAGTTACTTTCTTGACGGGATTGCTGCAAATCTATTACATCATTACCAATCATTTTTTAGCCAGTTTAGTTTCGATAATTTCAACTGCTGTCCTAACATCTAGCATAAGTTCCATATCGGTATTATCGATGACCACATCAAAAATTTGTTCAATATCAAGTACAATATCTACCAGATTTGCAGAGTTGATGTTAAGATCATTGATGAAATCGGTGTCCTCTGTAAGATTTTCATATGCTTCATTATTGGTGGTATAAGGTTTTATAATTTCCTTTACCTTTTCTATTAGTTGTTCTTTACTCATAAGCTTAAATTTTAAATTTTTTAAATATTATACAGGCGTTTACATCACCAAAGCCAAAGCTAGCCTTAGCCATTATATTTAAATTGATGTTGAGGGTTTTTGATGGTATTTTTGATTTATCAATCCGTGTAGCTATTTCGGGATGTAAGTCATCGCAATTCGCATTTCCAAATAAAAACCCATGATGCAGTTGCAGGACTGTTGCCACACTTTCAATGCTTCCTGCGGCACTGAGACAGTGACCTGTCAAACTTTTTAGCGAATTAATATAGGGAAAATTATCTTGGTCGCGTTCCAATGCTTTTGTCCAGTTTTCTATTTCAAGGCTATCTTTAGCTGTTGCTGTGAGATGACCATTTATAGCATCAATATCACTTGCCGATATCTCAGCGTTCTTGAGAGCATCGATAATGCATCGTTGAACCGCAATACTGTTGGGGGCAGTCATACTGCCATTGCCACGCTGTCCGCCAGAGTTTACATTTCCGCCGATAATTTCTGCATAGATATTTGCGCCCCGTTTTAGTGCGCTTTCCAAGTCCTCAACAATTAATGCACCTGCACCAGATGCAGGTACAAATCCTGATGCTGTTGCACTCATAGGACGCGAGCCTTCTTCAGGATGTTCATTATATCTAGAACTGCATACTCTTAATGCATCAAACCCTGCCCAGATGTAAGGGCCACTATCTGAAGTGCTACCTGCCAACATGCGTTTTGCTTTTCCTGATCTGATACGGTCGTAAGCCATTATGATCGCTTCGGTTCCAGTTGCACATGCTGAAGAATTGGTGGTTACCTGGTTTCCAAGTCCTAATTTTCCTCCTAGATATGCACTAATACCACTATTCATGGTTTGTGCTACAACACTGCTGCCGAGCTTACGTATCTGTAAATTATCTATTTTATAGATACTTTCGCGGAATTTATCAATACCCGATGTTCCTGATCCAAATATAGTTCCGCTGTCCCAATCAGGGTCATGATTATTTTCTACTGGAAGTCCTGCATCTTTCCAAGCTTCTAATCCTGCAATGACACCATATAGTATGCCGCTACTGTTAAAGCCGCGAAGTTCAAGATCGGTAAAATATTCTGACTTTATTTCATCCGTAATCTGGGGTTTTCCCACTATCTGACAGGAAAACTGCAGTTGTCGTAATTCATCATCGTGACGTATTCCAGAAAGACCATTTTTAATAGCATGGATAAAGGCCGGTATGCCAACTCCATTTGGAGCAACGATCCCTAATCCTGTTATGACAACTCTATTCATAGTTCAGGGATTAATATTCCTGCAAGTGTACCTCTACAAACTTCTTGTTCAGCTTCATTTTTCATCATAATGTTGCACTTCAGTTTGCCGAATCTAAAATATACTTTTTGAGAAATTACAGTAACTTTTTCTCTAGGATATACAGGTTTTAGAAACTGCATATCGGCAGAAGTAAATGCGATTTGAGTGTTTTTAAGTTCATTGTTAAGAAGATAAATGCCGAGACATACCAGACCGATCTGCGCCATCGTTTCTGTTAGAATTACTCCAGGAGTAACAGGTTTTTCTTTAAAGTGCCCTTTATAGAAATCCAGATTTTCATCGAAAGTATAGGTGCCAATACTTCCATTTTCATCAACGTGAAGCAACTCGTCTACAAATAAAAATGGTTTACTATAGGGTAATTGTGCTATAATATCTGTTACGTTCATTGTATATTACCATTTTAATAGAAGCCCTTGTGCTGTAAATCCCGGACCAAAACTTAACATCAATCCCAAGTCTCCAGGAAGGGGATTATTATCCATAGTGAGCTCTAGGACATAAAGAACAGTTGCACTTGACATATTGCCATATTGCAATAGTATTTCTTTTGTGTTGTCAATATTTTTACCCCATTCTGAGAATAATTTTTCGACCGTCATTACGATTTTTTTTCCTCCTGGATGAAATATCATATGGTCTATATCTTTCATTTCTAGATTATTTTTCTTAAGAAATGGATGTATAATAGCACCAAAATGTTGTGCTATAGTATCTGGAACTTCACTGCCAAGAATCATTTGTAAACCACTATTGGTAAGTTTAAATCCCATGATGTGCTCTGTATTAAAGAAGTGATACATCTGTTCATCAAGTATGGAGGGCCCTAAATCTTCTTCGTAAGAAGAGAGTAGACAGCAAGCCGCCCCATCACCAAAAATAGCAGCACTCACGATATTAGACATTGAAAAATCATCAAGTTGAAATGTGGCTGTAGGAGCTTCGATAGCTATTACTGCAGCACGTTTCTTAGGATTGCCTTTGAGGAAGTTTTTGGCATACAACAAACCTGATACTCCCGCCACACAGCCCATTTCTGTAACTGGCAACCTGACGATATCCTGCTTGAGTTTCAATTTATTTATAAGATATGCATCTAACGATGGGATGATAATACCCGTGCAACTTACCGTTATAATATAGTCCAAGGTGCTTGGATCCCATCCAGCTTTGTTAAGTGCTTTGTCAAGGACTTGTTCACCCAAGATAATGACTTCTCGACTGTAAATATCATTTTTTTCTTCGAAAGAAGTTGCTGTAAATACTTCAACAGGATCCATAATTGAATACCGTATATTTACTGCTGCACCCTCAAATATTTTTTTTACTTTTTTTATAAAACGTGTTTCTTGTCCATAAAGCCAAGTATCTAGCATTGGAAGTATTTCAGCTGTATCGCTTGAATATTTCGGTAGTTGTTTTGCAACAGTTACTATCTTTACGTTCATATTTTAGGTATTATCCATTGGTAGCGGAAAGCCCATTTCCATTGGATGGTATAATTTTTTAAATTTAGTTTTTTTGCAAAACTCTGCAGTTCATCTCTTTTAAATCCTCTTAGTATAGATATACATCCATCTTCTTGCAGCATCTTGTTTAATATAAAAATAAAACAGACCATTTGGTAAAGTCTATAAGCCAGTTTACTGCGCTGTAAATCGTTTACAACTATTCCTACAGAGGCATTACGATTAAAGATAGTGATTAAATCTATTATTTTTTCATTAGTAAAATGATGAATAGTTAAGGTGCAAAGCGCAATATCGTATTTTAGGGTATTAAACTCCTCGTCAAAAATATCCAGACATATATAGTCGATATTATCGTAATCTTTTGATAATTTGCGAGCGTAATTTATCGTATATTCATTCGCATCTATTCCGATCATTTTAAAATTAATATGGTACTTATTACCATATTTGGCCAGCATCCGCAACATATCACCGTTACCGCAGCCTATATCTGCAATGATGATCGGTTTGGACCTGTCCACGTGTGTTAATAATTGATTTACACCGTCAAGTGTAATAGTATTCCCACCGAGGAACTGATTGATCCGTGCGATTTTATCCAATGCTTCGCGCAATTCTTCGCCCTGAAGTGAAAAATCATCCATTAATTCGGTCTGTTCTGTTCTGTCATTGGTATTTATGCCCATTTGATTGTTATTGGTTTACCGTGAGTTTGCTTAATTATCTTGGGGAGAACAGAGGGGAACATCGTTGCGATATGGATCAATAGTGTTGTGATGGCTTGATGCTGCAGTGCTTTAGCTAAAAGGTTGCCGATTAACAATCTCTTTCCGAAATTTTGTTTCCATTGTCGTGTGAATTCCTTTTCTAATAGTTTTCGTGTAGGGATTTTACCTGTGTAATAATCTAGTATCAGTTCTGACGAAATTTTGGCGCTGTGCATAGCCATGGCCATGCCATTGCCACAAAGCGGATGAATAAGACCTGCAGCATCACCTATCATCAATATATGGTTTTCAATGATCGGCTTTCTATCAAATGAGATCTGGCTTATGGTAATTGGTTTATCAAAAAGTACTGTGCTTTTTTCAAAAAAAGATTTGATATGTCTATTTTTATAAAGCACATTTTGTTCAAATTCTGCTATGTTTCTGTATTTTTTGAACGATTTTAAATCTGCTAGATAGCACATATTTATGGTATTGTTTTCAACTTTTGTAATACCACAATACCCACCCTTAAAGTTATGTAGTGCTACTACATCATTTGGAAAATCTCCAGTATAATGCCCCTTTACCGCTAGCCACGGAGCTGTTTTACTTATAAAATTGCGCTCCAGTACTTGATCCATGTTTGAGCGTTTCCCATATGCACCCAATACGATTTCTGTTATTAAGATTTGATTTTCGGTTACAACTGTAAATCTATCTACTTTAAAAGTCACAGCTGTTACTGTTGCTTTGATTACAGTGCATCCCATTGCTATTGCTTTTAGATATAGGAAATTATCCAGCGAATAGCGACTGACACCAAGTCCTCCTAATGATAAGTGTGCATTTGCAATTTTACCATTTTGATGACTAAATTTAAGTTTGTTAATAATTGTTGGATGTAATTGTAAAATGTCTAAACCCAGCCAATCTAAGTAAGGTAATACTTCGCTGGAGAGATATTCACCACAAACTTTATGTCGGGGGTAGGTATACTTTTCAATTAATGTAACTTTTAATCCTTTTTTTGACAAATGTAATGCAGCTGTCAAGCCTGCTAGGCCACCACCAATAATAATTACATCAGGATTTTTATTCATATATCAATATAATAGGAATATCATAAATTTAAAGTTGTCAATTAAGCTTGTACGTAAAAAGTAATTTGAGATTCAGTCACAAAAACATATTGCTGATTTTCCGTTATTTTATCAGCGGATTTTATTTCAATTAATTTGATGGTTATGATTTATCATAACTTTATTTCTATCAACGAAAACGATCTATTTTAAGGATTACGAATCTTCGTCAATAAGAGTGTTTTTTTTTAAATAACAATTCACATGACAACAATCTGCATCTTATCAACAATTTGGAGATGATTTTGTTTGAACTAAAAAATCGTTTACATCCGTAGATATATAATATCTTTAGGGATAGGTAAGGCTAAGTCTACAGTGTTAGATAAAATAAATATAGCCGAATATTCTGGTGCTGATATAAATTATTATCAGGATAAAAAATTTGATGTGCTTCTATTGGTCTGGACAGACCAAAATGCAAAATTTCCCTGGGAGGATAATTTTGAAGAAAAATATCGATCCATACAGGCTTTGCTTGACAGGAATGCTGACTTTAAATTTTAAGAGCCTAAGCATTTAACAACGTTTACAACGAGACTATGGATTGAAGACACTGAGCCTATCTGACATGTGGTTCATGACCATAATGGTGATTGGCAGTCACAAGGAATTTATTTCAATATCTCCCTAATGATTCAATTATATGTTCAAAATAAACAACATGAAATAGTTCTCCATAATTTTTAAAAAGCTATACAAGTATTAAAGCTCAAAATAGAATCCTGATTCTTTGAGAGCTTCGTATTTGTTACGATCAAAGCTATAAATCTTAGCTGCTCGAGCATGTCGATCTGGTTGCTTTTCACTATGATCAATCAGCAGGTTCATACTTAAAATCTTCTTTCGAAAATTACCCCGATCGACAGCTCTTTGCAAAATGGTCTCGTACAGCTTATGGAGATCGGGCAATGTGAATTGCTCCGGCAATAATTCAAATCCTATGGGCTGATAACGGATCTTTCCTTTCAAACGCTCAATGGCAACGGATAGAATCTGATCGTGATCAAATGCTAATGCATAGGCTTCTTCTAAACTGAACCATTTTGCTTCTTCAATATCATGTCCTGCCTCAATAAGATAATCTGTAGACTTGACCAAGGCATAATAGGCAATGCTGATAACCCGAAAACGAGGATCTCGATCAATATCTGAAAAAGTATACAGCTGCTCCAAATAGAGATCTTCTAATCCTGCTTCTTCTGCCAGTTTGCGACGGGCACATTCATCGGCGGTCTCCATTTCTAAAATAAATCCTCCGGGAAATGCCCATTTACCTAAAAATGGCTCGATGCCACGCTTGGTGAGCAACACTTTGAGTTCTCCTTTATCAAATCCGAAGATGACACAGTCTACGGTGACTGCTGGTCTTGGATATTCATAACTAAATGTTGGTTTCGTGCTGCTCATAACTATAAAATGATGTCAGTTGATTTACGAATGTGGATACCATATCGCTCCTGAAGTACTTCAAACTGTTGCCTTGTACTCTCTTCATATCCAGCTATAGGTGACATACAGTCTTCCAGTAAAGTAATGCGTGAGGTGATCTCCCTATGGTCAGCAAAGTGCTCTAAAATCTGGGTAACAGAAGCCAATACGCAATGACTGGAAGCCTGACCTGCCATATAGATGGCATCAAACTGACTCACGGCATTGAGCACTTCATAGTTGATATAGTGATCAGGATCGTATTCGGCTTTGATGATACCATACATCTCGGTGTAGGGGTTTTGTCCCTTATAAATCAATTGTGGTGGTGAGCTACGGGCTGCCGCATGAAAGTAAAGCATTTTGGTAAACTGACTCTCGAGCTTTGCTCCTGCTGTTCCTTCTAAACAATGATATGGCCATATACAAAGCTTTTTCTTGTGATCATTTTCCAAATTCTTCAGATATTCTAAAGAGCGTTCGTTGCCCCCATGGGCTGCAGACCAGACACCCTGAATAACATCATCGTAAGTAATGATGGTAAATGGTTCGGGATGATTACCCTCATGATCTACCCACCAGACAGGATGAAAAATCTGCATCATGGAGTGGCAGTCCAGACTACAGATAACCTGAGTCAATGATCCTATATTACGATACATCCATTGTGTGAGGCGCTGTACATCTGCTCTGGAACCCTGAACAGCAAGACTCCCAATACCTTCCATAAAATCGTTCTGCACGTCGATAGCCAATAGCAGATTGCGTTTCTGATCCTGCGATGCGGGTTTGATATTTTCGGATTGGCCAAGGGTTAGCATATTATTTATGTCTTCTATACTTTCGTAAGAAGCGATATGGTTGACATCGATAATGTGTTGATAGGTGGTATTCATAATACTAAAATATTAATCATTAAAAATTGGAACTGCGGCAAACTTATGAGCGGATAGGGCTATACGTTGATTAATTAATCTATCGATACTTTCATCTCCGGATGTCCCTGTTAATATAAATGCATCTATTTGGGCGTATGTCATACCTAGCTCATCCTCGTCGGTCTGCCCTTCCCAAAGCCCTGCTGATGGTTTCTTGTCAATAATAGAATCGGGTACCCCGAGATATGCGGCTAAAGTATATACTTCTTGTTTAGTGAGCATGCCCAATGGATTAAGGTCTGCTGCACCGTCGCCCCATTTGGTAAAATAACCTACTGTACGCTCGGCCATATTACCTGTACCGATCACAAATCGACTACCCAGCTGTGCTAACTGATAGAGGTAGGTCATTCGGACACGTGGACGTATATTGGCTTGGCTCAGGGCTTGATTGACAGTTCCAGCTTGTGCCAAGAAAGTCACATTAGTAATGGTCAGGGCAGCTACTGCTGGCTGGATATCAAAAGTATGATGTGCAAAATTGAACTTTTGAATCAGTTCTAATGCATGCTGTGAACTTCTGCTACTGGTCATATCATTGCCATAGGGCATCATGACCAAATGTGTATCGACTTTAGCCAAATAGCAAAGGCAGGCGACAACGCTACAGTCTATCCCGCCGCTCATACCCAGCACTACTCCTTTACGTTTGGCCGTAGTGACCTGTTGCGCAATCCATGTTGCAATTTTAGTTGCATAATGTGCGACATTGTCATCATTGATAACGAATGGCTTCTGTAGTTTAGTTTCCATATACGCGATTTGATTCTAGTTTTAATAAATTTCTGATATCTTCAAATGTATTGGTGAAAACGAATTCACCGTCAATATAAAAATCTTTCAAGAGGTTTCGATGCTTTAATGCTGTTACTGTCTCTGGGGTTAGATCATCAATCAACCGATAATCCTGGTCTTCAAATACCACTGCTACGATACCTTTTTGTGATTTTTTGAAGTTTCCGGTATCGGTCGCTGGACGTTTTTGAATGGCTTTAAAGTGTCCGTCTACTTCTTCTGCTGTTCCTTTTAATGCGAAACCGAATGTATCACGTGTCACATACTGGTAGGTGTACGACCCAATTCCTAAAGCAGTATTGGTGGAAGCAAAACCTTTTTCCATCAGTCCACTGCAGATCTTTTCTGCACGATCGACAGTAATGGAATCACCATAAACTACACCAATATGTGGATCTAGCTCTTTGTAACCTTTTGCATTGACGGTACCGCCAAAGATTTCAAACAACCGTTCAACAATTCCTTTTTGAACGGTGTCACGGTCAGAATCCTGATCCCCGCAGATAATATGAATAGGATCTCCACTGTCTGGACGAATCACCACTTTTCCATCTCGGGAGAGGATCAGCTCTTTCAGCTGTGGCAGAACTTGGTCTACGACATTCCAAAGGTCATAGGTATCGGATACTATTGAAATATTACCACTTGGGTATACTTCGGTGATCAGATGGCGAAATGCTTCAAGTTCGTGCTCGCCATATGAACACATTACACTATGCTCCGTAGATGGTGTATACATCATAATATCATTGCCTGCTGCATAATACGATTTGAGATAGTCTCGCACAGAAAGGGTAGCAGATACCGAAAAGCTTAATAGATGTCCTCCTGATGTACGATACGCGGTCTCTGGAGAACCCATTCCCCTCATAGAGAAATCACCTGCTTGGGTCTGCACTTTTTGAACATCTCCAGTTTTCTCGGCATAGCTGTTCAACAATCTTTTGTAACGATCTGCAATGGTAGCTGCTGTCATGGGTGACCAGATATAGGCTGAAAGCTGGGTCTCTAAATAACCGGGTAACCAAAAGAAGTCAGGATGTGTATTTTCGATTGTAAACATGGGTACACCTATCGGAACTAAACTTCCCTCTTTTATAGCTTTGAGTTTAATGGGCAGATAACCTAGTTGATGCAGTGCGCTGATGTGAGATGAGCTGTGAGTGGATGCAAAATGAGCATTGGTATGTGCAAAAACATGCTGGATAGCTTCTTCGTATTCGGCCACTACTACCTCTAATGGCTGACTGAAAAAATACTGATCAAAGGCATGGGTCATTTCTGCTAATGCTCCCTGTAATCCGAAAAATACAACATGGCTAATACCAGCTATACGTGACATGCGGGGTGTCCAAGTTTCATATACCCAATTGGTCTTGGCAGGATATTGATCTTTGTGACATAACTTGTAACCGTCTGTCCAAAGGATAGGATTTTTGCTGATCGGATTAAACATAGTTTTCTAGATTAATGGTGATGTACTCTATTTTGGAATGCGTTTCACGCATCATTGATGTGCTAGTGTAGACTTTATTTATAGGTGAATCTTGATTAAGCAATTTACCTGATAATACACGTGGTTCACAGTGCGTAACGAGAAGATATACTTCACTAGCACCCATTTGTTTTAGGATCTGTCCTGCCCAGAGGAAGGTTCCGCCTGCCGAACAAAGATCATCTACGATAATGCACTTCGCCCCTTGGGGTATATCTCCCCGTTTAAGAAGCATATTTTCAATACGTCCGGTCTGTGGATGACGTGTCTTGTCAAATATGCAACTTTTAGCATACCCCGCATTTTCATACCGTGCAGCTGCTCCTTTGTCCGGAAAAACAATTCGGTCTTGATCTGTAAACTGCATCTGATCCATAATCATTGGTAACCAATCAAGTGCTGGGTAGATGGCCTCGCTATTGTGCAATAGTTCAATGGTTTTGGCCGAGTGCGGTTCAATAACATAAACCTTTTCAAAGTTAAGGTCGTTGATAAACGCACAGATATACTGAAGGGTGAACAGATCACCATCAATCTTACGGTCCATACGGCTATAAGGCATATAGTTGATCACGAGCTTACAGTTAACCTGATCCTGATCAAGCCTTTTCTTAACAAAAAGAAGTTTAATCAGATCACCGTCCTCTTGGTAAGTGAATTCAAGCAAATTACCTTCTAAGATATAAGAATCAAAATCTTTGATTTTGGTTTCCTTGTTGGGAAACTGTTCTGTGATTATAGTGTGGTTGTTAAGTACAATCATAACTCTTTTGTATTTGTTGAGTATATTTTACTCAACAAATATGGGCATTATTTTTTATTTACACAATTTTTCTGAGTATTTTTTACTCAATAAAAAAAATCACTAACATACATCATTGATAAGCAACATATTAATCTGAAATTAGTAAATAAGTATTAAACAAAAAAGCCATATCTCACGATTTAGCTTATACTAAACATATGAGTAGACAGTAAGTTGCTTATATGATTTAATTGATAGAGATACTTTCCAGTTACCACCATCATTGACTAAAGCAATGAGATCTATTTTGGTAAATTCGTCAAACTCTATGGTTAATTGGCGATTATATTATCAGCTGTTGTCTGTACGAGGGCGGTATTTGTTTTAAATTTAACTGCTCCCCTTTTTTGCTTTTTCAATAAACAGATAACTTCTAGACGGCTGTTAGTCTTATCGTTCAATGCATGTACTTTTTGGTTGAAGTCGGATGTAAACAGTTGCTCTACTCCTACCAACTGCCACACGGTCATCACAGCAACTTAACGATCTATGGCTAGATCTGATGCGGATAAGTTTACTGTTCCATTCTTGGAGTTGTCTCCTGATGGTTTACCTACTACAATAGTGCATATTGAAACTGTGATCAAGGCTGTTACAGTAAGTGTTTTTGCTAAGTGTTCATAATATCTTTATTTTATGATTGTGCTAGTTTTTCTGTTCCTAATGACATGAGCCCTTCATCCTTCAACTCAAACCCTGCTACCTGCTTTGCAGCAATTATTGATTCAAAAGTAGGGTGTATATATCGTCTATACACTATGGCAATTAGAATTACACAAAAAAATCAGTGAATGAAGGAATAAAATATGTAAAATTATTTAAACTTTTTTGAACTATTTTAGCTAGCGGGTGTTCTAATTGTACAAAGCGATCACAAACATACTTTCAGCAAGAAAGGGTAAAATGATAAAATGACGTCGTACAGTAAATAAATCCGATTGCGTCAAAACCAGTTGGATGACGAAACAAAAAAGAGGAAACGATTAGAAACAAAGAAACTACTGTACTGTTATACGTTGAGATAAAGGGTCTAATGAAAATTAGGCCCTTTTGATGTTTAAAAATGACTACTATTTGCAAATTATTTTCAACTATAGATATTTGGCAATTATCTGTGTATAACTAAGTGTGAAGTATTGATTTATAAAGCATATTAAGTCGTAGCAAAGCTTTAAACAAGGGATTTATTAGAATTATGGTGGTATACACTGCTTGATGGAATTTTTGAAAAAATAATACTCATAAGGCAATTTTCAGTTATGATTTACATAGTCGATTCAATTGGTCGTAGAATACTTTCAGAAATTGATATCCTTAAGAACTATTTCAATTATTTTCTATAAACAGATTAATAACTCAATCCTTTGGGTGAATAAACAGTATCGTGATAAGCAGAATTTGCATCTTATAAAGCTTTCTATTTGTAATAAGTCTAAATAGAACGTATATTTGAATGCTTTGAAAACCTCCATACATAAAATAGCGATCAGCAAAAAACAATTTGAAGAGTTTTTCCAATTATATTGGAAGAGAATGTATTCGTTTGCGCTCAAAAGCGTTGGGGACGAAGATGATGCCAAAGAAATTGTTCAAGAGGTCTTTAAATCACTTTGGGAAAGAAGGCAATACCTGCAATTGCAAGATGCACAACACTATCTTTTGCGTTCGGTAAAATTAAAATCGCTAGAATTTCTAAGAAATAAAGGCAACAAGGAGCGGCATCATGAATTGATCTCAAATAGTAAAACAGAATTGTACGAAGATCATAACATTGATTACAAAGAACTAAAAAATCACGTGGATGATGCGGTTGATTCATTGCCAAGACAATGCAAAAATGTCTATAAACTAAGTCGCGAAGAAGGACTGACCAATAAAGAAATAGCAACAAACTTATTAATTTCAGAAAGAGCAGTCGAATATCATATCAGCAAAGCATTAGCTGCTATTAAGTTCAGACTTAAAAAGTATTGCAATATCAATATTGCTAGATTTCTATTAATTTCTTTTTTGTACTTTTGAATGTACTCGGATTAATCGGATTAATAAGAAATGAAAATCAACCCACATATACTAAAAAAATATGCTTCAGGTAAATGTACTGAGGCTGACAAGCATTTAGTCGAAAAATGGTTGAGTAATAATTCCTGGGATAGTATCGGGGAAAGCAGTGATGTAAACGAAGATATCGGATCTACCATATGGGATAAGATCACAGCAGAAGGTGCCGAAACCCGGAAAATAAATTGGCGTAAAATTTGTGCAGCAGCGGCTGTCATTTTTATCCTCGGTTTTTCTATTTTATATTTTTCCCATCCTATTTTGGATAATCACACTTTTACAAATAGATCGGCTGAAAATAGTAAGCTCTTTACGGAAGATCACTACGATGTTCAGTTAAGTAAAAATAGTATTGCTAACATTGATCTAGTCAATAAAAAACTTATCTTCTCTGGAGACTTTATCTTAAAACCCAAGAGAGATTTCGAGCTTTTGGATAGTAATCATAATATGTTGGTGTTTAAAGCAGGAAGAGAGTATTTCGTATCCGATTCTCCTGATTTTGGAAAAATAGTTGCATTTCAAAAAAGTGATCTGGCTTTTTTACCGTCCAATATGCAAATTAAAATCAGAGAACAGTTTCAAAACATTTAATAGACAACCATGAAGCGATTTTTAGTGTTGTTTTCCCTTGTAACTTTCATTTTCTCGTGTAAACAAGTTCCTGAAAAAAATATAGATCCCAATTTTGTTTTTTGCCTATTCAACAAAGATGAAAGCCCAACGAGCTTTTTGTTCTCTGAAAATTTAGATGACAGCAAAAGACCTACTTTTCAAATTCCACTGTCTACCTCACGGATACAAGAGAGAGAATATATTTATAAAAACGGTTTCTTTTATCGGTTATCAAGTCGAACGAGTGTATTTACAAAACAGCAATTGCAAGGTTCATCCTTAATTATTATCGACAGCCTACCGCTTCGGAACAGTGATTTTGAAACCATAGCATGGAAAGATAGTACCAATCTAATCGCCGTTTGCAGGGAAGATCTCGCGGAGAAAATATCCCAAGCGCGCATTTATCAAATCGATGTTGCCACTATGAAAATCATCAAGGAAGATACAATTGTCTTACCTTTTGCTACAGAAGAATACAAGGCACTACACATCGGTCTTGTCGATATTGAGAATGACAATCTATGGTTAGCCTACTCCTTTTTTAAACCTACTGGAAAATACGGCCATACAACCTCCGATACAACCTATTACGCAAACATAAAATATGAAAGCTTTAAACTTGTAAATATTCAGAAAGAAACACGTTCAACTTATCCTGGAGGCTTCAATATCATACAATCCTATAGTTTTAAAGACGAACATGGTGATTATTATTTTATGACTAACCCTGGTATAGCATTAGGAAATAACCCCAAGTTACCAACAGCTATCTTTAGAAAGAAAAAGGGGCAACAGCTAGTCGACCAAGACTATATGATCAATATTTCTAAAACAATTGGAAATCACGCTTATGGAATATGGTATGTCGGCAATGGAAAAGCTATTATCCGTAATGAACAAAAGAAACTGTATACCGATTTCTCTAATTTTCATGCTGTTTATCAGTTTGAATATAGGTTAGTCGATTTAAAATCAGGTTCTATTGAAAAAATCCCTCTTCCGTTGGATAAAGGCACACAGAAAGAAAATGTCTGGACGGACAAAAAATACGTGTATATAACCATAGACGATTCAAATGACGAACATCGTGTTTGGAAATACAACCTCCAGACGAAAGAAATTTCCAAAGGTCTCAAACTTCCCAATTCAACAAACTTTACCGTCCGCATGGATTATTTGAAGTAATTACCCATTATTTTGTTAAAATAACAAAACTCATAATCAACCATTTGTATATTTTTTTAAAAAATATACAATATCAACATTCGGTAATTGATAAGTATAGGCAACCCTCTTATATATACTTAATCTAAATAAAATGTTGAAGTCAACATCTACTTTTGTACTGTTATTCATTTTTACTGTATCTATACAGGCACAGACCTCCAAAAAGAATGCTATTTCAGGTTTTGTCAAAGATAACTTTGGAAAACCGATCGCAGGAGCATCCATACTTCTTAAAGATCAACGCACAGGTACCTCCTCAGATGTAGACGGATATTATAAATTACACACAACTGTATCCAATGATGCTATAATACGCGTAACCGCTGTTGGATATAGCCCCGAAGAGAGAGCAATACGAGACTTGTTTATTCAGGACTTTCAGCTCAAGCAAGATCAGAATTATATAGATGAAGTCACTGTATCTGCACGTGGAAAAACTGAAAATGAGCATCAAGTAGCAGCAATAAAGCGTTCAGGATTCAATGTAAGCGTCATTGATATGAATAAGCATGCCAATGAAGCCGCCAATTTAACCCAAGTACTGAAAAGAGCCACGGGGGTTACGATACGTGAAGATGGTGGATTGGGCTCCAATTTTATTTTTCGGATCAATGGACTAGATGCAAAAATTTATATCGATGGTGTTCCTATGGAGAACTTTGGCACATCCATGTCTTTAAATAATATCCCTGTCAATCTTATAGACCGTGTTGAAGTCTATAAGGGTGTTGTACCTGCATTTTTAGGTTCTGATGCCCTAGGCGGTGCAGTCAATATTATTACCAAACGTCGCGCAAGACCCTATTTGGACCTCAGTTATTCGCTTGGCTCATTCCATACCCATCAAGCCGCACTAGTGGGTACATTTACCAATCCCAAAAACAAACTATCACTCCGGATGAATGCATTTTACAATCATTCTGACAATGATTATAACATGTATACAGAAGAAAAGTATCATGTTATTTTAGAAAAGACTGTCGACAATAAGTTTGTTCCCGTGCCCAAAGTCAAGCGATTTAACGATGCTTACACTTCTGCGATGGGACAATTAGAGGTTGGTTTTAGAGAGGTATCATGGGCTGATCAATTCTATGCAGGGTTAACATATTCGCAAAATCATAAAGAAAATCAACTTGGAGCTTCCATAAATAAGGTGTTTGGTGGAGCTTGGTCTGAGAGCAATTACCTGATGCCGACTCTAAGTTACAAAAAGAGCAATTTCATTGTAAACCGTCTTTACGCCGACGTTTTCACAAGTTATAGTTACGACACTCGATATGTAAGAGATACCGCATTGTACAATTACGACTGGTCTGGAAGTTGGATATCTAATCAAATCGGTACAACGCCCAACCCGCAGAAAGATACAAAGTATAACTTATCGAACTACTTAGCGCGGGTCAATTTAAACTACGATTTTGATGAAGCTCGTAATCAAAGTTTAAACTTCAACTATAACTTTAACAGCAACAACCAAAAAGAATATGATAGAATAGGAAACTATGACCGATCTGGATTACCATCCTATTTGGGAAGACATATTCTAGGATTATCATGGCAAAACCAATGGCTTGATAAACGCTTATCAAATGTTTTAGCGGTAAAATATTATCAATTAGATGCATCCAAAGATATTGATGAACGAAAATTTGATGCTAATAACGAGTTGTTAAGTGGAGACATCATTCATCAAAAAAAACGAGGCAACTACTACAGTATGAGCATTGCCTCAAGATATAGAATCACGAAAGATGGTGGATGGAAGCTGTCGTATGAAAGAGCATACAACTTACCATCCATGACGGGCCTTTTTGGCGATGGCCAAAATATTACGTCCAATTGGGATTTAAAACCTGAACGCAGCGATAATATCAACATCGGATTTTACTACAATACTTTCATCAACCAGGATCATTTTATCAATGTAGATGTAACGGGTTTCTACAGATTAGCAGATCATTATATTAACACCCGCGCCGTTACACAGAATGGAAACGACTATTTCCAATATTACAACGTTGCAGGAGTCAAGCTATATGGCTTCGAAGCTGAAGTGAAATATGGATTTAAGGATCTTTTTGCTATTACGCTAAATGGCTCTTACGATAAAGCCATCGACAATGCAAAATACACAGACGATTCCGGCAATCAACAGGTCAGCCTAAATTATGGCCACCAACTTGCCAATCGACCATGGATCTATGGAAATGCAGATGTAAGCCTTATCCAGAATAACTGGTTTCAAAAAGGAAGCACAATACAATTATCCTATTTACATCAATACTCCCACTGGTTTTACTTAACAGAAGCATATCTCGGTTCTCTTGAATCCAAAGCTCATATTCCGTCTCAAAATATTCATTCCGCAGTACTTAGCTATGCTTGGGACCGTAATAAATACAATGTATCCTTTGAAGCGAGAAACCTGACAGATGAAAGAGCATACGACAATTTTCGCCTCCAAAGGCCTGGACGTGCATTTTACGTCAAGCTGAGATTATCAATCATGTAAAAACAATAAATACATATTTTTTATGAACATCAACAAATTCGCCATCGCAATATTCGCTGCGACAGTATTATTTTCTTCTTGCAAGAAATCATCTGACCCCACCAACCCAGAGAATCCAACACCTGCTTCAACTAGTTTATATAGTGTATGGGTGACGACCGCATCAGGCTCTTCCTACCTGCTCACTGCAGACAATTTGATGAAAGATACGCTATTGACTCCCAACAACAATCAAGGAATCGATATTACGTCTCACCTTCCCGCATCTTTTTATGCTATTTACGCCTATGCCTATGAAGGGAAATACTATATATCTAATGATGGCACAAGGTTTAGTCAATTTGAAATCCTAAATAACAAATCCTGGAGAGAGACCAATAACTATGCCTTCCCTGGAAATTTTTATTTAGGAAAAGTCCTAAAAGATATCAGTACAAAAGATGAAATGGTCATGACTAAGACCGCTGGTGTTACCAATAAAGAGAAAAATGTATTGGAACAACCGATCTACTTTATGAACATCAACAACATGACGATCAATAAGACAGTTGGTGTCGAAATACCAATGATCAAATTTAATCCTAAAACTCCTGATGTAAAAGATCATAATCCCTATATCGTACCGACAAGCTTCACGCAAAGAGGTGACAAATTATTTGTTGGTCACAAATATAGAAGTAATGAGACACGTCAGGATATCATCGATACAGCATATATGTATGTTTGCGATTATCCAAGTCTGGCTAATGGTAAAATTATAAAAGATGGACGCGGTGGCTTTACCGCTGGGCACTGGGAGGTCCAAACACTGTCTTTCACAGATGATAATAACGACCTGTATATCGTAACTAAAAAAACCAATGCGGCGACCTATTCTCTTTTACGTATTAAATCGGGCGAGACAGCCTTCGATCCAACTTATTTCTTCGATTTAAAAGATTACAACGTATTCAAAAACAATACTGCACAGGTACAAAAATTAGGAAACGGTAAAGTTTATATCAGTCCATACGTTATAGATCCTTCCAACAAAAAAGTTATTGCGGATCTAAGAATTCTAGTTGGTGGCGGTGAATCAAAAACAACAATGAATTTTATGGAAAATGGTAAACTGTACGATGTATTCAAAACTGATGAATCAAAATGGTTTGTATATGAATACGATCCGGCTAATAATTCCGTAAAACGTGGCGCCGAGATCGACCCGGGAATTACACAAGTTTATCACCTGAATAAACTTAAATAAAATTAAACAACTTTTAAGAAATACCGAGGAGGTATGACATTCCCGCTCGGTATTTCTCTATTCAAAAACCTGAAAGTTAAACCATATGAAAAAATTAGTATTCACAATCCTCTCCTTTTTTATCGTTCTATCGACTTCGGCACATGCGGTATTTATTGAAACCTCACTAAAGGGTATTCAGGGAAAATCCCACGCTATAAAAGTAGTCTATGGCGAACCTGATGAACATGAAGTCGTCTCCAAATGGTGGTGGTACAAAGATGGTATGGAAATTACATTGACACTGATTAAACCGGATGGCAGCACCTCGTCTTTAACCGCTACCGCACAGGATGATCACCTTTTGGCTTCATTCATTCCCGATCAAGAGGGCGTCTATCATGTTTCTCTAAAAAGAGATACCGAAAGGAAGGAAGGCGCTAAAACACAATATCAAATCAATGCAATAGCAACCATTCAAGTCGGAACTTCCACCATTGGCAATACTGAAACGCACCTTGATAATGAATTATTTGTCTTCGCAGACCAAACTTCGTTTAAAAATAAAAAAGAAGTCGCTCTGACTTTATTCCAAAAAGGCAAGCCAGCATCCAATACCGCGGTTCAAATCATTGCACCGAGTGGCTGGATGAAATGGCTGGAAACAGATGAGCAAGGTCAAGTCAAATTTACTCCCGAATGGAAAGGCAAATATTATGCTGAAGTCTCTAAAAGAGAAAAAGTAACAGGACAGGATTTTGAAGAGTACAGCCGATCGAGTTCGATGAGCTTTGCTGTAAAATAAATTGAGGATGGCTGTAAGAAAGAAGAAAAATACGTCGATATTTCGATTGGTCAATAACTGGCTCCACCTTTGGCTGGGATTAATTTCAGGAATTATTGTCTTTGTCATCTGTTTGATGGCTTGCCTCTGGGTTTTCAATCATGAAATTACAGATCTCGCCATTCCGAAAAAAGAAAGACAATATATCCTTGCTTCCAGTCAATCGCTGATTGCACCATCGCGCATTATAAGTCTTGCCGACTCAATCTATCCAAAAGCTGTTGTACGGAGTATTAGCTACACAAGAGATCACCCCGTCTCCTTTACCCTTCATGTAAAAGACAAAGACGATACTGAAAAAACACAACCGCAGGTGCACTTATTACACCCCTACACAGGTAAATACTTAGGCCTGCAAACGGAGGATAATTCGGAAGAAGCACAGTTAAGAAAAAAATTAAACAGCTTTTTTGCTTGGACACTCAGTGGACACCGATTTCTCTGGCTGCCGAGAGATATTGGACGTCCAATTGTCAATTATGCGACGCTCATATTCAGTATCACGTTAATCACAGGATTAATATGGTGGTACCCAAAAAAATGGACAAAATCCACACGTGAGAAAAGCTTCCTTATCAAGTGGAAGGCCGGCTGGAAAAGAGTCAACTTGGATCTCCATAATGTAGTTGGTTTTTATTCTTTCCTTTTGGTTCTGTTGCTGGCTGTAACAGGGATGTACTATGGTATAGAATGGTTCAATAGAGCACTATATTGGTCTACAAACTGGGGAAAGCCTTTGGCCGAACGAACATCTGTACATTCCGATTCAACTAAGATCGATCAATTGGCGCACTTTCCAAAAGCTTTTGATCGAGAAATCCGAACTATACTTACGCAATATAAAGATCCACATTACTTGACAATCACCTATCCGGATAGCGTAAAAAAAGATGCTACGATTTCCGTATATATTCGAAACGATATGGATCGGCAGTACAACAACCGCTATTATTCGTTCGACCAGTATACTGGTGCATTTTTGCCGAACAATATTTCGCTATTTAATAAGGATTTTTATGAGCTTCATGCAGGCGAAAAATTCAGAAGACTCAATTATGATATTCATGTGGGTTCCATCTGGGGATTTCCCACCAAAGTGCTGGCATTCATTCTGACCTTCATCGCTGGTTGCTTACCCATAACAGGTTTTACAATCTGGTACAACCGGAAATGGGATAAGAAAAAAAGGCGTAATAAACCTTTAAAAGGAACAGTTGCCCATGACGCTATGCAGGTTCAAAATACGGAAGCAGATGCAACGATTAGAAAAACGTCGATCCGTTTTCGGCCAAAAACCACAAACACATAGGCTTCCTAATCATCACTATTTAATTTATGCTTAAGAGGGTTCTTTCTTTAGAAAGAACAAGAGATACTATTTATGAAGAAATCTACATTATTAACGGTTCTGCTTTCAAGTGCTACCATAGGACTTGTAGCACAGACGAAGGTGTCTGGAAAAATATTTGACAAAGATGGACATTCAATTAAAGGAGCTACAGCAAGTCTTTTACGTTTACCCGATTCGGCATTAATCATGCAGGCAGATGCGGCCAAGGATGGATCATTTCAATTGCTTGCGACCCAGGATGGCGATTATGTGATTCGTTACAGTTTGGTTGGCTATACGACGGTACAAAGCAAAGTGTACAAACTATCTGGAGCTGATCAAACAATAGTACCCGTATTTTTACAGCCGGTCGAACATAGGATGGAAACCGTCCAAGTGATCGGAAGGCAAGCCAGTGTACGGCAGTATGCCGACAAGATGGTTGTTGATGTCGAAGGAAGTGTATTGGCTGAAGGAAATAATGTCCTAGAGCTCCTTGAAAAAACACCTGGCTTAGTATCCGATGGCAAAGGCAATTTTTCAATCCAGGGCCGTGCGGGTGCAACTGTGCGTATCAATGGCCGTGATATGTATGTATCCGGAGAACAACTTGCGAGTATCCTGCGTGGACTACAGGCATCCGAAGTTTCAAAATTGGAGTTGATCAGCAATCCTTCGGCCCGAGAAGATGCATCGGGAACAGCGGGGATTATTAATATCGTGACCAAGCGAAATACAAAGTTAGGCTTTGGTGGTGATGCTTTTGTCCGAGCTGGACAAGGGCGAGCATTTTATGGTGGCTTTGGAGGTGGTCTACATTATAAGGTCAATGGCCTCGATATGTACGTTCAGGGCAATAAGAGTTATGACCGAAGCAACAGCCATAATTTGACCGAAAGAAGCTTTTTTAATCAGGGAAATTTGACCTCCTTTCAACGGCAGCACGAAAGCAAGAAACTTGAAGACGCTAATTTCCATAGCTTGAGAGCAGGTGCAAAATATGAATTTTCAGATGGCGGAATCCTTGATGGAAGTGTACACTGGATGAGGGGTAATTATAAACCCTATGCGTCGATCGAGATGGATACCTGGAACCATCCTGCCAATATCTACACCAAACGCGCGCTGAGCAAGAATCATTTCGACGAGTCTTTCAAGAACTGGACATTTAATATTAATTACGTCAACAAATACGAAGGTGAGGACCACTTTTTAAAATTCAACTTTGACTTCGCTCCTCACGGTAATGATTATAACAATCGCTTTGAGACCGAACAGTCCAATTTACTAACTGGTACAAAAAACGCTATCGGAAGGACCAATTTACAGGACTTAAGTAATACCACATATTCCGGAAGACTTGATTACAGTAAACCATTAACTGATTCGAGTAAACTTGAAGTTGGCTGGAAAGGGACTTACTTTTTCATCAATAACGATGTGGTCAATACCCTACTGGATAAGGGCTCATGGATACGCGATGATGCCACTTCAAATCGTTTTCAATATACGCAACACATTGAAGCCCTATACGCCATCTATTCTGGTAAATTCAAGAAAATAGAATATCAAGCGGGCCTCCGTGGAGAATATACATTTATAGATGCCAACCAGGTCACCTTGAACAAAAAAAATGAACAACGTTATTTCGATCTGTTTCCGAGTGGATCACTGTTGTACCACCTGAATGAGAAGAATACCATAAGAACATCATTCAGTAGCCGAATTGAAAGACCGGGCGATCACGACATCAATGTATTTCGGATCTATGAAGATGCTTATAGTTACAACGAAGGAAATCCAGACCTAAAACCGGAGAAGAGTTACATCAGTGAGATCGGTCATGGCTACAAAAACAAATTATTCACCACAGTGGGCATTTCCTACGGGCGCGACATGATCAACTGGATTGTTCGTCAAGGTGATCAAGTTGGAGAAAATTTATCTAGGCCAGAGAATATCGGACGTTACCTAAACTATAGTGCAAGTGTCATGTACAATCAGACATTACGTACATGGTGGACAGCAAGTCATTATTTTAATGCATTTTACAACAACTATTCTGGTGCAATTGGAACGATCAACCTAGATTCAAAAGGATCCAGCTGGACAGCCAATAGCCGTCATACATTGCAATTTAAGTATGGATTGCGAGCCGAAATAGCGGTTTACTATCGATCGGGAATTACAACAGGACCATCACGGACTGATAAGAGGTATGGCCTGGATTTGGCTGGAGAAAAGAAAATGTTTGGAGAACGTGGTATGATCAAACTGACCGCAAATGGTTTACTCAGAAATGCTAATCCACAGTTAGTGAGTGAATATGGAAACTTAAAAGTATTTTATTCAGATTTTCCTGATAATAGAAAAGTGCTATTGTCATTGAGCTATCGGTTTGGAAACTAAAAAAACTGAATTTCAACAATTATGCAATAACTAATCATCGCCAATCGAATAAAAATTGATCGTCCACGTATCAAAGCATTTGGAAAATAAGCGAAATACTACCTGCTTTTCGGCAATTGTTGATTCAAAAGTAGGGTGTAATCATCCCTACCCGATGGTAACTAGACTAGCACGAACAAAAATTTGGTGAATGAGGAAAAACTAGGTAGTTGAAGTTGTGAGGCCTGTATGAGAAAACACATACTTTCACTAAATTGATAATAATTTCAAAATCATCACTTTAAAAATAATGTTAAGAATATGAAAAGTACTATTTTTACTCTATAGACTGTAGGTTAACCCAAAAAGTTAACAATAAGGCTTGATAATTACAGTATTAAGGAGCTTTAAGAAAAATAATATGTTTCATTTTAATATCTTTATATTTAATATGACCAGGAATATAAATTGACTCTATAATGAGATTTAAATATGCTTATCTATTGTTACTGGGATATTTGATGGGATTGCCTCAGATAAGTCATGGGCAACACATTACATCATCACCTATTGATAGCACTGAGAAAAGACCTGCTCTACTGAAACGTATTCCTTATACACAGTTGCTTGTCCCAGCGGGATTGATGACTTATGGAATAATAGCATTAGAAAGTCATTTTCTAATTAGTCAAAATCAAGATATCAGAAATGAATTAAGGGAAAATATTGACCGTAAATTTTCAGTCGATGATTTTAGTCAATATCTTGGTACTGCAAGTATATTTGCATTAGATGCGTTTGGTATAAAAGCAAAACACACTGTGAAACAACGCCTCTTTACTGCAGCAGTGTCCAATGCAATTATGACCTTTACTGTCCTTAGTATTAAAAATACAGGAACTGTATGGCGGCCAGATAGCTCAGCTAACAACTCTTTTCCATCGGGACATACTGCAACTGCTTTTGTTGGAGCTGAATTACTCTGGCAAGAATATAGGGATAGATCACTGTGGTATGGAGTAGCTGGATATGCTGTCGCAACGGGCACCGGTTTCTTTCGGATGTACAATAATAAACACTGGTTATCTGATGTGGCTATGGGTGCAGGAATTGGTATATTGAGTACAAAAATTGCCTATTGGTTATTGCCGCTACTGGATCGAAAAAAGAAGAACGATAAAACGAACTATATGTTTATCCCGAGTTATAATGGAAAACAATTTATAATTGGGGGAAATATATACTTTTAATTCATTATTTGATTTCTGAGCACAAGGCAGTACGATGTCCGTTTACTTCAGCATCGGTATATCGATTTTATTCATTTAGAAGCGGAAGTGATCACGATCCATTTACTTCCGCTCATATAAGTTATACCCTAATCAGTAATTAAATTATCTTTCTTTAACTGTTTAGTCATTGCTTTTTTGTAACCTGATACAAAACTATCCAAAGAGCCTGGATTGTAACTTTCGGACTGGGTCGACCAAACGAGCTTTCCTGAACTCGCATCATATAGATTTGTTTCAATATAGTAAGTATTCTCTGTGGTATAATACCCATTATTATAAAGATTGCCATACCAAAAATCATAATAACCACCAAATGTTCTATAGTATCCAAAAGAATTTACAGGGTAAACTGATACATTCGGAACATATTTAGATTCTGACTTGGAATCTATCAAAGCAATAGTCAATATAGCATCACTATTGGTCGCAGCAACTTTTTGCATAGCAAAATCAGAACGTTTGGGTCCCATATTTGTAAGATTGGGAGGAAACACATCGATACTTTTAACAGTTGTTAACCCTAATGATTTTAAAGATGAAGCAATTTCATCTTCCACTTTTTGTCGCGCAGGTACATTATCTGTCATAACAGCAACAAATATCCTACTGTATTTCTTAAGATCAATAGATTGATCACGCCAAGATCCAGTAATCATACTATTGGTTGCGCAACTGGAAAAGATAAGCACGATGGAGCTTATTTGTAAAAATAATTTTCTCATAATTGTAAATTTTAGCAATTTAATTTCTTTAAATTTTATTTTTAAATGCACTTCCAAATGGATGAGCATTGTTCATATAAAAATCATTTTCAAGTGGCTCATTAAAAATATTCGTATTATCCGTATGATGTGATCTATATTTATGGCTATATTTCAATAGGAAAACAAAATTGAAGTGGAATTTGTTTGAGACTTTTAGTAACTACTATTAAAATAAAAAAATATACGGTCATTATATCTTGGTATCGAGGGGATCCATCAGGTGGATTCTTAAGAATCAATTATAAATTAAGGGGTCTATGCATTGCAAAAATTGAAAACTACAGTAAGCATTTTCTAACAAATAACGCAGCGCGATCGTATGATCAATAAGATATACCAATAAAGATTAAGCAGCTTTTTGGATATTTTATTTTATAGAGTAGTACAAATGAAATGATACCACACCTGTGCAGCGTCATATATCTATGATTTGATAGATTATTTTCTAGCAAACCATCGTCATTTCTTTCCAGAGATTTGGTGGTTGAAAATATTAATCTTTTTTTCCTACGTCCTGTTGATTGTCTTTTCGACCATACGCTGCACTAATGACCATCGCAAGTCCTGTACCAATAAAAATGAGGACTAGGACGGATATAAACACTTTTACAAGTCCCGTGTAATCTATCGGAATCCAATGCCAAATGTAATTCAATGCAATAAATCCCAAAATGAGTAGAGAGGCTACGAATAGAAATGTAATAAAATGCTTCATCGATTAAAATTTATTTAGATACTCTTTTTTCTTCTGATCAAATTCTTCCTGCGAAATAATATTTTCATCGAGTAAGAGTTTTAGTTTCCGCAATTGCTCTATGGGATCTGCACCGATCTTCGGCTGCGTAACTTCATCAATGGAATTACTAAATACTTTTCCAAGACTCATTCCTGCGCCTAGTCCAACTCCTGCACCTGCTAAGCCGCCCTCATTATTTGCTGCATCACGCAAAGCGCGTAGTTTTTCCAATTCTACGTAGCTGAGACCACCTTCTGATGCGGCAAAGCTATCTGCTGTTATATCTGCAATCTTGCCAATACGATCTTGTGTATCTTGGTCAAAAGAATTTCCTTCGATCCTAAAATCATTGAGTTGAATACCAAATGCTTCCAAATCCTGTATCAGCCACTCTTTGATATCTCGCGACAAACGATCGATTTGGGCATCAATATCGATAAAAGGTAATTTTTCCTTCGCAAAATAAGAAGTTAAGACTTGTATAATACGAGATTGTACTACATCGCGAAAAGTCTCTACCTTATAGATATCTTGTGTACCGACATAGTCTGTGAAAAATTTCGCTGCATCGTTGATGCGATAAGAGAAATTACCATAAGCAGAGAGCTGGATCGGAATTTTGTAATATTCATCAAAATACTTGATAGGTGATGATGTTCCCCATCCCTGATTCACCACTTCTGCTTTTCGATAATAATAAAGCCCCATTTTGTGCTCACTTTCAAACAGTTGAGCAACTTTGAGCAGTGAAGTAATAAACGGATGATTATCTGTACGGATATTGTAGACTCCCTCTTGATCGATTACATCTGTAATCTTGCCTTCATACACCAAAACACATCCTTGCCCTGGCGAAATAATCAATTTACTTGCATTTTTAATTTCGTCAGTAGCAGCTTTATACCTCCACACCAACAAATTATGATCCTGAGGTTGCCATGCTATGACTGTAGCAATTTGCTTCTTGAAAAAATTAAATAGTCCCATATATTATCTTTTAAAAATTTCATCTCTCTCCATGTCTTTTAGTACTGTACCATCATTTGCTATAATGATAATTCGATTGGTGCTTCCACTGGTTGCTCGGTCATAATAGCTAAAGACTAGTCCCTCATCATAACCATACATCTCACTCTCTATAGAATAATTATCACTGTTTGGCATATAGCTCCAAATAATTTTCCCGGTTTCTGTATCTATCTTCTGGATGAATGTTTTGCCTTCTGGATTAGCATCTGGGAGTCCTGTGATATACAAATTTATGCTATCTTGATAAGCGATATTGGCTTTGAAATATAGACGGCCAGGGGTGAGATCAATAAATTTTATAATCCGTGGCTCTATTACCAATTTCTTCGTAAATGGAAACGATCCATAATAAACACCCGATTTCTTAGGATATTGATACACCTTCTGCCAGCTTACCTGATGACTATAAGGTAGCATAATGGGATAACCTGGATTATTTTTATACCAGTATTTAATTAGCTGAATTTTTTCTTCTGGATAATCTCTACTTTTTTCGGAAAAAGTATAATATATAGATGTGCTTGCGCCTGATAATAAACTGGAAAGTCCTGTTCCCGCTTCACGTCTTTCAGAATGATCCTTGTAAATCTTTCTGACCAATGGATAATAGTAATATTCTTTCCCATCATTGGTCATGATATTAAAACCGTCACCTTCTCGATCTTGTGTAAATTTTAAGGTTGCGATACCTGAAGAGAACTCAGGTACGTCAGCAAAAAAAGTATTGGTCATATCAACTACTTCATTTTTTGCTGGATCAATTTTATAGACCTTATTACTCTTATCGGCACAGATGTAGTAGTTACCATCGCTGAAAACACGACTTCGGATATAATAATCATCTTTCCAACCTGCAAGCGGAATATCATTGATTGTTTTTTCCTTTAATGGATCATAAAATCGGGCAAAATATTCGGCTCCTTCTCTCGTATAGCCGTCCTTGCTGCGGGTGATAATAAAGAGCAACATTGGACTTTTGGTATTATATGCTGTAAAAGCTAAATACTCTTTCACCCGATCTACATATTCTTTTTTCTTTGGTGAATCATCGGAATCAACGGATTTGAAAGATCTGCCACTATTGTTTCCACAGTTTCTGATGAGGTTAGAAAAAACGACAAAAAACAAAACTCCTGCTACAGCTAATAGAAGATATTTTTTTGCTTTTGGATCAAGACCATTAGATTTTCCGTATTCATGTTTTACATTGACATTGATATCATCATTATCAAGAAAATACTCGGTACCGCAATTGTTACAGATATAATGGTCTTCTTTAATATTTTGCTTCTTAACACTACCACAATGTGGACACTTTAACGCCTTAATTTGTTTTGCCATGCTCTATCTCTATAACAGATTATGAGATTAAAAATATAAATAATATCTGATCTGTGTAAAACAAATATGAAAACTAAAAGTTTTTGTGTTCGCAATATTATAAATGCTAAGCGCAGAAAGTAAAAAATATACAGAAGAGTCAAAAAATAAGCGCGTCACTTGCGATATTTTCCAGTAACAGCCTGAATAGCCGTAACACACTGTATTTAAATAATTTGTCAACCCGCATATAATATCACCGGCTAATAAATAGAATCTATTTTTGTACCAGTGCCACAAGAGACTAATTGACTGCCACAAAAAAACAAAGCTTTATATCAAATATAACTATCGGTATTTGCTGGTAACGGCTAATTAAATGTTTGGCCTCTACCTGTGACGATTTGATTACTTGATGGAAGCGACCAGAACAAAAAACAATTTTCTCTCTTGATTTGCTTAAAATTTAACTTTTGCAGAAGATGGATTGAACTTACATTGCCAATAAGACATTGTGCCGTAATTTCTTTTACGTTGCTTTGTTTAAAAGCCCATCCTATAAGAACTTTTGCGGCTTCCTCAGCATATCCCTGTCTTCGTTCTCCAAGTATAATCCCATATCCGAGATCTATAAGTTGTTCTTTTTGATTAAATCCCTTAAAACCAATATCGCCAATTATTTCCAATGTTTCATTTTTAATAATCATCCACGATTCGAATCCTGTGGGTGCTCCAATTTCGGAAAGATTGTTGATTATTTTTGGTAAAGTTTCCAGCACATCATCATCAGGCCAACCTCTACCTTTTCTCAGATTCATCTTCTTTAAAAAATCAAATTCTTGATTTAATATATGCGTACATATAGGTATAGTATATGGAATCAGTGTCAATCGATCTGTTAGCAATTGACTGATTTGTAAAATTGATGGTTTCAAAATTTATGTTATTTGCGAGTAATTTAAAAAAATCCAGTCATATTTTTGAACTTTTTTAAATAACAGGTGTTCTTATCATACTAAAGATAATAAATATGCTTTTGGAAGCATAAAACATAAACGACGTGGTACAGTAAAAAAATCCAAATATGCATGTAAAATGCCTTGGATAATGAAACAAAAAAGAGGAAACAATAAGAAACATAATAGATTACTGTACAATTAAACGTCAGGATAAGGGGTCTAATGAAAATTAGGCCCTTTTGATTTTTAATGATGAGCTTGTAGGCTCACATATCGGTTTTCAAATACGATCTTTATTTTATCTATCAGAAATCGAAAATATCTTTTTATTTTAGCTTCAATTTCTTAGAAAAACTATATTTTTAAAAGACAAAAACATCAATGATGATGTCATTTGCTATTATTATTTCACTCAATTTACTGTCTATGGGTGCTTGGGTATCTGCTCGTGCTTTAAAAAAAAGAAAACTCATTTTAAATTACGAAGGCGAGAATCAATTTACCTAACAGTAATCATACTCCATATAATATCCGTTTCCCTGTAAAAAGATAAAGCCAATCAATTTTAACTTCTTAAGAATTTATAAAAAATGACTGACAAATATAAACATATAAGCAAATTTTTAAGTTTAGTTCTTCGTCACCGGCCTGAGACAATAGGTATCACCCTAGATGAACAGGGCTGGGCAGATACAACAGACCTGATTGAAAAAATAAATAAACACAATAATGAATTAGATTTTAACACCTTAAAACAGATTGTTGATACAAATCCTAAAAAAAGATTTATTTTTGACCCTTCCTTTCAAAAGATTAGAGCAAATCAAGGTCATTCTGTACCTATTGATCTTGCATTAGAAACTCAAACTCCACCTTTGGTGCTTTATCATGGTACAGCACAACAATTTGTCCCCTCCATTCTGGAAACCGGGATTGAGAAACTTAATCGTCAACACGTGCATCTTAGTAAAGAAAAGGAAACGGCTTTAAAAGTTGGGCAAAGACATGGAAAACCAGTTATAATAACGGTCTTAGCACAACAAATGGCACAGGATGGGTATACTTTCTATTTATCAGAAAATGGGGTATGGCTCACAGAACAAGTGCCAGCTCGATATTTGAGAATTTTATAATCAATGTATAAGATTGCTGTAGAAAAGAGAGGATGTCCTTGAGTCTTATTATATGCTATCATCTGGACTATTTATATGTAGCTGGGGGGTATTCAATCTCTTTTTGTAAAAAAAGAAGGTACTTGTCAACTACTTAGTGTAATTTTGCAGTTCAAACTATATTAAAATGCCATATCAGACTGTTTTTGTTGAATTTTATGACCAAATAATATCAAGTATCAACCAAGGAACTTTTGCAAAACTTACTTTGGCCAAAACGATGGGTGATACTGAACTTAAAAATATTTATGTGCGACTTCATATTTTAGATACCGGAGGATATAACTTTGCTTTAACTTTAAAATACAAAACTGAAGAAATAGAGCACTTCCACTCGGTTGATGAAGCTTTGACAGTTTTAAGTTCTTATATTAAAAATCCTTTTACAACGGCTTTGCTTTTTACGACAGAAATGGATTTAACGTTTAAAGTCAATAAAAAAAATGCAGGAAGCCTTACTGAACAAATGCCTACATTTAAAAATGCTTCACCAGTAATGCTGGAAATGATTGAAAAGGGAATTATAAAATTATAATTTATATCGGCCTGAGAAGATCAGCCTCAAAGTAAAGCGGTTTTATAACATCAATATTCAGATACACCCAAAATAAAAGCCGT
>NZ_DJTA01000031.1:0-75260 GCF_002440335.1 Sphingobacterium sp. UBA6320 | reverse complement strand
ACGGCTTTTATTTTGGGTGTATTTAATGTAGAGTTACTTGCCTAATCTGGTTAAGATAGTTTCCATCTCTGCTATGACTTTATTGATTTTAGCAATTGTCAGATCAAAAGGTTCAGATGTATTCATATCGACACCAGCATCCACAAGAAGGTCTACAGGGTATTTGGTACTTCCCGAAGCAAGGAAATTGAGGTACTTCTGACGATCAGCGTCAGTGCCTCGTAACACTTTTTCGGAAAGTGCTGTAGATGCCGTAAAAGACGTCGCATACTGGTAAACATAAAAATTGTAATAAAAATGTGGAATATAAGACCATTCAGATTTCACATTATCATCAACGATACAAATATTTTTATCATGACCGTAATATCGTTTGGTCAGATCTAAATACATCTCGTCAAAATCTTCACCTGTGAGCGCTTCGCCTTTGCCGACTTTTTCATGGATCATATATTCAAATTCGGCAAACTGAGTCTGACGAAATAGTGTTCCTTTGGCTCCTTCTAGATAATTTCCCAAAATCGCAAGTCGGGTTTCATCATCTTTGATCTGTTTCAGCATATAATCGTTCAATAACTCCTCATTTAAAGTCGATGCTACTTCTGCAACAAAAATCGAATAATCTGAATTGGCGTAATGTTGCTTCTTATTGGTTAAATAACTATGCATCGTATGCCCCAATTCATGGGTAAGGGTCGACATGTCATTGTACTTTCCATTGTAATTCATAAGAATATAGGGATGTACATCGTATGCCGAACCATTGGAATATGCTCCTGATCTTTTTCCTTCATTTGGATACATGTCAATCCATCTTTCGCCGAATGCTTTTTTTGACACATTTATATAATCAGTACCTAAAGGTTTTAGGGATTTTAAAATATTTTCTTCGGCCTCTTCTACTGTATAGGATAAATCAACTTTAGCCACAAGAGGTGCGTATAAATCATAGTAATGCAAGGTATCTACACCCATCATACGTTTTCGTAGATTTAAATAGCGATGAAAGGTTTCTAAATTGCCATTTACATTTTTGATAAGATTATGAAAAACAGCGGTTGGAATATTACCACCATCCAATGCCATTTTTAATGTACTTTCATAGTTGCGGGCTTTCGTGGCAAACAATGCGGCATTGATGTTTCCATAAAGTTGTGCACCTAGGGTACGTTGAAATTCATTTAATTTGGAAAAATAAGCATCAAATACTTTACTCCTAATTTCCCTATTTTCGCTCGCTCTATATAAAGCAAAATTGGCAGCATTGAGTTTGACAGATTCGCCATTTAATTCTACCTCTGGATATGGAAACTCTGCATTGATAAAGGTACTGTAGATATTAGCGGCGTTGCCTGACATCAAGGAAGAGTATGCTAATACTTTTTCAACTTCTTCTGATCCTCTGTGCGCACGCTTACGAAGTAGATCGGTCAGGTAAAACTTGTAGGTGCTCAATTCTTTTTCTTGTGTAAAAAATGCCTGGAGCTGATCTTCTTTGAAGGTCAATAATTCAGGCTCCATATACGATGTTAATGCGCTATATTCTGAAAAAAGCTGTTGTAGCTCTTGGTTCATTCCGGCATATTTGGTTACGCGGGTATCTTGATCAGATTTCATTGAGGCATATGATGATAACTTGGCCATTTCCTTTATGAGTGAAGTACTTAACTGAAGCGCTTCTAAAAGCCCGCTAGCGGACTGCGTAAGTTTACCTTTATACGAGGCTATTTTCTGCATTTTTTGTTGTAAACGCTCCTTCTCCTCTTTCCAAGTTTCATCTGTAGCATAAAGATGGGACAAATCCCACTTATATTTTTCGGGCAGCTCTTCACGAACTTTCATCTGACTTACGGCAACCGTCGTTGAGAATAGCATCATCGCGGTGATCATTTGAGTTTTTCTACGCATATTGTTTAAAATAGTGTCCACAATTTACAAAACATCTTTTATATTCCCTCAAGCATTAACAGTAACAATTGCTTTTATTATTAAACTTGACGATAATTATCTTCGATAAAGACTTCTACTTTTAACTGATTATTTCAGATAGGCATCAAGACATAATCATATGACAAAACATAAGGCTTTATAGTAGATCTATACTTATGTACCATCCGACTTCAACAGATCATCTAAGCCATCCATCTACCATATCCACCATGCTGCAACTCTAAAACTATCGGTCGGTTCAATGGCACGAACTTCATATTATGTTTATTATAATAAATTAAAATAAACTTTGCTGCATCGGTCCATCCTGCCCTAGGGGTGGTAAACCTGCCCATGGATAGGGTTCGTAGCGATGCTTGCCGTCTGGTCTATTGGGATAGCCCCGTAAGGTATAAACAGGATAATATTCTAATGCCTGGTCTGCTATTTCATAATGGAATATATCGACCAAGCTTTTATCATCTTTTGCCTGTAGCCATTGTTGTTCAAGTTCTGGTGTGAGAAATAGCGGCATCCTTCTTTTATTGGGTCTATCGTTGTGTATATTTCCCATCATAGTATTTGCCTGGCGTGTCAACATACCAAAGCTACCTATTTGATGAACATCACCATCCTGCGTTATTACTTCATGCCATTGGTATATCCCTGGTATAAAAAATACTTCTCTTCCTTTTTGTCCTATATAATAGGGTATTTTCTTTTTCTTATCATGGATCTTACGGTGCTCAAATGTACCTGACACGGGTATAAGACAGCGCTGGTCTTTCAAACGGTGCCAGTACGAATTACGATCGGTAAGGACACGTTCGCTACGGACATTGATCATATTACGACGGCGTTCGACTTGCTCTTGAGGGTCTTGGATATAGGTGGGCAACACGCCCCATTCCATCTCTAGGAGATTGATTTTCTCGTTTTCTTGATCTTTATAAATAACGGGATATGCGGGAAAGGTAATTGCCTGCACATTTTCAAAGTTCCGGTAGTCATATTCGAGTTGCTTGCGTTCGTCCAGTAAAGCAGGAAAAGCTTTTTTTACAATCTCAAGATTAGTATGAAGTGATATGTCCCAACACATAGTATGTATTAATATGCAAAAAGTTAAATAATTTAATTTTAAAAACGTGAAGTATTTATGTATTTCAGGGATTAATCTGATAGCTTCATGTTAACTGATCAGGTCTATAGCCTTGACTTTCTTTGTAGTTTTCCCATCTGATATGAGAGCCCAAACACGTCCATGTTCCAATGTAAACAAAATATCAATCGGATCTTTTCGTTTGAAATTGGTATTACTACGCAAATAATTAATAATTCTACCCTGATATACTCGCAACATGCGTTTATCCCAATTTTCCTCATAAAAACGATTGACGAAAACACGATAGCCAGAATTGACCGCTAATAATTGTTGAATTTTATTTATGTCTACAGGTATCTGTAAAGCCTTACCTTCTTTAGCTCCAAGTTCTGCTGCATGTAGATGTGCTTTTTCCAGAGTTGAGTATGGTGATAGTAGAAAACCTTTTCCTTTGCTAATATCTGGCCACTCCAACCGCTGCAACACAAAGTCACGATAACCTTTTTCAAGAAAATCTTGCCAAGTATGTCGAGTTAATGGTTCAAATGGATTGTACAGCATCGCAGTATTCAATTGTTGATACGAAGATAATAATTGTGATTAAAAAATATCATTTTTGACTACATTACAATTTTAAAGTTGAAACAAAAAGCCCTGTGTATCACTACAGAGGGCAGTTTTTATGAAAAAATCTACGATTTTTTCAATCATTCATCTCCTATGAACCTAGGGATTAAATTCATAAAAAATGGAATTCCTTTTATAAACAGTACTTTATATTATCGTCAAATCTATTCTATCATAAGTAACTACTTGATCCTGTAAGGATCTAATGAATTACGGTATAAAATATGGAGCAGCCTTTTTCTTGGGTGTCTATCCATATTGAATATCCAAAGATAAACAATTAAACTAAACATATTAGCTTTTATTCACTATAATTATTAGCTTAAATGTGATAATATATACAAGTTTCTATATAAATCGTACCTATTCTAATACCATTTATATACTAACTTTGTTTATAGGGTTGATATTCCTAACTGCTTTATTACCTTTTATACCCGTACTTATGCAACATCTTATTGTATTTTTTTCATTATTATTTCTAAACTCTTGTCATACTGATACCGATATGAATGCTGATACCTCATCTCAAAAAAAATTGATTGAAGCTGTGCAAAAGAATCAATTAGCTCTAGTTGAAGAAGCGTTAAAGAACGGCTCTTCTGTTCATACTACTGATCAAAATGGCAAATCTTTGCTTTTAATTGCAACACAAAATAATGCCCTTGATATGGCCAAGTTGCTGCTATCCTATCAGGCAGATGTCAATCAACAAGATCATATCAAAGACAGTCCATTTCTATATGCAGGAGCGACAGGAAATCTCGAACTGGTGAAACTCTATTTATTGCATGGAGCTCGGTTTGATGTATTCAACAGGTATCATGGTACAGCTCTTATTCCTGCCTGCGAGCGTGGACATCTGGAGGTTGTAAACGTGTTAGCCAATACAGAAGGGTTCCCCATTGATCATGTTAATCGACTGGGTTGGACCGCTTTGATGGAGGCTGTAATTTTGGGTGATGGAAGTCAAAAATATATTAACATTGTTCGGACACTGATCGATGCGGGATGTAACATCCATATTGCCGACCATGAGAAAATTACTCCTCTCCAACATGCTCGCAACAAGGGATATTCCGCTATCGTTCAACTTTTGGAGCAAGCAGCTACCTCATCACTAGCACATTTAAAGTGTAGATAAATTACGCCATTTCATATCCGACTATAATTCAAAAAAGTGAATTTATCTTCTTATCATTTTGTTAAAAAATCATAGTTGTATCAGAAAAATTAAATTAATTACAGGATCGTCAAATTCATTTTAAAACCAACATCTAAACCCTAAAGTAATGTACGAATATACTTTGCTGACGACCTTAAAATTGATTAAAAATCATCTAAACCTTTATAATCTGCCAAATTTTGCTTATTTTCAAAATTTAAACCTCTTTAAGCATGAAGCAATTATGAAAAAAATAATGATTCTATCTCTCGCATTACTATTGGGTACTACGGTCAAGGCACAGCATAAGTTGGAGAAAATATGGGAAACAGATTCGATTATCAATATGCCCGAATCTGTTTTACCAGATACCAAAGCAGGTATTCTATATGTATCCATCATGGGCAATAGTGCAGATGAGAAAGATGGTATTGGTGGTATTGGTAAATTAGACCTAAATGGCAAAATTATAGATCTAGATTGGATCCACGGGCTCAATTCTCCTAAAGGACTTGCCAAATATGGAAACACTCTTTATGCAGCAGATATAACGGATGTCGTTGTCATTGATATCCCTTCTAGTAAAATCGTTCGTAAAATCCCAATTGCAGGTTCCATATTTTTAAATGACATTACTGTCACTGACAAAGGCGTTGTTTATGTTTCGGATTCTAGGACAAAAAAGATCCATCAAATCATTAATAATAAAGATGTTGTATATCTTGAAAATATTGATGGCGTCAATGGTTTAAAAGCTATCGGTAAAGATCTGTATATCGCTGGTGGCAATAAGCAATTACTGCAGGCTAATGAAAAGAAGGAATTGACAACAATAGCCGATCTACCATGTGGCGGTGATGGTATAGAACCGATCGGCAATGGTGACTTCGTCTATTCATGCTGGGCGGGCTATATTTATTACGTTCACGCTAATGGAAAATATGAATTACTACTGGATAGCACTGCAGAGAAGAAAAATACAGCAGATATCGGATATGACCCTGTTAAAAAGATTATTTATGTACCTACTTTCTTCAAAAAAAGTGTTGCAGCATATCAATTGAAATAGATAATCCCTTCCTCGCAAATATATTCCATAATACGTATCTGGATTAAAAAACAAATAGACAACTCTTTCTGATCAGAAGGGATATATCGGGAGGTAGCGGTTAATAAAAACCCACCTGCCTCCCGAAAATATCCTTCACGACATCATCACCTTAGATTAAGGCATGATCACCTGACTAATGGTCAGCGCATTATACTGTCCATTGGCCAGCGGATAGTAGGCATTGTTGACCATCTGAAAATAGCCCGTACCTACCAGGACCAATCCACTTTTTTCAGGATCAGCTTCAAGCGAAGCCATGAGGTCCACATCCATCGGCTGCATTTCTCCCAGTTTGATGTAAGCAGATCTTCGGATCACAGGACGCTGATCCAATTCATCTCCCGAAAACTCCTGCAGCACCAGCGTATACTGCACATGCGTAGCACCACTAAATTTGGCGATGTGCAGGTTGGGAATCAGCTGCGGGCATGAAAAAAAGCCATCACCGCTAAAACGGTCGTACGTGACCGTAAAGGGTTTTAAGGTGATGGCGCGCAAACTGGATCGTTGATTGCACTCCATGCCATCCAGTAGGACCAGATTTTCAGGGACGATCACCCTTTCCCCGCGAACATTCACCGAATCCATCTGAATAACTTTGAGCAAGCGGCTTGCTAAACGCTGGCTGAATTTATTATCCGAATTTTCAAACAGCACATCGCGTAGCAGTTCACGCAGCTTTTTACCCTCCTGCTGTGACCTGCCAAACTCACTCCCATTCTCACGGGTACGGGCAAACGCAGCATCGTTAGCAATTCGGGCACCCGAAACACCGGTTTTCATCCGTGCTTGGTAACCCACACTTTTTGATTTGTAAAAGGAAAGATCCCCGATCGTTCCATTTAATTTGATTAAACTTTCTACTCTTGCCATGACGTTATTGTTTTGACACTACGAAGATGGCCGTCCATCCAAGAGCAGTAGGTCCAAAAGTGGAGACAAGCGGAAACATGGGGAATAATGATACCATTTTACTTCATCTCAGGCGATAAAAATCTAAATCATCAGGAATAAAACTGATTTCTATAGGAAAAACTTATTTTAGTACATGAATAACCAATAACAGCATTTTTCTGGAGAGGAATCAAACCTGATTTGCAAAATTAAAGCGCCATACCGCATCGGTCAAGTAGATGTTAGGCATCGATAAAGCATGACATATGCATATGTAAAGCATAGATAGTGCATAGATACAGTATCAAAACAGGGTGTTTGATACACTTACCATGCACTTACTATACACTTATGCTATTTCAATACCGCACATAGGCAAACAAGCTTTACCCATACGGTATAATTGCTTGATACTTGCCTAGCAGATGGTTTGATAGGGAATGTCTGTCTATGGTATAGCACCATCCATATTCATTCACCACGATGATCTGTCAACAGATTATCCCTCAAGAGTAAACTTATGGAGCAAATACAAAAATAGGAGACGTTTTTTTGGCTGAAATAGACGAGAGCAACAAGAAATATTTTCAATTAGTGGCTTTTGATATAACACAGTTGAACAGCGATGTAATCCGGGCGTTTAAGAAAGTATATCCAATAAATACCAATCCCGATTTATCAGAAATCGTCAGTGGAGAAGTTGAGTTTTATACATATAGTGTTACAAACTGGGGTTGAAAATGAATCTTTGGGAAAAAGTTGGTCATATTAGTAATGTTGGAAAAATAGCTAATATTTTATGTCGGGGCTCTAGCGACTCTGGTTCGACGGCAGGAGAAGAAAATGTAAAAATATCTGAGAGATGGTATGTATGGCGTATCAATTATAAGAATTTTACCAGAGTTGGAAAATTGAAAGGAGAAAAGCAGAAATTGGAATTGTTGTAAATCCCTATGACGTTGTAGAACGAATGAAAACTAGAAAAAATACAGTTTTTTATCCTGAATTTGAATAAGAACTAAAAATTCATTTTTATTAAAAACTATCGTTACTTTCACAACCCGTATCTACATATAGCGTTCTCCCCTATCATGAATCAATATCTACTTGATTTACGCGCAGCATCTATTTTCATCCAATACTTCCTTAAAAAAATATTAAGCACATCTTAAAGTTAGGGAAGAGATCACAACTTTCCACTTCTATATCGTATTTTAAAGTTTAAATAGTCATTTATAAAAGAAATTTTGCTGACTATATAGTGTTGTTTTTTTAAATTTAGCCCATGAAGCTAATAATATTTGATTTAGATGGCACATTGTTAGACACTCTCCAAGATTTAGGAGAGAGCTGCAATACCATACTTGGCCAATTTGGATACCCCACTCACCCCTTAGAATCTTATAAAAAATTTGTAGGAAATGGGGTCCGCATGCTCATTGAACGCGCATTACCTACAGAGGCTAGAACTGAGGATACCATAACACGACTACTTCTTGCATTTAAGAAACGTTATGAAGAGCAAACTGAAAGTTGTACCAAACCCTATACTGGTATTATTCCCTTATTGCAAACACTTCAATCATCTGGCTATTTGATTTCAATTGCATCCAACAAATATCATGAAGCTGTCATTCCGTTGGTTAAAAAATATTTTCCGGAGATTTCTTTTGATGTTCTACTGGGACATAGAACTGGACATCCGCCCAAACCTGATGCCGATATTGTATTCGAAACGCTCCGTATGCTGAACTTGCAACCAAGTGACTGCTGGTACGTAGGTGATTCATCTGTCGATATGGATACCGCGCATAATGCTGGAGTACGTGCAATCGGTGTAACATGGGGATTTCGGGATGAAGAAGAATTGAGACTACATGGAGCAGATTATATTATTCATGAACCGCAGCAGCTACTCGATATTGTAATTAAACGATAATAAGAGGGCAATATCCAATAAATTACGAGTTATTGAAGTATAAAAATCAAAAAGCCACATCGTTTGACGTGACTTTTTGATTTTTTATGCAACACGTACGTATTGTTAATACAGATTTCAAATCCACCTATTAACTGTTTTTTAAATAATCCCTTAACACATATTGTAAAATGCCATTATTTTTATAATATTCGATTTCTATAGCAGAATCCATCCGAGCCTGAACTTTAAATTCCGTTATTTTTCCAGTTGGATGAGTTGCTTTTACATCCAACAATTTGTGCGGAGTCAACTGATCACCAAGTCCAATAATATCAAAAATTTCAGTTCCGTCTAGTTCTAAAATTTCGGCATTTTGTCCATTGGTAAATACTAAAGGAGCTACCCCCATGCCGACCAAGTTACTGCGATGGATCCGTTCAAAACTTTCTGCGATGACCGCTTTGATACCTAATAAATAAGCGCCTTTGGCAGCCCAATCGCGTGACGAACCTGATCCATATTCTTTCCCGGCCAATACAATAAGGGCAGTATCTGTCTTTTTATATTCCATAGCAGTTTCATACACTGTTTTCACCTCTCCGGTTGGAAAGTACACGCTGAAACCACCTTCTTTCTGTACGATCTTATTTTTAATACGTACATTGGCAAAAGTACCTCGCATCATGACTTCATGATTTCCACGACGAGAACCATAAGAATTAAAATCAGCGGTTTCTACTCCATGAGCAGATAAGTATTGTCCAGCTGCACTATTTTCACGGAAGGAACCTGCAGGTGATATATGATCCGTCGTGACTGAATCACCCAAGTATAATAATACACGAGCATGGGTAATATCCGTCACGGGATTTGGAGTGGCCTCCAGATTTTCAAAAAATGGAGCTTCTTTGATATAAGTGGACTCTTTATTCCATTCAAAGCGTTCATCTAAGCTTACCTCTAGATTTTGCCAATCTGTTGAACCGTCAAATATAACATCATAAACTTCCTGAAAATCTCCCTGTTTAACACAGTCGTTTACTGTTTTTACTATTTCTTCGCGGCTGGGCCAGATATCTTTCAAATAAACGGGACGACCATTCGGGTCATACGACAGTGGATCGTTTATCAGATCGACATCTACCCGACCTACCAACGCATAAGCCACAACAAGCATGGGAGACATTAGAAAATTCATTTTCACCTGTGGGTGCACTCTTGCTTCGAAATTCCTATTCCCCGATAATACCGATGCCACTACTAGATCTCCTTTGTCTACAGCTTCGGCAATATGTGGCGGTAAAGGTCCCGAATTACCAATACAAGAGGTGCACCCATATCCTACAGTGTGAAAACGTAATGCTTCCAGGTCCGTATTTAATCCTGATCGGTTCAGATATTGGGTAACAACTTTAGAACCGGGTGCTAAAGAAGTTTTGACCCATGATTTTGTTCTCAAGCCCTTTTCTATAGCGTTGCGTGCCAATAATCCCGCACCAATCATGACCGCAGGGTTAGACGTATTGGTACAGCTCGTGATCGCTGCTATCACAATGCTTCCATCGCTTAATACAAATTCTTGATTTTTATATTTGATGCGTACGGACTGTATCGCATCTTTCACGACCTCTAATTCTGATTCACTGTTCTTGGGAACTTTACCAAAAGTAAATTCGGTCCCTGACCCTCCATCTGCAAGCCAAGCCGATTCTTTTCTTTCATTCGGCAAGCTATAATTACGTTGATATTCTTGCTGCAGCAAACTTGAAAATTGATGGCCTAAATCTTTTGCCAAAACTTTGTCCTGCGGACGTTTTGGCCCAGAAACAGTTGGTTCTAAAGTGGATAGATCAAACTCTACTATAGAAGAAAAATTAATTTCTTCATGACCTGTTCTCCATAGTAGATTTTCTTTGCAATACGTTTCCACAATCTTAATTTGTTCAGGTGTCCGATTGGTCGTATACATATACTCCAGAGTACGATCGTCAATTGGGAAATAAGTAATCGTACAGCCAAATTCTGGCGACATATTGGCAATAGTTGCTCGATCTGTAACCGTCAAGTGATCCAATCCATCTCCAAAAAGTTCAACAAACTTTCCGACAACACCTTTATCTCGAAGCACCTTCGTAATGGACAAGACCATATCAGTGGCTGTACAAATCTCAGGTATTTTCCCCGTCAATTTTAAACCAATCACTTCAGGACAGGTAAAGAAGATCGGTTGCCCCAACATAGCAGCTTCTGCCTCAATACCTCCTGCACCCCAGCCGACTACCCCCATACCGTTGACCATGGGCGTATGCGAATCGGTACCCACCAAAGTATCGGGAAATAACCAGCCTTCACGTTCTATAATACCTTTAGCTAAATATTCCAGATTTACTTGGTGACAAATTCCCATTCCTGGAGGGACTACCGTAAAGTTTTTCAAACCATGCTGTGCCCATTTGAGTAATTCGTAACGCTCCTTATTACGTTGATACTCTAGTTCTACATTTTTGTCATAAGCATAATCCGTTCCATAATAATCCACCTGCACTGAATGGTCTATCACTAAATCTACTGGAATTGCAGGATTGATCTTTTGACCATCTTTTCCATGACGAACATATTCTGCACGAAGGGACGCCATATCAACGACAGCAGGTACTCCTGTGAAATCTTGCATCAAGATTCGTGCGGGTTTAAAAGGAATATCTTTATCAACTGGCTCCGGAGTCCAATTTATGAGTGTATCAATATGCTCATCGGTAATGCTGAAACCATCATAATTACGCAATACGTTTTCAAGCAAAATACGGATACTGAACGGGAGATGGGATACTGAACCTTGGGGAAGATCTTTTAGCGAACAATAGTTATAACTTTTTTCGTTTATAACGATTGTTTTTTGTGATTTAGCGTTATTTATGCTCATATGTACAAGTTTTGTTAACATTTAAATATACTTAATTAACGATCTAGATGCAAAACAAATAGGACGGCTCAATTGTTCCAGTTTTTGACTATAATATTTAAAAAAGAAAACTTCTATTTTTGGTTTGACCAGTTATTTGTATATCGTATACTTTCTATTCTACTGATGACCAATACATTCCATTCAGATAATTCTTTCCAACATAGTCATCAGCATATCTATTCTATACTGGACCTGACTCGCTAAAAAAGATCTACTATTTAACAATGATCGCATAGCCCATTGGAATTTTATTGTTCAAATGCTTGATTTTATATTTTTGTGTGTCAACGCAATCATATCCTTAAAAATAGGATATGGAGAGTAAGAGCCTTCGCCATTCACGTGAATAATCAGTACACTTACCGTTCAAATAGTATGATATACCGAATAGCGCTAAGTAAAAAAACAACAAATATTGATATTAGTAAACGCGTATGTGAAACAATGTTCATATTGAGCACTATTAAATTTTTACATGTAGCCGTTTAATCCACTATAAGTTTATAATCAAAGCATATAGCCATTATTGTACATCCATTTTTATTTAAAATATCAGTCCATGAAATTAATCATCACCTTTATATTGACGATCACTTTTTCCGTATCGTTGGTCTATTCTCAGATTTCTGAAAGAAAGTTTGTATCCATCAATAATAAAAAAATAGCTTACAAAACATTTGGAATTGAAAATAGAAAAATAAATGAACCCATTGTCGTGTTTGAAAGCGGCCTTGGTTCTGGTGGCGGCAGTTTCGGGAGTTTATTTCCTTTTATTGAACATGGTTTTGCAGGTATTGTGTACGATAGAAACGGAATTGGAGAGTCTGAGATCGATAGTTTAGTCAGTACAGATATTGAAGTTGTAAAAAGGCTTCACGATTTATTATCGACCTTAACTATAAGTCCTCCATACTTACTCGTTGGACATTCTATTGGGGGACCGTTTATCCGCTTGTATGCATCACAATATCCCCACGAGGTTTGTGGTTTATTTTTCATTGACCCGACAGACTTTATGCTAACAAAAGAAGAGGATGATCAGGTAAAGTCCAGCACTGTAAGCAAAACAGGATACCGAGAGTTATTGACCATTAATTTCAAGAACATCTTAAAAGACCCTTCAACGACAAAAGGTTTTCGATATGAAGTACAGCGAGAGCTCCAAGAGAGTACGCCAGATTTTTTTAAAAATTACGCATCCTTACCCCCTCTTATCGATATTCCGGTAACGGTAATGATTTCCTATCATAAGCATATAGAGCAATATGAAACAACAATGAACGAAAACCTTAAATTAGGTATTAACCTTATCCCTTGGTGGAAAGAATTGGATGATTTGAGAATAAAACACTATGCAGAAATGATCAAAAACAATCGTTCTAGTAAGTTGGTTTTACTGCCGCGATACAGCCATGGAATTCACCATCAGGATCCTAAATTAGTAGCTCAAGAGTTATTAAATGCTTATGAGACATGTGTGCGTTCGAACAAGTAAAGTGTAGCTACTATTTCTTTCTCAAATCGGTCTATGACTAGACTAGCTGGGATCAATTTGAAGATAACGGAGGAATTGAATTGCTTTGCATCAAACCATTTAACTAGAGCCCATGTATGCATGGCTCTAGTTTATTTATGCTGTTTTAAGTATTATAATTGATCGATTTGTTGATCAACCAAATACAATAGTGAGGCAATAGCTGCTACGCCAGATTGTAACTCGCGCTTATCTACCGCTTCAAAAACATCTTTTGCGGTATGGTGCAGATCAAAATAACGGTGTGGGTCTGGTCTAAAATTGAACATCACGGTATTCGGAAAATGCTTGCCCCAGACTCCAGAATCTACTCCTGGACTTCCTTGTAGAAATCGTGAGACCCAGAACTTCTGCTCGAACAAGGGCTTCCAGTGTTGCTGTATCCAAGCAACTCGATCGGCTGAGGCTTTGATATCAAAACCTCGAGGTGCAAATCCTCCGGCATCACTTTCAATCGCGGCAATAATCTGTTCTTGTTTTTCTTTTGCGATCTGCCCATAAGCTGATGCACCATGAACACCATTTTCTTCGTTCATATAAAAGACCAAGCGGATGGTGTGCTTTGGTTGATATCCAAGTGCCATCAGCGTACGAATAGCATCTAAAGTCCCCATAGTTCCGGTACCATTATCATGAGCTCCTTCGCCTACATCCCAAGAATCGATGTGTCCACCAATCGTGATGATCTTATCTGGAGATTGCTGACCTTTCCATTCTGCAATGACATTATGCGTATGTACTATTCCTTTCCATGCTGCATGCTGCTCTAAGTAAACTTTTGTATGCGGATTTGCTTTCAACGCATTACTCAGCTTAATAGCTGATGTTGCTGATATCGCCATCGCGGGTATACTATCAATACCTTTTGCATAACCTGTGCCTCCTGTATGTGGATAATCATCGGTCTTAGAGGAAGACAGTGAGCGAAATAGATACGCTACTGCACCCAACTTAGCCGCTTCTGCTGGACCACGGCTTCTTTGACTTGAATTGAGACCATATGCTACACCTGTCTCTACGATGGACTCATCCCAGGGTTTGTTGATGAAAACAATTTTCCCACGTACCTGATCTCCATATTTCTTTAAATCACTTAACAGTTCTACTTCAATCACCTCTGCGACCAAGCCTTTAGCTGGGGTGGAAACAGACCCTCCTAAAGCCAATACACTCAAAGGTTCGTTAGAACCAACAAGGTAAGCTTTTTCTTGAGGTCCCCGATCCCAATATGGAACTTTCACATCTTGAAGATACACGCGGTCAAAAGGAAGCTTTTCCATAATGCTTTTCGACCAAGCTACTGCCTTGTCCGCCCGTGGTGATCCTGCTATACGATGACCGATTTGTTTTGTCAAATGGTGTAGATTGTCATAGGCCTGCCCATTATAAAAAGATTCATGATAGATCTTATCCACCATAATGGAGTCCTGCTGTGCAAAAGCTCCCTGCGTAAAAGTGGATATAGAAAGTAAGGTGAGTAAAATGGTTCGTTTCATTCGTTTAGTTGTGTTCTGTGGAGTAAACATAAGTATTTTTTTTATGAAGTGGAACGGCTAAGCTAATTCGATTTTAATTTGAAGGGAAATATATAATTGATCAGAACAGGTTCAATCACGGTTGTGTAAGGGATCATTTCAATGTTTATCAATGGTAAATTTCCTGCCATCTATTTTTTCTAAAAAAACACTAACATTTATAGTTTCAACAAACTAATAAAATTAGTATTTTTGATTCATTATTTTGGGACATGATGAATCGCATTATTGCCCCTTGAATTGATAAACATAAGATACGATGATGACTTTATTTGATGATACGGAAATATTTGCTACGGGAAATGCGGGGAAAGTCCGATTTGATCTCCCGGATACCGATCTGATGCTGATCGATTCTTTCTTTACAAAAGAAGAATCCGATTATTATTATAATACGCTATTGAGGGATACAATATGGCGTGAATATGAGATGGAAATCTTTGACAAAACGGTGAAAGCACCACGTATGATTGCGTGGTATGAAAATAAAAATAATAGTGGTGCTAATCTAAATGGTCCTGATTGGACTCCTGAACTATTGGCCATCCGGAAACGTGTGGAAAAAGAAACTGGATTAAGCTTTAATGCGGTCTTACTTAATCTGTATCGGGACGGAAAAGATGGTGTAGCATGGCACAGTGATCATATTGATCAGTCAGGACCCAATCCTGTAATCGCTTCGGTCAGTTTTGGAGAAACTCGTCTATTTCGCCTTCGCCATCGATTTTTGAAGGCCGTAAAACAAGTGGAAATCCCCTTGCACCATGGATCTTTTCTCCTGATGGCAGGAACAACTAATAGTTGCTGGCAACACCAAGTACCTAAAACCGCTAAAAATATTTTACCTCGGATAAACCTTACTTTCAGAAACGTCAACCGTATTGAAGGTCACTAATTGAAAACAATTGGATCGTATCATAGAGCAAAAAAGTTAACAAATAAGACTTACCAGATTTATTGATACCAACCATCCGGTAAGTCTTATTTTATCAGCTCTAGATGCTTATTAGAAATGAGTGGTAACAGTATGCTATTGCTCCCAAACTAAAGCGCTTGCACCTAAAATAGCTGCATCAGCCTCTGGTAGCTCACTAAAAACTAATCTTACCTTGTCCCTGAATATGGGTAAAAGATTTCTTTCCATATGAAGTTTAGCGGGTTTTAAAATAAAATCTCCTGCCTTGATTACTCCTCCAAATAGCAAAATCGCTTCTGGTGATGAAAACATTACAAAATTTGCTAATGCTTCCCCCAGTTTTTGCCCTGTGTATCTAAAAACTTCAATCGCAATCGGATCACCTTTTATAGCACATTCATAAACGGTTTTGGAATTGATAGCCTCTTCAGGATATTGATTTAACATCGAGCTCGGAAATTCAGCACGCATTTTCTTTGCTGTAATTGCAATACCTGTTGCTGAAGCATAAGCTTCTAAACTTCCTTCTGAACCTGTGCTCCAGTGTTTTCTGCCTCCTGGTTTTACGATGGAATGCCCTAATTCTCCCGCAAAGCCATCGTGTCCATAGATAACATTTCCATTGGCAACAATTCCGCTCCCTACACCAGTACCTAAAGTAATCATGATGAAATCTTTCATACCACGAGCTGCTCCGAAAAGCATTTCTCCAAGGGCTGCCGCATTTGCATCATTGGTAATGGTACAGTCCATGTTAAATTTATCTTGCATCATTTCGGCAAAAGGTATCACCCCTTTCCAAGGCAAATTGGGAGCTTGTTCAACAGTGCCGGTATAATAATTACCATTAGGTACTCCTACTCCAATACCATCAAAATTTTTATCTGCTCCATATTTCTCGATTAAAGGAGAGATTTGAAGATATAATGCATCGATAAAATCTTCTACTTTTTCATATTCATCTGTTTTTAAGGATCCTTTTTCAAGAACTTCCCCACGATGATTTACCACTCCAAATTTAGTGTTGGTTCCGCCGATATCTATTCCAAGAGCGACTCGTGCTGACAAGTTTGTTAACGCCATTTCTTAATTTAATATACTAAATCGCTAAAACTATAAAAAAAAATGTATAAATGCGCTATTTAAAAAATACTAATTGAAGGATGACTGTTGTAGATCAAAGAATAAAAACTCATTCATGAAGTCATTTTTTACATGAATGAAGAAATTAATTTTCATATCGTGATTCTTTTATTCATGCATGGGGGTACAAATTTCAATCAAGAAACCATCCAGATCTCGTACATAAGAAACTGTTTGTCCCCATGGCTTAATGGTGGGTTGCTCAACAATAACGCCATTAAACTCCCATACTTTGTCCACTAGATCTTCCACATTATCGGTTACGATACCTAATTCTATCCCGAAGGGTTTGTCTAAACGCGAACTTGCTGTATATCCTGCCGTCAAATTTGTATTAGCAAGTTTATGTGATGCAAATGAAATCGTAGTTTCCCCTGTAATGAGTTCACCATAATCATTTTCTGGGGTAATAAATTTTCTAACAAAGCCAAATACTTGTTCATAAAATTGAATTGATCGTGTCACATCGGACACATATAGAATGGTGTACTTAAATTTAATCATACTTCTGTTACTAAAATTTTGTCTATGGTCTAGGTGACATTCTTTGAGCATATGATCTCAAAATGTGATGCCTTGTTTATGTTTAATAAAGATATTTCTGTTGGGCACAAAAATAAGTAGGGTGTTGACAACTGTATGTCAGTAATTGCTTTTATAGCTAAAAAAAACATAAAAAAACCCTATCTATCTCGATAGGGCATTCTCTTACGATCGATGATAACTTATTTAACTTCTTTATCATCAAGCGCTACGGCTGCTGCACCTAATACCGCAACACCGCCAAGCAATAGTGCATTTTCACCTTTTATTTTTCGATAAGCCATCATGTCTCCTTTCTCGGTATAATATTCGAACACATTATTTAAAGACATAGCTCCTGTTTGAAACAATGTTTGGGCATAAAATTTTTGTTCTGTCGTCTTTAAGATCATTTCATTATTGTTCAAAATGGAATAACTCAAAAAGCTTCTTAATATATACGGAGAGTTATCTTCATTAAATTTAGCTTCTTTCACCTGATATTGATTTCCATTCATCCCATACCGGGTTGCCTTTTGTTTTTTAGCTATTGTAACGAATTCTTTAATATCCTTTCGCAAATCAAAATAACTTCCGTCAACATAAGCATGTGGAGGTATCAATAATACATCTTTAGGGAGTGTTGCTGTTCCCTTAAAATATCCATACGTATAATCATCATTAAAAGTACTCATCTGATTCACTTGTCCTTTCATATTGATACGACCATCAGCATAGCTATTTGCTTTACCATTAATCACCAAAGCTGAGTTTTTTAAATCCCAAACGATCGGATTATTTGATTTATTTTCTACTTTAACGTAAATCTCGCCGTTTTTACCTGCAAAAGAGTAATGAACAGCTATTGTATCATTTGAATATAGAAAGGTGCTACGATCTTGATCTTTTTTACTATTGACACTATTAACAGTCATTAAGTAGTTAGAAGAACAGGCTGACAAAAAGAGTGCGGCACATACGGGAATAAAAGTTTTATAAATCTTCATCTTCAATAAATGGTTAATTTTTAGCGGATATTCATTAATATAGTCCCTTGATAGGTTCTATTTATTGTTTTCTAATATATCACTAATATTTAAAATAAGCAATTGTGGAAGGGTCTATTCTTAGATAAAATTGCTTATGATAATCAATGTCCTGAATATATCAACTTGCAGGTATCAGCATCGGGTATACAAGCTAATTTTATAAAAAACACCCTTAATATTTGGGAAAGTATAAAAGTTATCCATTTTACGGTGTACCAGCTCGGAGATGGGCGATTATATTGATTGGACAATCGTATTCGATTAGCGGAAATTATTACTTAATAATTTGGTAGTATAAACAGCTTAAATAATTGCGGTTAATCCTGTTATTTATCTAGATATTACAGATCCATTCTTTTCTAACTCAAGAAACGCATGAGGTAAAAAAGATATGATGTCAGATGGCAAGAGGCTATACTTTCCAATAGATGGCACTGCTATATCTGCTGCTCTACCATGTATGTAGACGCCCAATATTAATGCCTGCTGTGGTGGATAGCCTTGACCTAGCAATGCGGTTAATATACCCGTTAAAACATCACCGCTTCCGCCGGTTGCCATACCCACATTCCCTGTACTATTAAAAAAAATCGTTCCATCTGCCATGACCATAGCGCTATTTGCACCTTTGACCAAAATATGCAATTGATACTGATGTGCAAATTTTTTCACTTTTTCTAATTTATCCCAATCATCAGCCCAAGTCCCAATGATCCTGCTCAATTCTTTTGGATGTGGGGTCAAAATACTATTTGGCGGTATGGCACTCCACCATTCAGAATTGATTGCTAATATATTCAAGGCATCAGCATCTACTACTATAGGTTGATCACTGATGCTTTTTAAAAATTTTGAAAATGCCTTAACCGTTTCTACTGCAGTCCCCAAACCTACTCCAACTCCTATTGCTTGATAAGACGATAGTTGGGGTATATTGGTGATGTAGCTACTGTGATCGTCCAACAACAACATCGCTTCGGGGACAGCCGTTTGTATGATGGTATTCCCGTTTAATGGTATATAAGCTGTGGCCAAACCACAGCCGCTACGCAATGCGGCCTTTAAAGCAAACTGAACCGCTCCCATCTTCCCTTTGCTACCGCCTATGATCAGGATATGCCCAAAATTGCCTTTATGTTCGAACCTTTTTCTTTTTTTGTAGGATGACCAGATGATATCTTCTGTGACATAGTTCATATTCGAGTCTTTAAGCTCAATAGCACGTGTACTCAATTGAATATCCAGCACTTGAAAGTCATCATAAAAACTTTGATTTTGTGGCATTAACAAACTGAGTTTTGGAACCTGAAAAGTATACACTAAATCTGCGTGAATAACTGGAGCTTTAAGGGAGGTAGGATGATCAGCCACTAAACCAGAAGGCATATCAATGGCATACACCACGACATCAGCTTGATTGATCTGGTTGCAGATATGGTTCCATTTTTCATTTAATTCTTCACGCAAACCAGACCCAAAAAGACAATCTAAAACAATGGTATCTTTAGGAAAAGCTAAATCATCTGTTTCAGAAAAAAATTGAATTCTTTTATCGGAAATCTTTTTTTGATTGATCAGATTATTACTGGAATAATCTGCTGACTTTACTAAATAAATGTTGACCTCTGCTAAATTATCATCCAAGATGCGTGCTAACACAAGTCCATCGCCGCCATTATTTCCTTTACCACAGATAATAGTAAAATGTTGATTGGCCATGTTCTGGTACCGTTTCTTTAATTCTAAAAAAACAGCGTGAGCCGCACGATCCATTAAATCTGAACTCGCTATATGCTGTTCCTCACAAGTTATAGCATCAATTTGAGCAATTTGCGCCGCAGAAAGAATTTTCATTTTATTCTAAATATGAACTAAATATAGGTGTAAAAATGATCAAATCTAAACATCAATTTTTTAAAATATCCTTATTTGATATCCAGCTTATTAAATTCTAATTCCAAATTGATCAATTCTGGTAATGCTTTAAAAGAGAAATAGGTAACACTTACCCATTCTCTTCTTTGCAAAAACAAACTATACACGCGTACACTATTGTGGATATGAAGTTTATACATGTCGATCCACTTGTCTTCACGATTGACATTATAATTCTCAAACTTTTTCTCTACTTCTTTGGCGATAGTTGCAAATTGACTTTCATCCAACTTGAGATCCTTTCCTTGCGTGACTGCCAACAACTGGGGTTGTGTCTGTTTATAATATACTTTTACTTGTTTACAAATCTTCAATACATCTTTGTTCTTGGAGTTTTTCTCCAACATTTGTGTCATCAACAATCCTTCAGTGCGCATAAAGACAATATCTCGAAGCGCCGACTCTTCCTCTGAAATCCGTTGGACTTGATTTGAGCAAGGATGCGAAAGTAATAATATGTAACAAAGTAATATATAAACTTGCATAATATGGAACGTCGTTGGATCGCATACAACTGTATATACTTTCAACAAACTACATGGCGCTATTGTTTACAGTTTATTATTTAATCACTACAAAGCAAGTCTCTATATCCCCATCATCTAAAAAGTCAAGCTTAAATTAATATATATTACGTGGCATAGAGTGACTGCAGACAGATCGCTTATCTTAAAATATCGCTCCTAAGTAATTTGATAAAAACAAAAATTAAGAAGAACTAAAATAAATGCTATGGCAGCAATATCCAATATGGCTGCTATCAGGGATAAAAAAAGTGATACACATTAATCACCTTTGTGATCATACTTTAATATTATATGAAAAGATTAACACTAGCATGGATGATCGCATGCTTAACCAGCTGGTCAGCTTTAGCACAATCCAAAAAGGTTCTTCGTATTGATTACGGAATAAATACGGAGATCTCTGGAGATGACGGAATAAGTGATACGCAATTAAGAGCTTGGGTAAATCAGGATTTTATGCGCATATCCTATACGCACGATGAAAGTCACATCGAAATCACAGATAAAAAAAATTATAGATCATTTATATTAATTCCTCAAAACGAAGAATATTTAATTCTTAATGATGGAGATAAAAACGATTATAAACAAATTGAGATTGAATATATAAAGGGCCAGGATAATAAAATAGCCGGTTATACGTGCCAACTTGCCGTTTTAAATCTGGGTACTGATGAAGATACTAACGAAGAAATCAAATTGGAAGTTTACTATACCGAACAAATTCCTAATTTATTTTGGTCAGAGTTTAATTTTTTACATGTCTTACCTGGAGCACCATTATCCATAACCGTTTCTGGGAGTGGTTACGTTGCTACAAAAATTGAACATGAAGAATTACCTCAAGAACTCTTCGAAATTCCAGACCACTATACTCAAATGGAGGTCGATTCTGCAGAAGGATTTGGTGATACCCAGATAGCTGATGACCGCTTCGCCTTTACTGATGAAACAGGTGAGCGATATGGAGTACGTGATCAAAACGGAACAATTATTGTCCAACCAAAATATGCATTTGTAGCACCATATGTAGGTGATATATCGGTTGTAAATAATTCTTCAGACAAATTTGGTGCGATCAATTTAAGGGGGCAAGAGGTGATTCCTCTACAATATGATTTTTTAACCTATTCAGAAAAAGATCGTAAATTCCTTTATGGTCAACAGGATAAGTACGGTTTATTGGATGAAAATGGCAAAGTATTAATTAAGGCTAATTATGATATGATTAATTTCCCTGAACATGGTCTAATGCAGTTTACCAAAAATAATAAAAGTGGATATATTAATGAAAAAGAACAAGTAGTCGTCCCTGCGGTGCATGAATACATTATGGGACGTAATCAGCATTACTTTATTTCAACTCAAGGTCAATACTATGCATTATACAGCATTAAAGATAATAAGAAAATCGCAAACGGCTATGATTATATGGCTTTACCAGATGAAGGAACAACGTTCTTGGCTATGAAAAACGGAAAATATGGTTTTATTGACGATAAGGGTAAAACAACTATTCCTTTCAAATTTACAACTGCAATTGCCTTTTCAGATGGTGTGGCCATCGTGTCGGAAGATGAGGCTGGGGAAGACTTTTATTATATTAATACTAAAGGGGAAAAAATACCGGCTCTCGAGGCTGAATAATTTTAAATATTCACCTAATGATGTCCATAAAAATGAACGGTCAATTTTATCTACAAATGACATCTGTCATGCTATTTTGAGCAATTAATCGATACATGTTTATAAAAAATGATATCTTAGTCTCTTACAGAAAGATCCACAATGAATGCAAATGAAGAAGAGCATAATCGGTTTTGGCCAACAATTTAAAGAAATTCTACTTATTCTGATGTTGTGTTTAATCGTGACTGGTGCTGTTGCTCAAGAAATATTAGATAAGCTGAAGCAACAATATGAAAATACTCCTGCTTCGAATACGGAACGATTATATATAGCTGGTAAATATGCAAGAGCCTTATTTTTTAATCAACAAGAAGATCAAGCTGCCGAAATACTGAAAGAAAATATTCAGATAGCAGTTCGCTATCAGGATGGTCAATATGCTGCGAATCTGTATGCCATCGATGCAATGAACAATCGCATTGCCGAGCGTTTGAAGGAATCACAAAATAGTTTATCAAAAGCAAAGGAATTTGCTCACAAATCTAAGAATCAAGAAATCAAAGGCTATGTCTATTACTGTGAAGGCTGGCTATATGTGCGTAATAATAAAGAGGGTGAGGCTGTACGAAGTTTTTTACGTGCTATTAACTATTTTGACCAGTGCCATTCCTCTCCCACTCTAAGCTCGCGAAAATCATCCACTTACAAAGAGCTTACTTCAATATATGCGAATTGGAATGAATACCAATTGCAAGAAAAATATAGTTTACTTGCTTTAAATCTAGCCATTCAGCAAGATGATCCGATTGCTATATTTGATGCTTATATGCTTATGGGTTATATGTATGAGCAACGATATAGAGCGGATGAAACTAAGCAACAGTTGCGGGATCAAGCTGAAAAATACTATTTACAAGCGATCAATACCTATAGCCAAAACAAGAACAATATTCCATTCCCTTCAAACCTTTCTTTTGTTGCCAATAATTTGGCTCATCTTTATCTGACGTCTTATCCTGAAAGCTATCAAGATCAAGCGCTTCGATATGCTCAACTTGCTCAAAAGCAAGGTCTAAAGACGCAGCAGTACACCCACGTTGCCTCTGCCTATGGCATCATGGCAGAGATTGCCTTGAAAAATAAAAATTTTAAGGAAGCAAAGGCATATTTATTGTCGGCTCTTGTCGAGATCTCTAAAAGTAGTGTACCCGATCAAAATATCATCTTGAGTATATATGAAAATCTTTCTGAAATCGCGGAATCAGACCAAAATTTGACTGAAGCTATTCGCTACCACAAAGCGTATATGGAGACATTTAAATCCATTTATAATCAAGAACAATTAGAACTAGGTAAGCGATTAGAGGCTCAGTTTGACAAAGAAAGACAGCAACAACAACTGATCACCATGCAGTTGGAGTCTGATAAGAAGGAACAACAAATTAATTTGATGCAGACCATCGGTCTACAGCAAAAGCAAGCATTTGAAAACTTAAAGCTGCATGAGGAAAATCAAAGAAAGGAACTGGAGCTAACACAGTTGGAATCCGAGAAAAGAACTCAAGAATTAAAATTGTCTCGTCTTGAAACTCAAAGTCGTGCTCATGATATCATAAGTTTTAAAAATGAAATCTCTTATAAAGAAAAGATAAATAAATATTATGTAGTTTTAATGTTAGTTTTCTTACTGCTTTTCTGTTTACTTCTCTATGCTTATAAACAGCGATCCAAGAGTATGCGCCAGCATAAGGAACTGTACAATTTTTCGCTAGACAAAGAACGTCAAAACTCTAAAATATCTAACTTGACGGCTATGCTGGAAGGCCAAGAACAAGAACGTGGACGTATAGCAAGAGATCTACATGATGGACTAGGTGGTTTATTATCCAGCACTAAAATAAACTTATCACAATTAACGGATATGTTAGATTTCACCATGAAAGATGACATGCAAAAGTCCATACAACAATTGGATACTGCTGTGGAGGAACTCCGTCGTGTCGCTCATAATCTCATGCCTGATCTACTTTATAGATTTGGACTCCAGGAAGCACTGCAAGATTATGCAGCCCGTATGTCCAATGATTTTCTAGATATTGATGTACAATTTTTACACTATAAAAATCAGCTAACCAAAGAACAGCAGCTCTTGGTTTATCGTATTGTACAAGAACTGGTCAATAATTCAATAAAACATGCAGATCCAAAACAAATCATCATTCAGATTGTAGAAGAAGCTGATAGTTATTGCATCACTGTTGAAGATGATGGCCTTGGATTTGATATAAAACAGATCAAAGGAAATCAATCAGCAGGACTTTATAATATTCAATCTCGGATCGATTTTCTAAAAGGAAGATTCAGTATTCAATCTGAAATAAATCTTGGAACGAGTGTTGAGGTTTTATTTCCAAAAAATAAAAATTAATGATTAAAATAGCGATTACAGATGATCATCCCCTACTCTTAGAGGGGCTTAAAAATATACTCTCCAAATCAGAACTTTTGGAGGTGGTGGGTTGTTTTCCAGATGCTAATACGATGCATATTGCATTAACTAAAACACCTGTAGATGTACTTTTATTAGACATCAATCTGCCTGACGCAAATAGTATAGAATTGATAGCACCTCTTCGAATAAAATATCCTAAAATGCACATTATAATTATCAGCGTTCACAATGAATATGCGGTGATCAATAGTGTGCTACAAGAAGGTGCTCATGGATATATTCAAAAAAATGCTTCTGTAGAAGAAATTATCAATGGGATAGAACAAATATTAAAAGGAAACAAATTTTTATGTTCACAAACTAAAATTATTGTAGAGAAGAAAACTAAAGATGAACTAAAAATAGTTCCAAAATTGACGCGTAGAGAAAAAGAAGTACTTTTGGAAGCAGCATCTGGACTAACTACTAGCCAAATCGGAGAAAAATTATTCATTAGTCCGCATACTGTCGAAAGTCACCGGAAAAATCTCATTGAAAAATTTGGCTCAAAAAATCTAAGCTCAGTTATCAAATTAGCCATTGAATATGGACTCATACGTCAATAATCTTAATCTCGTCTAAAAACCACCATAATCAGGGATACTGAAAAGGTGTGTTAAAAACTATTTTTACTAATAAATATATTATATGAAATTATATACCAAAGTGTCGGATGCTATTTTATTGAAGAATTACATCTGGTTAAATCCTAAAAATAATTAAAAATGATCAAACTCAAATCGTTCTCACTACTATTTATCTTAATCTGTTGCTGCAGCTTACTCACGAGTTGCTTTGATTTTATTGAAGATATTAACCTGAATGCTAATGGATCAGGAAACATAAAGGCTACTCTTAATCTCAGCAAAAGCAGTACTAAGGTAGCGTCATTAATGAAACTAAAAAGTGTTAATGGTATTCAAATACCTACAAAGGACAAGATAAAGAGTGAAACTGAAGATATGATTCGTATATTAAAAAATACAGCAGGTATTAGTCAGGTACAATATAGTTTGGATTTTAATAATTATATCGCAACTGTGTCTTGCCATTTTGCATCAGTATCGGCATTAAATAACTTTAGTAAAGCACTTAGTACTCACTTTAAGAGTGCTTTGGGTAACAATAATAGCTATGCTTATAATGCTCATACAGGTACTTTCACCAGAACATATACACACTCTCCGGTTTTAAGTAAAGAATATGCACGTATATCTGAAACTGATCGAAAATATTTCAATGATGCTTATTATACCCAAATCGTACGATTTGATAAAACGGTCAAATCACAACAACATGCTTCGGCAAAAATATCAAGTTCTGCAAAAGCAGTCTTACTAAAACTAAAAGCAACTGATCTTGCTAGTGGAAAGGCCTCCCTAGCAAATACAATAACCTTAAATAATAAATAAATACATGAATTTAAAATACTTACCCTTGTTAGCATTCGCTGCTTTTTCAAGCATGCAAGCTACAGCTCAAGAGTTGACGAGCAAAATACCGTCTCAAGCTGACTTTGTTGTTGCCATTAATAATAAAGCTATTGTAGAACAGAGTTCTATGGAATTACTGAATGAGACCTTAACTAAATTAGGAGCTTTTGAAAAGTCAACAAATAACTTGGATTTTTCTATTAAAAGCCTGGAGGAATTAGATTTCGATTTAGATAAACAAGCATTTGTTTATCGGACCAATACGGATAGCTTATACTATATTGGTGTTTTAATTCCCTTGAAAGCAAACCACAAAGTCAATGAGCGTATGTTTTCACAATTTGATTTGCTTCCTATGTATAATGGCTATGAAAGAAGGGTTTCAAAAGACGGAAAGACACAGGTCGCATGGAATCAAGAAACCTTATTTGTTTTGACAGGTGATCTACATCGCAATTACTTTCAAATGAAAGAGGTGGCCGATCGCTACGGCTTAGATCTTGGTCTATATGGTGGCAGTAGTGATACTTGGCTATATGATGACACATTAAGTGCCGCAGATACTGCTGTAGCAGTTGAAGCTATTGCTACTGAAGAGGTATTACCTGATACCGTAAATATCTTAGAGGAAATTAGTGAAGCTACCGCCGAAGCTGAAATAGCTTATGCTGATACATCTGCTGTCATATCTGTTGAAGATTGGAATGATGATATTGATACGGTTGAAATGGATAGTTACGATGTTGAATCTGATTCATTATACCTTCTCAGCCAAGTCAGAGAAGCTAAGAATGATTCTCTTAAAAATAAACTATTTGGCACTTGGCTTACTAATGATTTTAACCATTATTTAGATCCTAAAAATAATCTGGGACAACATAAAGCAGTCAAGATCGCTGATCAAAAACATCTACTAAGGGTATGGATACCAAATCTGGATAAATTATATCAGGATGCCTTGCCTTACGACGTCTTAAAAATGGCTTACGGTGTTGATTTGAAAAATTTCAAATACGGCTACGAAGATGCTACATTTGATTTGATCCAAGATCAACATACGCTAAAATTGACTGGAACAGTAGGTGTAGATGCAGAAATGGCTAAAATTTTCAAAACGCTCTATAATAATAAAATTAATAAAAAATTCAGTCAATATATTCCTGAAAATCACTTAGCATATGCCTCTATGAATATCAGTACAGAGGGTTATCTAAAGCAATTACCAGCATTAATATCTCGTTGGTACGCACCGTTGGCAGGAGAATATGCTGATGTGGTAACTATAGCTGCGACCGCTTTAGAAATCGGATTAGATGAAAAGTCTATCGGTAAAGTAATGAAGGGTGATCATGCTTTCTTTCTAAACGATCTACAGAAAGTAACAAAAGATTATGTTACCTATGAATATGATGATGATTATAATTATAAAGAAATAACAAAAACAAAAGATGAATATGTGCCTAATTTCCTTTGGATGTTTACTTCTCAGGATCAACGGTTATATAAAAAAATCCTTGAATTTGCAGTAAAGAAACAAGAGGTAAGTTTGGAAAATGGTATTTATAAAATTTCTGAACAGAAAAAATTAGAACCAATCTATATTCTTTTTAAGCATGATATTGTATTTATAGGAAGTGATTTGGAACAATTAACTTCCATTGAACAAAATCGTTTTAAAACAAGTAGAAATATGAAAGTAAAAAAAGACATGTCTACTAATCCTTTTAATATGGTTGTTCATACCAATGCCATACCTGAAGTTGTCAATAAACTCGAAATTCCTGTTACCGCATCTCTGGAACAAACATTAAAAGATCTTTCTGCCTATGGAGATGTTCAAATTAAATCAAATCTTCATAAAAATCGCTTTTCAGGAGAATTTTCTGTGGAGTTACCAAAACAAGATAAAAATGCACTTCAATATATATTGAAGCATGTTATGAAAAATTTAGATCATAATATCAAAAACTAATTATAGATGAAAAGAATTGCAATAATCATCAGCTCCTTATTGTTTTTAATATGTGCACTTTGTTGGACAGTCTATATGGTTCGAAAAAACAACATTGAGAAGCAATATGTAAGTAAAGAAAGTACTTCTGTCTTATCTATCGCAGTTGATGATTTGTTATTGGATAATATATCATCCATGCTTTCAAAGGGTGATCAATCTCCTGATGTAAAGAGTAAGAAAACATGGATAAAAAGCCTTATTTTGGATGCAGGAATTTCAATTCCAGCCCGAATTTTTTTATTCAATACTGCCGCTAATAAAAATCAATTTTACGGTATTTTGGCTATAAAGAACTATGAAGATTGCTTTTCTTTTTTCGCCAACCATTATCCCAAAGGAATAAAATTCATAAATAAAGAAAAGGGTATAGTCAGTGTTATAATAGGAAAATATATCCAAATACTATTTGATCGAAATCATTTTATCTATAAGATAGCTTTAGATAACAGTTCAGAAAATGCAGATCTAGAATCTTTATTACAACATAGTCATACATGGACACAGATCGGTGATTTGAAAGGATTTGAGCACGTACTGTCAAAAAAGCATATTAACTATGTACAGAAAGACAAAAGCTTAAAAATTGAAGCATCAATTGGAAAAAATAAAACAGAAATTGATGGTGAATGGTTACTATCTCATGATATAGATCAGGAATTGCAAATCAGAGCTATGGACACCACAGATCAGACGCTTGCTTTCTGGAGTCTGGTTCATCTGAAGGATATTCCTATACTTGCGCATGTAATGAACAAGTATACTGGACTTAGTGAAGCACAGTTAGCTGATAATTATTCTAATTACTTTGATTTACAAGTAAAAGCTAATCCTATCACTCAAAGGGATACTTCAATTACTTACGAATACGATGAGGATTTTAATGCTGTTGAAGCAAAAAAGATCCAAGAGCTGCGTGTACCTCATATCATACAGGCTTGGAAATATAACAAATCGCTGGAAGAATCACTTCCAAATAATATGTTTTATCAATTCCATAAAATGAAAGCCGGCCAATATTTGTTACAGACAACTTCTGATAATTTGATCAATCAGATTGAGAGCAGACCCACATTATATCCTTTTTATTGTTTTATAGATTTTGAGACATGGCCAGAAGAATGGAAGTTATCTATATTTAAAAATTTGAAAGATAATAAAGTTCAGGCGACAATAATGACTACGCTACAGGATCAAAAGAAATTGTCCATAAAGGGACAAATCAATTATTAGTATAGCGGAACCGAATTAATATTTTGAAGATGATACAGTGTAGAACTATACTGTATCATTTTTTTTAGAAAAAGATCTACTTTTAAATCAAAACGATAGGAAGATCTTTTTTTTACAATTATATTAAGCTCTGGTAAAGTCTATTTATATTTGTACCATTACAATTATAAAATTAGCATCTGTTTCTATCATGAATCCTCAAGTAGATGAATATTTAAATAATAGCAAGACGTGGCAAGAAGAAATGAAACTTTTGCGTAGCATTGTACTTGACTGTCAACTCATGGAAACGTTGAAGTGGAAAACACCTTGCTATACATACAACAATAAAAATGTTGTTCTGATCAATCGTTTTAAATCCTATTGCGAACTTGGCTTTTTTAAAGGTGCGCTATTAAGTGATACGTACTCACTGCTGATGCAACATGGTGAGAACTCTCAATCTTCAAGAAGTATAAAGTTTACAAATGTTGCAGATATATTGGAGAAAGAGCCTCAAATTAAAGCATATATTTTTGAAGCTATAGAAGTTGAAAAAAGTGGATTGAAGGTTCTATTAAAAGAGACTTCCGATTTTTTAGTTCCTTTAGAATTTGAACAAAAATTAAAAGCAGATCCCATATTGACCGCTGCCTTTCAGGCCTTAACTCCAGGCAGACAACGAGCATATTTACTTCATTTCGCAGCGCCTAAACAATCTAAGACTATCCAAGCACGTATTGAAAAATATATTCCACGCATCTTGAAGGGAAAAGGCTTAAATGACTGTATCTGTGGTTTATCAAAACGCATGCCTTCCTGTGATGGCTCCCATCAGCTCCTACAGTCAACCTGTATCGAAAACTAACTTTTTCAAATAAAGTATAAATTAAATTTATTCCCTTGTTATATACTCAAATTGTCGATCCTAACTTACAAAAAATAGATCAATATGTCTTTCGGACTTGCGGTTTAGCAATAGCTAACTTAACACGAGAACTAGAAAGTCAAGAATATGCTGCTCAGAATTTTGAATTGATAAATCGAAAATTTAAATATAGGACAGCTAAAATAACACCGACAAAGACTGGGCAATTTGTTACCTTATGGCAGCGCACGACTGCTGGGATCATCGCTCCTTTCGAAATTAATGATCCTATAGACTTTTATATCATAGCAGTGCGAAAAGAATCTAATTTTGGAATTTTCATATTCCCAAAAGCCATTTTATTTCAAAAAGGCATACTTTCTGGAAATGGCAAAGAAGGGAAGCGGGGTTTTCGAGTTTATCCAAACTGGGATGTCGTTGAAAATAAACAAGCGCAGAAAACCAAAGATTGGCAAAAATTATATTTTTTACACCTACCTGAACATCAACAAATCGATCTCACAAGAGCAAAACATTTATTACAGATTTAAGTTGAGTCTTTTTAACAAATGGGTATTTTGGATAATATATTTTGAACTTTACATATATTATGTGTAAATTGTTAATACCATTATGTAGACATAATCGAATCATTATGCATCCATTCCGAAACAAAAACAGAGAACACACTAGTATCTATGCATATAGATGTTCTCCAGAAGTATCCTCTCACCCCTTTGTAAAAGTACAAGAAGGTGCACTTGGAAAAAACCAATTAACTTCAAACCACATTGAACTATTGGTAATGCCGATTGTCAAACCAGATGCTTTAGAACAAGTCCTATTAGAGATGAATTTACTTAAGAACAAAAATTAGCAGAGAATGATTACTTAGTGATGCTATTTCATAAAAAAAACTCCATTCATAATGAATGGAGTTTTTTATTTTATTGCAAAATCTTCTTACAAAGATGCGATTGCATTATTCAATGTTTCCGAAGGACGCATTGCTTTAGTAGCTAAATCATCATTAGGGAAATAATAACCACCGATATTTTGAGCTTTACCTTGAGCAGCAATCAACTCATCATTGATCTGCTTTTCATTTTCAGCTAATGCCTTAGCTAAAGGTGCAAATTTTGCAGCTAATTCAGCATCTTTGGTTTGCGCTGCTAAAGCTTCTGCCCAATAAGCTGTTAAATAATAATGAGACCCACGGTTATCGATCTGACCCACTTTACGTGCAGGAGACTTATCATTTGCTAAGAATTTTTCTGTAGCTACATCCAATGTTTCAGCCAAGACTAATGCTTTTGCATTATTTTGAGTTTGTGACAAGTGTTCTAAAGAAGCACCTAAAGCTAAGAATTCACCTAAAGAATCCCAACGCAGGTATCCTTCGTGCAAAAATTGCTCAATATGTTTTGGAGCAGAACCCCCAGCACCAGTCTCAAATAGACCTCCACCATTCATTAAAGGGACAATAGAAAGCATCTTTGCAGATGTACCTACTTCTAAAATAGGGAATAGATCGGTTAAGTAATCACGTAATACGTTACCCGTAACAGAAATAGTGTCTAAACCTTCGCGAATGCGATCTAAAGAAAATTTAGTTGCCTCTACTGGATTCATAACAAAAATATCCAATCCATTTGTATCAAAATCACCTAAGTATTTTTCTACTTTTTTGATAATCTCTCTATCATGAGCACGGTTTTCATCTAACCAGAATACTGCTGGTGTAGCAGACAAACGAGCACGGTTAACAGCCAATTTGACCCAGTCTTGGATTGGTGCATCTTTTGTTTGACACATGCGAAAGATATCACCTGTTTCAACCGTTTGCGCCATTAAAATATTTCCTTCATTGTCTACGACACGTATCGTACCATTTGCAGTAGCTTGGAAGGTTTTATCATGAGATCCATATTCTTCTGCTTTTTGAGCCATTAAACCAACGTTAGGAACTGAACCCATAGTGGTAGGATCTAAAGCACCATGCTCTTTACAATCTTCAATCGTTGCTTCATACACGCCGGCATAACAACGGTCTGGAATGATGGCAATCGTATCCTGAGACTTTCCTTCTTTATTCCACATTTGTCCCGAAGTACGGATCATAGCTGGCATAGATGCATCAACAATAACGTCTGAAGGCACATGTAAATTTGTAATTCCTTTATCAGAGTTGACCATTGCTAAATCCGGACCATTAGCAATAGCGGCATCAATAGCTGCTTTAACTTCTGATTCCTGCGGATTGCCCACAATTTTAGCCAATACTTCACCTAAACCATTATTTTTATTAATTCCTAAAGAATTAAACAATTCACCATACTTAGCAAATACATCTTTAAAGTAAACTTCTACGATCGCACCAAAAATAATAGGATCTGAAACTTTCATCATTGTTGCTTTTAAGTGAGCAGACAACAAAACACCATCAGCTTTGGCTGCTGCAATTGTATCTGCAACAAAACCTTTTAAAGCGGATAAGCTCATTACTGATGAATCGATTACTTCTCCTGCTTTTAATGGAGATAAACCTTTTAATTCAGAAATAGAACCATCGGTATTTACAAACTCTATTTTGAACTGTCCTTGATTTTGTACCGTAACTGATTGCTCGGTTTCATAGAAATCGCCATGAGCCATTGAAGCTACGCGAGTTTTTGAATCTGCAGACCACTCACCCATCGAATGTGGATTTGCTTTAGCATAATTCTTAACCGCCTTCGGTGCACGACGATCAGAGTTTCCTTCACGTAAAACTGGATTTACTGCAGAACCCAATACTTTGGCATACTTCGCTTTGATTTCATTTTCTTCCGCAGTTTCTGGATTGTCAGGAAAATTAGGAATTGCATAGCCTGCAGCCTGTAATTCAGCAATTGCGCCTTTTAATTGAGGAATAGAAGCTGAAATATTGGGTAACTTAATAATGTTAGCTTCTGGAGTGGTTGCCAACTGTCCTAATTCAGCTAAAGCATCAGCTACTTTCTGATCTTCGCTTAGTACATCTGAAAAGTTCGCCAAAATACGACCTGCAAGAGAAATATCTCTTAATTCAACATCGATATTAGCTGTTTTAGCGAATGCTTGTACAATAGGTAAGAATGAATAAGTCGCCAATAATGGCGCTTCATCTGTCTTGGTATAAATGATTTTAGATGACATAATTTTTTTATTGAAATCTTTTAACTTGCTTAAACAAAATTGAAATTAAAACGAACGGTTAGGTTGCTTCAAAATTCGCCTAAAGATAAGAAAATGAAATTTAAATCGCCACAAAAGGTTGAATTATGACGCTTGAAAGTAAAATATTGGCTCGACTGAATTAAATGAAAATAAGATGCCCTATATCCTATTACATGGAAAACAGATGTGCAGACTATTTGATGATTGCTTTTATATCTTTCAATTCTAATACCTGTCTAGCTTTTTTATATGTAAAAACACTTTCCAACATCGCTTTTGCAAGTAGTTTAGTTTTAATTGGGGCATATTGTTTAAAAATGCCTACTTTATTAAGAGTGGTAATGATTTTTAAGCCGATCTTTTCACCCAAACGATCTGAATGAGGTCGCTCAATAAATCCTGGACGCAAGATAGTGAGTTGTTGAAAGCCAATGTTTTTGATTGCGTCTTCTAAAGATCCTTTCATTCGATTGTAAAAGATTCGCGATTTTGCATTTACTCCGGCTGCAGATAGTAAAACGAAATGAGTAACTCCATTTTCAAAAGACATTTTCGCAAAATGAAAAGGATAGTCATAGTCAATATGCCACTGGGCTTCTTTGCTTCCTGCATCTTTTAATGTGGTTCCTAAACAAGAAAAGGCGACATCTCCCCTTATCCGATCTTGAAAAGAGAATAACTTATCAAAGTCAACAATAATCTCTTCTAATTTATCATGATATTCAAAATAAGGACGTCGCAATAATACCCGAACTTTACTAAATCGAGGGTCCACTAATAATTGTCGAACAAGTTCTCTACCTGTCGCTCCGCTTCCACCAATAACAATTGCTACCATATGCTAAAGATAATGATTCGTGAGCTATATTTTACTATGATATTAATTACTATGGAGATATATTATGGAAGATTTTCAAACGATTAAGCGCATTGATGACCTCGGGTGATCTCCGGTTCAAGTTGCTCAGATATGATTTTAAAAACATGAGATTAACACGTATGGAACAATTGGAACTTTGCTCAGTCAATCTATCCACACATGTTGACGATATAAATGATTACGCAGCCCTATCCCAATCGCCTGATTAATTTATATCGATTGAAATTTTGCTATCGGTGTACGAATACTTATGTTTGTAACTATGTCTGAAACTGAAAAAAACCCCTATCAATTGTTCAACAAAACAATTTGGTCTAATTGGAAATCTCAAGATGTAATCTGTATAAAAGTTGAAGAATTATCACAAACTAATGGAATTACATTCTTTGAACTTATTCCTGACTCTGAAATGTTAGATGCAGATACCGAAACCTTATACCCAATTGACTCAGAAGATGTTTTGGACATGTTTACGCCCGAAAAACATGTTAAATTTGTTGTACATGATATCTATATGGCAGATTTAGATGATTAACTAATGGAACCTCCAAAATTACGCTCCTTAGACAAATTTAAATTTTACATCGATTTTGTGATTACGGCTTTCTGCTTATCTGCCTGAACTATTTTTTTATAAAAGTCAACATACTCATTATATTTTTCCGGTGGATAAGTTTTATCGTTCATTTTCTGTGTTCTCTTGTAAAGGATAACACCATCCTTGAAAGTAAATGTAGCCGCATAGGTTCCAAATTCAGAGTCTATTGTAATATCTTTTGGTATAAAATCAACTTGATATCCGCTTGGTAATTCAAAATTAATTTCGTCAATGTCTTGATAAGCATATGGAACAGAAAAAAAAGTTTTCCTGTTTTCAATTTTAATTGGGACTGATTCCTTTCGGTTAACTTGATTGAGTAATAAAAATAACTTATCCCCCCCTTTGCTTAATAATGGTTTAGATTTAAATGCAATTTCTTCTTCTAATTCTGGCTTAGTTTTATCTTTCTGCTCACACTTATAATGTCCAAAAGTTTGGATGGGGATTGTACTGTATTCCAATACTTTTTTCTTTTGTTCGCTTGGTTCTAATAAAGTTGTTCTTAAATTATCTTCAAATTGAGAATTTCCATAGCGTGTATTGGTTAACACATCAATATCATTTTCATTATGAAATGTGATTTTAGTTTTACTGATTTGATAATTATCTTCAGCCGTGTAAACTGGTGTTTTTACAAGTACTCCACCCTCTTCAGTAATTAAAAGCACCTTTCTATTTGCATTTCCATAACCAATAAATCCCATTGGATAATAGGGACTCGTACATTCTAAATAGGTTGTATCGTTTTTTAACGGTACAGCCAAGATCATGTGATTTGCTTGACCGATACTTGAATATTGCTCATTTAAACTTGGTTTTCTATTACCTATCATGACTAAATGTGATTGTATTCCAACTTCATTTAGCATCGCCTTCATAAAATTAGATAATCCTTTACAATCACCGTAATTAATTGTCGCGACCTTTTCAGCGACTACTGGCTTAAACCCTCCAATACCTAACTGCACACTGACATAACGTGTATTTTGTTGCAAATAACGATACAAAATCGCCATCTTCTCATGTGGTGACTGTGCATTTTTGGTCAAATCTCGAATTTTAATTTTGAATGCATCCGGTAAATTATTTCCACCTGCATTAAGTTTATAGATCCAATATCCAAAATTTTTCCAGGTATCAAAATTACCACTAGACCCGTCGTATTCAAATACATTGGGTGATGCTGTGACCCAAGAAGAAACGTTATTGATCCCGACAGATAAAGGTTCTCTAGGTATAGCAGCAACGTGATTACTATTCCATTTATATAATGTTTTACCGGCAGTTGTGGTTGAATCTACTTGTAATCCCGAACGACTCAAATATTTCATTTGATAATTTTTATCTTTTTGAATCGTATAACTGGATTTTTCTACCGACATACCAAAATCTTTAATATCGCGCCATTGTGGAAAATAAAGTAATCCTTTAAAATCTTGGCAAAAACTATACTCTATTGTATATGGGTAGGTATTGCTAACAAATTTTAGCCTTTTTACTCTATTATCTTCAAAAATAGAAAAATCGGAAAGTAAACTTTGATCCTTAATGTCGGAATTTTTATATTCCTTAATTTTATTACCAGCGGCATCATAAAGTACAGCTTTAATATTGTAGATATTTGAAAATTTATCATACACTTCTTCCATTACAGCAAAATCATCACCTGCTTTACTAAATATAGTGGCTGTAATTTTATAATCATATTTTGCAGCATTTACACCTTTTATATCTAAAAATTGCTCTTCATTTCTGATCACAATTATGGCATCTTTTTTTAAGTCATCTGGAATTTTAGCGATATCCCAAGTTGATTGTCCCTTTAAAAAAAGACTACATATCACGAACATGATACTTAATGTATATTTCATCATATTTTTTTCTTTAATACAATTTTCTCAGCTTGTTTTTCAACAATAGCTGCAAATAATTCTTTCAAATCGAAATACTCTTCTGGACTGTAGGTTGATTTATTAATGTTGACAATACTCTTAATCAATAACGCCTTTCCTTCTGTCTGATAAGATATGGTAAATGATCCTACATTCTCGGGAAGTTTAAAAATTCCTCCTTTCGGAAGTTTATCAATTTCATAATCATCTGGGATCATAATTACAACACGGCAATTTTCCATAATAGGGTGAGCAAAATCCACAGGAAAAATTCGTTCTTCATGTTTCAAAAGATTTTCCTTGGTTTGCTCATAAAGCAATGGACTGAAATAGACTAGATTTCCAGCCTCTTCTACATGATCCTCTATTTCCACATCCATAGATTCAATAAACCGCTCATCTAAACTATCGAGATTTAAAATTTTGAAATTATGGAGTTCTAGTCCATTTTTACTCTTTTTCAAGTTTTTCAAATAATCTTCTTCATTAATGGCATTTCTATAGGCATTTCTCGCTGTTAAACCAGCATATCCATTGAAATAATTTGTTAGCGTTCCTTTAAGTTTGTTTTCCTTATCTAATGTTAACTGATAGACATGCATACTTTCATCTCCAAAGCTTGTTTCGGTACTAATCCATCCCCCACTTTTATCATTAACATTGATAAGAAATCCTTCGTGATTCAAATTTTCATAATGAATCATTCCAAATGGCATATCTTTAACTGTAGCATCAAGAAAGTAGACATTTCCTCCAATCTCTACTGCTGCTATAACATTATCAAATTTACTGATCACTGGATAACCAGGATGTTTACCATTTGAACGCGTACTGATTAATACAGGATAAGCATTAAATTTGGCCTCTCTTAGAAAATTGATTAATGCTAGATTTAGATCGGCTGAATTACCTGTTTTTTTCTCAAATATGGCTTTAGGATTTGTTTCGGTACTATAATAATGATAGTTTTGATTCCACTTTAGGTTATCCTTAATATATTTATAAATTCTCTTTGCGTTTTTCAGAGAATCATTTTCTAAAGATAGAATAGTCTTTAAATTATTTTTTGCGTAATTACCCTTATTTAAATATCCACCGAAATTATCATCATCAAGAATAGCATGAACAATCTTCGGCCATGATCCTGTATAGTCATTAAAAAATTGACCAGGAAAATTCGTTGATCGAAGTTCAAAATCAATTGATGGTCTGTAATCATCTAAATTAGATATAAAGGGCTCATCTTTTAGTGCAGGCATGTCTTGTGCAACATAACGATCCCGAGTAGCTGAAGATTGAACATTGGTGACATAACTTGCATTGACCTTTTCATGGACAGGGTGAGCGATATCATAATAACCACTTCTATTAAATTTATAATCAAAATACTCTGGAATAGTGACTGTGTATTCGGACCATAATGTTGGTATTTCACTTTGAAAGCTCCAACCGGGCAAATTAAATATAAAATCAGATTTGATCTTATATTTATATTCAATAATAGATCCCTCTTTTACATTAGGTAGTGTAAATTTCTTAAAAACAGTATTCTTATTGACTTCTTCCGTAAATTTTGAATCTTTATCAATTTTACTCGTTGTCATGACACCATCTACCATATTATAGGTAGCTGCACTCATAAATTCTAAAACCTCTTTGGATTCACTATTGCTTTTATGAAGACCAATAGAGTAATTTGCATAATTATAACCATTTTTGTTTAAGATTTTATAACGGATGTGCCTTTCATAAACATAAACAAATGATTTAGATATAGGACTTATCTCAAAGTAACAATTTCCGATATCAAATAATTTAATTGCTGATGCTGCTGAATCTATTCCTGATGCATTAATCAAAAAATCTTGTGGTAGAATTTTCCCAAATTTATATTCAAGTTTTTGATTTTTTTGTGCTTGAACACAATGAACCGTCGTGATCAATAACATCACAAGAGGTAATAATAATTTCTTATATGGCATTTTATTAAGAATTGGCTAGGCAAATATAAATAATAAAACGATATTTAAAGTTATTAAATATCGTTTTATTATTTAAGGTTTTCGTAAAAACTAGAAGAACCCATTAGCTATAGCTTAAATTCAATCCATCTGCCGATTTAAATATAATGCCTATATATAAATATATATAGCCATCAAGATAAAAAAAACGAATGATTCATCTTTTTTAAATTAACCTTATATGTAATTATTATCAAACTTATCAACTACATGGACAAGCTAATCAGGAGATCTTGTACACCATTTTCGAAAACTTCAAGTTCTTCACGTTGCTGCAAAATAAAGCTATTCTCGTCTAACTTACCTACCACTATATCCCTTTCCTCATCACTATTATAGACCATATTCCGAAATGGATTGACATAATCTTTTGCTCTACTTGCAAATATTTCATTGACCATCCAAGTGCGATGTAAAATTGCTTCGTGTAACCAGCTTTTTAACGTTTCAATAGTTATTGTTTCCCAAGTTTCACCAGTTATTTCCAATATAGAAGCAAAAGCATGTGATCTTTTGGATTCTAAATAAGATTTACTCAAGTCATGATAATATTTATGGACATCTTCCCACTCATCAATTTTACCTGATTTGATTTCGGACATCAACTGTTCAATGGCATCTTTTTCGATCAATTGCCCTCCAATATTTTCCCACTCCAAACGTTGACTATCTTTCATTTTAACTTTTAGTTGTTCGAAAGAATTATTCTTGAGAAAGTCAATGATATGAATGGATCCATAATATTGAATAAAACGTTTAAAAAGCGAATAGGCCTGTCCGACCTTCACTAGCTCTACTTTTCGCTTTGAATGCTCAAATCCACTTACCTCAATTGATGATGGTATTTCATGACTATCACCAGTTAATTTTGCCTTACCGTCAATAAGAATTTGTTCATGAGTTACATCACTCAATCTCGCATTATGATGTGAGCCGACAGCAAATTCTATTATACGTAACGAATTAAACAATTCATTCACCGTATCAGGACCAAGTATATCATACTCCAGATATTGATTTTTCAACAAGCGCTTATCTCTACTCTCGTATTTATTACCATTGCGGATTAGCGCATACATATTATACATAAACCAATAACCTGGAATGATGATCAATTTGTCATTTTTAACATCATTATTGATTAAAGAAAAAGGAATCTGAATATCTAATTCATGGGGGAAATCTCCTTTAACTAAAAGTGTATAGGACGCAAATCTTGAATTATGTTTTAAACTGACACACAAGCCTGGCCAAAATCCTCTTCCTGCTATAATTTCTCCATCGGCTGCTCGTGAATTATGGTTTGATCCAACTGTTGCCCCTGCAGCCATATTACTTTGCCCCATAACCACAGCTGCACATAGGAAGGAATTATTGTGGTGCTGCTCATGTGCGGGAAAAATTAAAGAATTAAGCACCTCACAGCATGAAATGGTGGAATTATCTCCCAAAAATGAATTAATAAGTCTTGCACCATATTTCAATTGTGAAAAAGATGACAAAATAAAACGTACAGCTTTAACTCCGTAAAAAATACGACAACCATAACCGACAATACCATTAACCAGCTCACAACCTTCTCCTATTTGAGTAAAGGCGTCGGGAGAAGAATTAATGGTAACATTTTTCAGTTTATTGATACCCTTAATATAGGCATCGGAACCTATATTCACATTTTTTATATTCTGTGAATTTTTAATGATACATCTGTCACCAATGACACTATAGGAACCTCTTGTTTTTGAAAATCTTTTTTCTGTAATTTCTTTAAATCTATTTTGCAATTGCAAATCTTGCCTATTACGCGTCCAAAGATAAGCATCAGCTGCCTGCATACCGTCAAAGGGCAAAATAGATCTCACACCATTTTCATTGCATAATTCCAGTGCAATTCTTAGGTCTTCAGACTCTCCTTCTCTCAAAATACCATTTCCAAACTTTGCTGTACTGCTAGTCTCCATCTCACTGATGTTACTTAAAATAACATCATTTCCAATGATAAAGTGTGACATATATCGGACATGGTGGATAGCTACGGCATCACCTATATCACAACTCACGATCGTACTATTGTATATTCCTGACTCTAACTTTAAATTGCGATATTCCAAATAAATCGGTTCCATAGCACCGATACGAACTAATCCAAAGAAATTATTATGCCTAATCTGATGGGGTATAAATGGATCACAGACCAATATATGTTCCCAACTATCCGCTCTGTTTCCATTTTCGATTAAAACAACAATCTCTTCTAATGTTAAGCTTCTATAATCAGATCTCGCATTTTGCTCAAACCGCTGATGATTTTCATCCTTCCCTTTAGGAATAAAAGCTGGGGGAATGAAATCAAAACCTAGGCGAACAATATTACCTTTTTTTATTTGACTCATATTTTTTATTCAACGGTCACTGATTTCGCCAAATTTCTAGGCTTATCTACATCTTGATTTCGTTCTACTCCAATATAATAAGAAAGTAATTGTAAAGGAATCACAGACAGTATAGGTGCTACAATCTCATCAGCTTCAGGAATTTCGATATAATCTTCCGCTAATTGTTTAGACACTTCATCTCCTTCTGTAATAACAGCAATCACATGTCCTTTTCTTGCCTTTACTTCTTGGATATTGCTGACAATTTTTTCATGATAGCGATCCTTAGTTGCAACAAAAACAACAGGCAAATTTTCGTCTACCAATGCAATAGGTCCATGTTTCATTTCAGCAGCAGGATATCCCTCGGCATGTATATACGTAATCTCTTTTAATTTTAAAGCACCTTCCAAGGCTATCGGAAAATTATAGCCTCTTCCTAAGTATAGAAAATCACGAGCATCTTTATATTTGCGAGCTATTTCTCTAATCTTTGGAATTTGGCTATCTAAAATCGCTTGTACTTTATCAGGAACAGCATTTAATTCATTTAAAAGATGTGCATACTGAGCGTCGTCAATAGACTTTTTGATATGTGCTATTTTAAGAGCGATTAACTCTAAAACTGTCAACTGTGCTGTAAACGCTTTGGTACTTGCAACTCCTATTTCAGGTCCCGCATGTGTATAAGCACCTGCATGAGATAATCGAGCGATAGATGATCCCACTACATTGACTACACCTAAGATAATTGCCCCTTTACTTTTTGCATTTTCCAAAGCGACTAATGTATCTGCAGTTTCACCACTTTGTGATATGGCTAAAATAACATCCCCTTCGTTAATTATTGGATTTCTATAACGAAACTCTGAAGCATACTCCACTTCAACATTAATTCTGCAAAGTTCTTCAATTAAATATTCAGCGACTAAACCAGCATGCCAGCTTGTACCACAAGAAACAATGACTATACGGTTAGCTTTACATATTTGTTCTGCATACTGTTCAATACCACTTAATGTAATCGTCAATTTATCTAAATCTAATCGACCACGCATAGAATCAAAAATAGCTTGAGGTTGTTCCATGATCTCCTTTAGCATGAAGTGATCGTATCCTCCTTTTTCAATAGCAGCTAACTCCAAGTCTAATTTTTGTACATATGGTGTGACACGCTCATTTCCTATATTTTTAAGTATAAGCTCATCAGGTTTCACAATTGCCAACTCATAATCATTGATATAAACAACTTCATTGGTATATGCTAACATTGGTGAAGCATCAGAACCAAGAAAATGCTCACCTTTTCCAATACCAATTACCAATGGGCTTCCCTTTCTTGCTGCTATAATCGTTTCAGGATGTTCGGGTTCTATCAATAAGATGACGTATGCTCCTACAACTCGCTTTAAAGCAATTCGGACAGCTTCTTCTAAGCTACATGCATTATTTTTCTTTATTTCAGCAATAAAATATAATAACACCTCAGTATCCGTATCACTTTTAAATTCGTATCCCTTACTTAACAATTCATTTTTAATGGTTTGATAATTTTCTATGATACCATTGTGAATCATGGCTATTTGGCCATCTGGAGTATAATGTGGGTGAGCATTCTTATCCGAAGGTTCTCCATGCGTAGCCCATCTGGTATGTCCAATAGCTGTATGTGAACTCACATCATGGTCGGCTACAACGGCTTCTAAGTTTGCTACCTTTCCTGCTTTTTTAAAAACATGAAGTTTATTTTGTTGCACGATTGCTATTCCAGCACTATCGTACCCACGATATTCAAGCCTTTTAAGTCCGTCAAGAACGATTGAAAATGCTTGACGAGGACCTGTATAACCAACTATTCCACACATAATTTATTATTTAAGTTAATATTAAAATGATTGGTTCAAAATTAGCATTATTTTTCATGCAATCGATTGTTTCAAATAATTTTATGAAAATTTAACATTAATGGAATGTGAATAATATTAAAATGGAAAGGCCCTGCATGCAGGGCCTTTCCATTTTAATGAAAGTTATTTATAACTAGTGCTTCGTAGACATTTCATCTACATAATCGTCACTAGGAATGTAATCAGCGACCATCTCTGCTTCATAATCTATTTTCTCATGGTTTCCTAATCTTCTTTGAATTCCATCAAAAATTGAATACACCACTGGCACAATAATCAACGTTAAAAATAATGATGATAATAATCCACCGATAATGACAATGGCAATACCCCGGTTCATATCAGCACCGTCTCCTTGTGCCATAGCAATAGGAACCATACCGATAACCATCGCAATTGTCGTCATTAATATCGGACGTAAACGAGCATGATTTGCCGCAATTAGTGATTCATAGGTTGTAAACCCTGCATCTTTTTTATGATTGGCAAAATCAACCAACATGATGGCATTTTTAGCTACTAGACCGATTAACATAATAATACCTAAAATCGTAAAGATATTTAAAGTCTGATTTGTCAATGCTAACAATAAGAATGCTCCAATGAATGATAATGGAATCGAGAATAAGACAATAAATGGTGTTGCAAAACTATCATATAAGGCTACCATAACAAAGTACACTAAGATAATAGATGCTAATAATGCTATTCCTAAAGTACCAAATCCTTCTTGTTGATTCTCCATGTTACCTCCCCACTTGAAAGATACACCCGGTTTCAATTTTAGTTTTTTAAATTCAGTTTCCCACTCTGTTGCAATAGTACCAGCGGGCTTTCCTACTACCTGAGCTTGAACAGAAACAGAAGGTGACTTATCTCGACGTTCTAATAAAGTCGGTCCTGAACCATATTCGATATCGGCAAACTGCTCTAATGTGATTGATTCTCCTTTAGCATTTATAAACTTCAAGTTTTTAACATTGTCCATACTCGTTCTACCCGATTCATCATAACGAATGTTAATATCATACTCGGTATCGCCAGCACGGTATTTTGTATCCGTATTACCCGAAAATGCCGTTTGCATAGTTGCACCCACAGTAGCAACATTTAATCCTAAAGCATTCATTTTATCACGGTTCAACTGCACATTAATTTCTGGATTACCATCTTCGGAAGTCAACTTCACTTCTGTCGCTCCAGAGACATTGCGTAACAATGCAGCAGCTTTATCAGCAAATTCTAAAGCGTCTTTTTGCGATGAGGCTATAACTGTTAAGTTTAATGGGGCTTGCTCAGCTCCCATGATACCGATAGAAACTGTTTTCACTTTGGCACCAACGAGATGATTTTCCATTTCTCTCTTTAATTTCGCGGCATACACTTTTGTAGGCTCCAATTTATTATGACCATCCTTCAAATAGATTTGCATTTCAGACTTATATTTTGTTCCAGATGTACCTGCCATCATACCATCGGAGGCCTGCCCTACTGTAGTAATCACACGTTCAATTTCTGGTCTTCCAGCTAAGTATGATTCTGCCTTTTGAGTCATAAAATTTGTCTGTTCGACCGAAGCATCTTTATTAAGCTCCAGCTGCAGATAAAATTCTCCCTTATCATTACCTGGAAAGAAATCAGTTCCGATATAACCCATCACCAATAAACTAATTGATGCGGCAAACATAACAATCGTCACAACGAGCGTAACAACTTTATTCCATCTATTTTTTAACGACCACTCTAAAATTCCAGAAATCCAATGGGTCAATTTCTGTAAGCCTGCTTCAAATTTTTCTAAAATTCGACCAAAGAAAGTCGCGTTACTGATATGTGATAATTTTCCGAAACGCGAATACAACCAAGGTACCACTGTAAAGGATACCAATAATGATATTAAGGTCGCAAATATAACGGTTACACAAAACTGGCGAAGAATATCGGATACTAAACCCGATGATAGCGCGATTGGTAAAAATACAACTACAATAACCAATGTAATTGCGGTTACAGTAAAGCCAATCTCTGCGGCTCCATCATATGCGGCACGGATTTTACTTTTGCCCATCTGCATATGACGGTGAATATTTTCAATAACAACAATCGCATCATCCACCAAAATACCTACCACTAATGACAAGCCTAATAAAGACATTAAATTAAGGGTATATCCCATCACATAAAGTCCAATAAAAGTAGCAATCAAGGAAAGAGGAATGGCCACAACAGCGATAAAGGCATCACGTAAACTATGTAAGAAAAATAACATGATAAAACCTACTAATGCCACAGCAATCATTAAATCGTGCATGACATTACTTGCTGCATTAATCGTATATTCTGTTGAATCACTCGCTACGTCAATTTTAATATTTTGTTCCTTATAGTCTTTTTCAATAACGCCAAGAGTCTCTCTAACAAGTTTAGATACCGCAACCGCATTGGCGTCAGATTGTTTAAAAACTTGCATCAAAATTGTGTTCTTTTGATCGATACGGGATATTTTCTCAATATCTTTTATACCATCTTGCACATCAGCGACATCACTCAAACGAATTGATACACCAGAAGGAGTTGTTATCGGAAGATTGCGCATTTGATCTAAGGATGTAAATTTACCTGAGAGGCGTATGGTTGTCTGATTGTCTCTAGACTTGATACTACCAGTTGGGAAATCTAAATTAGAAGATGCTATGATTTTTTGAACATCACTTATTGTCAATCCATATCCTTCTAATTTTTCAGGATTTGCACTTACTTGAATTTCACGTTCTTCTCCCCCTGTTAGATCTACTTTTGCAACACCTAAAATGCGGGCAAAAACAGGTTGAATTTTTTGATCTAATAGATCATACAATTCTTTTTCTGAAAGACTGGATGTTACGGAAAGGTTCATAATCGCCACATCGTCTAGAGAGAACTTACTCAAAGATGGAGTTTTTGCATCTTCGGGTAAATCGTTAATAACCGCATTAATCTTACGTTGCGCATCAGTCAAAAGAAAATTGACATCTGCCCCAGTGTTTAAAGTAATCATCACGACCGAAACGCTTTCCATCGATTTTGTTTCGATCTTTTTCACATTTTCCAAAGATGATACCGCATCTTCTATTACTTTTGACACAGAAGTTTCCACTTCTGATGGTGCAGCACCTGGATAAACGGTCTGTACTGTGATCACATTCACATCAAACTTAGGAACTAATTCGTACCCTAAATTCAAATACGATCCGATACCACCAATAGTCAATAATAAGAATATGACTATGATAATACTCGGCCGCTTTATAGATATTTCAGAAATTTTCATTTAAAACTTGCGTTAATTATTTAATGATTTCTACAGCAGTACCATCCAATAAATTGATCTGTCCTGTCGTAATGACTTGCGCACCACTTTCAATACCTGAAATGATTTCGACTTTATCTCCAAATACTCTTCCCGAAGTCACTTTAGTTAAAACAGCTTTACCATCTTTGACCACAAAAACTTGATTTGAACTCACACTACCGACGAAAGCATCTCTTGGAACAACTAAAGCATTAGCGGTTTGTTCATCTCCAAAATATGCAGTACCGTACATACCCGCTTTTAAATCATTTGCCGCATTATTATTAATTTCCAGCTCTACAGGGAAATTTAGGCTTCCGTCTGCCTTAGGGGCAATAAATGTAACTTTACCCTGAAATGTTTTATTGGATAAAACCGCAGACTCTACCTTTATACTTTGTCCTAATTTCACAAACCCGATGTTTTTCTCATCTACATTTACCTTTAATTTCAAAGAAGATACATTGACAATTTCAAACATTTCATTTCCTGGACTTACATATGAACCAGGTTCTATACTTCTTTTATTGACGATACCCGCAAAAGAAGCTTTTACGTTAACATCAGAGGCTGTGATCTGTGAAGATCGCAAATTGTTTTTTGCATTTTCAAGTTGCAATTTCATTTGATCTAACTGTTGTTTCGTAACACCGCCAGTAGCATATGCGCTTTCAAATCGAGCCACTTCATTCTTTGCATTTTCATATACTGCTTTTGCATTGCTAACACTTACATTTTGTTTATCTCCGACGATAACTGCTAACGTTTGTCCAACTTTAACGTAAGCCCCCTCATCCACAAGTACACGAGCAACTCGTCCTGCAACTTCTGAAGAAAGTTTCACCTCTTGCTTGGGAAGAAAAGTACCGTTCGTTACATATACCGTATTAACATCTTTAAAACCAGCCTCAGCAATACGAACTGCAACAGCCGCATTCTTTTGTGCTACAACAGCCGTTTGTGATTCATTTTCTTTTTTATTCTTTTTCAACACGTACATAATACCTGCTAATGCAGCAATAATTATGACTCCCGTTATTAATATCTTTTTCATATATGTTGGTTACTATTTGCTATTTAATAATGTGTTTAATTCCCCTTTTGCTTTAACAAGCTGTATCTCTGCAACTTTATAATTTAACAATGAAGTACTCAAATTATTCTGTGCATCAGCATAAGCATTCTCTGCATCCAATAAATCTGTAAGTGTTGCTAGTCCATTTTTGTAGTTGTTTTGAGTGTTATCCAAAACTTCTTTTGCCAGTTTTACGTTTGCTCGATTACTATTTATTGTTAGTAGACTATTTGTAATTTGCGATCTCGCATTTTCATTCGCTAAGCTCAAAGCTAACTTAGTATCCTCTAAATCCACTTGAGCTTGTTTCAATTGAATAGTTGCTTGATTAATTTTAGCCTTAGTTTCTCCACCGTTAAATATTGGAATTGACAAATTTAATCCCAAACCAGAAAAACCAGACCATTTGACTCCTTCATTTTTTGAAAATATTGGAAAAGTCTGTCCCATTCCTAAATATCCTAAATTACCCGAAAATGAAAGATTGGGATAATATGCAGCTTTCATGGCATCACGATTTAGTTCTAGAAGTTGATTCTGCTTTTCCAATAAACGTACTTCTGTTCTTGATGATAAATTTGAAGCAGCCAAATCTGCTGTTGCAGGATTGATCTCAAATGTTTCATTGGGAAGTTTAACATCTTGCTCCATTGGCATACCAATAGCAAACTTTAAAGCATTTTCTTTCAATTTTAAAGCATTGACCAAAATTTGGCGATTTGCTTTTAAATTGTTGACAGCGACACTAGTTCGATCTAAATCAATCTTCTTTCCTAAGCCGGCTTCCACTAAACCAGCGATTACATCCCTTGTTTTGATCGTACTGTTTAGATTATTATCCACTGTTTGAAGCTGCAGTTGGGATTGAAAAACATCATAATAAGCATTTGCAACTTTTTCAATCAACTGTTCATCCGATAAATCTTTATTAATGACATAAAATTCTTTAGTAGTCTTAGCCGCTTTTAACCCCGTAAATAAAGATTGATTAAATAATTGTTGGTTTACCTGAAGAGTTGCATTTGACTGCCATTTTTGCCCCATAGCTACTAATACAGTTTCACCAGGTTTACCAATGATTTCACCAGGCAATGCAACCTTTTGTAGCATAGGATTGTATGTTAACGTTCCAGCACCAGTGATCTGCGGTAAAGCGCCTGCTCGAACTTCATCAATCTTATATTGGGCATTTTCCAAATCAAGTGTCGATTTTTTTGCCTCCGCTTTGTTTTCAAGCGCATATTTAAGTGCCTGATTCAGCGTTAAAATTTCTTGCGCATGCAAGAAATTAACTGAAAACAAAGCTGCTAATAGCACCCCTACTATTCTTATCTTTTTCATTTTTTATAATTGTTCGAAACCTTATTTAACTTTTAAACCATTGAATATTAACAAAGTTGCCTCTTTTTGTTTTTGCAGAACATCACCAACATTACATTGTGTTGGAATACCAGTAAATACATCGCACAGTATACCCACTAGCCCAATACTCTTCATAATGTATACATATATTTCACTTGCCTTATTTACATCTTCAACTGCTAATTCCTTATTATCCAATCCTTTTTGAAATAATTTAGCTACTTGGACAATTTCTTTTTCATGAATTTCACGCATCAAAGTTTGTAGTGAAGCGCCTTTTATCCATTCCATATTTTCATTCATATGCAACATGTAATGCTGCTCAATGAAAGATGATTTTAATTCCAATAGGGCTAAAACAAGATCAATAATTGATGAAGTAGACTTCTCAATCAATTCTTGCTCCAATTTTCTGAAATCATCTGTAACAGCTAGTATAACATCATGAATCAAAGCCGTTTTTTCGGGGTAATAATAATAAAGATTTGCTTTTGTAATCTTGACATCCTCTGCTATCTCATTCATAGTGGTTTTTGAAAAACCATAGTGCGCAAATCTTCGTATAGCCGCGGCAATAATCAGGTCTTTTTTATTATCAGTGTTTGACGACATATTTGATTCTAAACTTTTGACTTTATATAAAATTTGGTCAAATATACAAAAAGGTGAAATTTTTTGCAATTAATTTGTCAGTACATCGTCAATTTTATAAAATAAAAAAAAGTGTACACCTTATGACATACACTTTCCGTTATTTAAATTTTCCAAATTAGAATGTAATACTATTTTGGAATTGCTTTAAAAATTTACGTTTATCTAATTTATAAAGTCTAGCAGCACGATAAGCAACTCCTTTTTGGACTTCATCTAATTCCTTTAGAAAACCATAATTAATCATCTTTTTTCTAAAATTTCTTTTATCCAATTCCCTCCCTAAAATACTTTCATAGACTAATTGTAACTGAGTTAGGGTAAATTTATCTGGCAAAAGTTCAAAAGCAATAGGTGTATTCGCGATTCGCCGACGTAACTTTTCAACACTTTGCTTTAAAATAGTGCTATGATCAAACGCAAGATCAGGCACTTTGTTTAATGGAAACCACTTTGCCTGTCTCATATACGAGGTCACGGGCTTTAACTTAATTTTTGTCTTATCAAGTTGGAGGAGAGCATAGTAAGCTACGGTTAATATCCTTCCTTGCGGGTGTCTTTTTAGACCTGCGAAGGCATATAATTGATCCAAAAACACATCCTTAAGGCCGGTGTTTTCATACAGTATTCGCTTCACGGCATCTTCCATTTCCTCATCATTATTAACAAAAAATCCAGGAAGCGCCCACCAATCCTTAAAAGGATATTCATTTCTCTCTGTTAGTAAAACATGAAGTTCCCCTTCATAAAAACCAAAAATGACACAATCGACTGTAAATGTAGTATACAAAACTTTTCTAATTTATTATATTTACTTAAACCAATGAGTTGAATATGTAGCTTATGCCATAAAGTTAATAATATTACCTCAATTTTATCAAAACAAAAAAATAAAAAATAATTTCAATAGTGTAAAAAATACACTATATTCGTAAAACCTAAAATTTTTGACAGTGGTGAATATTAAAAGAATCGGAGTTTTTACATCAGGCGGAGACGCTCCAGGCATGAATGCTTGCATTCGAGCAGTAGTCCGCACAGCATTATACGAAAAATTAAGTGTTACTGGAATATACCAAGGATATCAAGGTATGTTAGACAGTAATTTTACAGAAATGACATCTCGCTCCGTAAGTAATATCATTCAATTAGGAGGCACGATCTTGAAAACAGCAAGATGTCTAGAATTCAAAACCAAAGAAGGAAGAGCAAAAGCATATGAAAATATCAAAGCTGCAGGTATTGATGCTCTAGTAGCTATTGGTGGCGATGGTACTTTTACAGGTGCTGAATATTTCTCAAAAGAATATGATATCCCCGTGATTGGTATACCGGGAACAATCGATAATGATCTATATGGGTCTGATTTTACACTAGGTTATGATACGGCTACCAACACAGTAATTGAAGCGATCGATAAGATTAGAGATACAGCTGCTTCTCATGAAAGGTTATTCTTCATCGAAGTAATGGGGCGCGATTCAGGTTGTATAGCTTTGAATGCTGGCATAGCAGGTGGTGCAGAAGCAATCTTACTACCTGAAAAAGAAACTGCCATTGATGAATTAATTGATCATTTATCTGCTGCTGATGGACGCGGCAAAAAATCTTCCTCCATTGTGATTGTTGCAGAAGGTGATCATAATGGTGGTGCATACAACGTTGCGAAAAAAGTCAAAGAAAAATTTGATTATTATGACACAAAAGTTAGTATCTTAGGGCACTTGCAACGCGGTGGTTCTCCTTCAAGTTTTGATCGGGTATTGGCTAGCCGTTTAGGTTTTGCTGCTGTAAAAGAGTTATTGAAAGGAAACAATCGCATTACAGTTGGTGTCAGGGGAAACGAAATCGTTACCACACCTTTAGAAGAAGCTATTAATAATAAAGAATACAAATTAAGTGCTGATATGCTAGAACTTGTTCAAGTATTGGCTATCTAGACTAAAGAAACGAATTCAGATGATTGCAGTAGTCTACAGTGGTTCAAAATTTGCAGATTGGAGGTTAGCCGACAAAGGTCGGGTGATCACTGGTTTTCGGACTAGTGGTATTAACCCCTATTTACAGGATGAAAGATATATTGCACAGCTTCTAAATAAGAATACCAATCTGATTAATAATGCTGAAAAAATTAAACGTATCTATTTTTTTGGCGCAGGGTCATCTTCTCCTGAACGCAAAAATAAAATCAAGGCTGTATTCGAAAAATTCTTTATCAATGCTAAAGTAAAAGTTGAACATGATGTGATCGCATCGGCAATTTCAACTTTTGGTGATGAAAAAGGAATCATTGGCATTATTGGAAGTGGTTCAAATGCTGCTTTCTACACGGGAAAAAAAGTAATCCCTAATAACTATGGTCTGGGTTATATTTTAGCTGATGAAGGATCGACAAATTGGACTTCCAGGTTATTACTTAAACACTATTTAACAGATACCCTTCCTCAGGATTTACAAGACAAACTGTTGAATAAATTTGCCATTGATAGAAAAATAATTTTAGAGAAGGTGTACAATTCTCCACAACCGACTATTTTTCTTAATTCATTCTCCGACTTTGTTTTAGAAAATAAAAATCATCCTTTCATCATTCAGATTGTGAAAAATGGATTTCGCTTATTTCTGAAAACTTTCATCAAGCCGCTATATAAAGAACATCCTGATAATGACATCAATTTTACAGGCTCTGTAGCTGCAAATTTCGAAGACCTTTTAAAAGAGGTTGCAACAGAAGAATTTAATATATCAATAGGAACAATTATTAAAGAACCTATTCATAATCTTATCAAGTATTATATCAATAAAAATTAATAATATGAAAATTGGAATTAACGGATTTGGCCGTATTGGTCGTTTAGCATTCAGAGCTGCGGTAAATCGTCCAGATGTTGAAGTTGTTGGTATCAATGACTTAGTCGAGCCAGATTATATGGCGTATATGTTGAAATACGATTCAACACATGGTAAATTTGATGGTACTGTAGAAGTTGTTAACGGAAACTTAGTTGTTAACGGAAAAACAATTCGTGTTACTGCAGAAAAAGATCCAGCAAACTTAAAGTGGAATGAAGTTGGTGCAGAAGTTATTATCGAATCAACTGGTTTCTTCTTAACACAAGAATTAGCTCAAAAACACATTGATGCTGGTGCTAAAAAAGTAGTTATGTCAGCTCCTGCAAAAGATGATACACCTACTTTTGTAATGGGCGTTAACCATAAAGAATTAAAAGCAGACCAACACATCGTTTCTAATGCTTCTTGTACTACAAATTGTTTAGCACCAGTTGCTAAAGTGTTAAATGACAAATTTGGAATTGTAGAAGGTCTAATGACAACTGTACATGCTGTAACTGCAACTCAAAAAACAGTTGACGGTCCATCAGCAAAAGACTGGAGAGGTGGACGTGGTGCTTACCAAAACATCATCCCTTCATCTACAGGTGCTGCTAAAGCAGTAGGTTTGGTTTTACCTGAATTAAAAGGTAAATTAACAGGTATGTCTTTACGTGTTCCTACTGCAGACGTTTCTGTTGTTGATTTAACAGTACGTTTAGAAAAAGCTGCCTCTTATGAAGATATTAAAGCTGCTATGAAAGAAGCTTCAGAAGGTGAATTAAAAGGTATCTTAGGTTATACTGAAGATGAAGTTGTTTCATCTGACTTCTTAGGTGATGCACGTACATCTATCTTTGATGCTAAAGCTGGAATTTCATTGAATGATCACTTTGTGAAAGTTGTATCTTGGTATGACAATGAGTGGGGTTATTCAAACAAAATTGTTGACTTGGTTCAAGAAGTAGGTAAATTAGGTTAATCTTGAATAACACAATAGAAAAGGGCTTTTAATAATTATTAAAAGCCCTTTTCTATTATTTTCTTATTTTTCGGCTATAATTGATCGATCAAGATGAACATAACCACCATCTACATGTATCAATTGCCCTGTCGTATGACTTGATTTATCAGACAAAAGAAATAATGCAGTATGTGCAATTTCTTCTGCGGTAGTCATTCTGTGCTCCAAAGGTATACGATCAGTAATTTTCTTTAAAGTCTCTACAGGATTGTCTAAAGTTTGTATCCATGTATCATATTGTGGTGTAGCACATTCTGCAACCACTACGGCATTGACACGAATTTGATATGGAAGCAGTTCGACTGCCCATTCTCGCGTTAATGCATTCCGACCTCCATTAGAAGCGGCATATGCAGATGTATTTCCTTGACCTGTCTCAGCAGTCTTTGAAGTAATATTGACAATACTTCCTTTAGATACGATCAAAGCATCCAAAGCATGATGAGCCATTAAATAATAATGAATAAGATTTTTATGTAAAGAGGAAACAAATTTCTCGTAATTTCCAGATGCCAAACCTACCCCATCATTCACACCTGCATTATTGACCAAGCCATCAATGCGGCCAAAACGGTTAAGTGTTTCTGCAACTGCAATTTCACAATCTTTTGGATCAGAGAGTTCAGCTTGCACCGCATATGCCTGCTGACCAAGAGCCTCTACTTCTTGTTTAACCAGATTATTATCCACTTGTCGACGGCCAACAATCACAGGGATAGCACCTTCTTGAGCTAGACCCAAAACAATTGCCTTACCAATCCCCTTTGCTCCTCCTGTAACTATGATAACTTTATCTTTTAGATTTAGATTCATATTATAAATTATAAATTGTAAATGCGTTCATTCCCCAAAACGCTTCTTTTTCAACTGTAGTAAATGCTTCTAATTTAGATTCCACAATGGCAACACTTTCTTCATAAGAAGCAGCTAATAAGCATACCGGCCAATCTGAACCAAACATAATACGATGCTTACCAAAAGTATCAAATACATGACCTAAATATTGGCTAAAGTCATCCAAACGCCAACTCGACCAATCGGCCTCAGTCGCCAAACCTGAAACTTTGCAACTCACATTTGAAAAAGCAGCTAACTCTTCAATGAATAATGCCCACTCTTCAAATTCGCGTGATTTTATTGGAGGTTTAGCGATATGATCCAAAATAAATACTTGATCTGGATTACTTTGAACACATCTTAAAGCAGCATCATAATGACGAGGTCTGATTAATAGATCATAAGTATAACCATACTTTGATAAAAATTCAATGCCTTTAAGAAAATGATCCCGTATTAGAAAGTCGGGATCCTCTTCTCCTTCCACAACGTGTCTAAAACCCTTAATAAGTGATTCATCTTTATATTGATGCAATCGCTCATCAATATTACCCGCACGTAAGTCCACCCAACCAATCACACCTTTAATAAATGGATATTGTTTTGCTTGTTGTACTAAAAACTTAGTTTCTTGATCGGATTGATCTGCTTGTACAGCAATACAACCGTCAAATTCATTTTTTTCTAAAATAAATTTTAGATCTAATGGAAGAAAATCCTTTTTTAAAACCTGCATTTTATTCGTAATCCAACTATGACGACTGGGGTCATATTGCCAAAAATGTTGATGAGCATCTATACGCATAAAAATGAGATTAATGACGAGAATAAGCGATGACTTCTTGGCGCGATTCCCCTAACCCATCAGCCCCCAATTCAATGATGTCACCAGCCTTTAGATATATAGGAGGATTAAAGCCTAGGCCAACACCTGCTGGTGTCCCAGTAGAAATTACGTCTCCTGGTAATAATGTCATAAATTGAGATACATAACTCACAATAAATGGAACAGAAAAAATTAAATTTTTTGTACTGCCATTTTGATACATCTGACCGTTAACTTTCAACCAGATATTGACATTATTAATATCCTTAATTTCATCTTTAGTAGCCAAATATGGTCCCATAGGTGCAAATGTATCACAACCTTTTCCTTTGTCCCATGTCCCACCCCGCTCTAATTGATATTCACGTTCCGAAACATCGTTGTGAAGCACATAACCTGCTATATAATCTAGACCATCAGATTCATCTACATACGAAGCTTTTTTACCTATCACAATACCAAACTCTACTTCCCAATCAGTTTTTACAGAACCCCGTGGTATCATCACCTGATCGTAAGGACCTGATAAAGAAGTAGTCGATTTCATAAAGATGATAGGTTCTGCAGGTATTGCTGCACCAGTCTCTTCTGCATGATCTTTATAATTTAATCCAATACAAACGATTTTTGAAGGTCTTGCAAAGGGAGCTCCAATTCTTTCTGTATCAGCTACAGGAATTAATTTACCTGAATTTGCTTTTACAAATTCCTCTAAAGCAGCTAAACCGTCATTTTCAAAAAATGACTCGTTATAATCACCACCAAAAGCCGAGGTATCGTAATTTATACCATCGATTTGCACACCTATCTTCTCTTTCCCTTGCTCTCCAAAACGTATTAATTTCATATCTTTAAACTTTTATTATAAACCCTGACTTCAAAAGCCTCTCCATTATTTTAATCTTAATTATTCAATTTAATAAAACCACCATCAATGGGATAATCATTTCCAGTGATAAAGCCGGCATCATCGCTACATAAAAACAAAGCCAACTTTGCAATTTCTTCTGGTTGTGCCATCCGGCCTATCGGTTGGCTCTTTGATAATTTTTCAAAAATTTCAGCTTCCTGCCCTGGATAATTTTTACTAATGAACCCATCTACAAATGGTGTATGCACACGGGCAGGAGAAATACTATTGCAACGAATTCCATCAGCCATATAATCACGTGCAACAGAAAGTGACATGGCAAAAATGGCACCCTTGCTCATTGAATAAGCAAAACGATCGCTAATACCTACCCAAGCAGCAATCGATGCTAAATTCAAAATAGCTCCCCCCCCATTTTCTTTCATCTTTGGAACAACTGCATAGAGCACATTATAAGCACCTTTAACATTTACATTAAATACTCTTTCAAAATCTGCTGTTGTACAATTTTCTAATTTTCCTACATGTGCTATGCCTGCGTTATTGACTAAGATATCAATTTTACCTATGCTATCTACTATGGCTAAAACGTCTTCTTGAATACTTACATTACAACTATGGACAAATCCTTGTCCTCCACCAGATAATATCTCAGCAACAACTTCTTGTGCTCCTTCCACATTTAGATCCAAGATATGAACGGTAGCACCTTCTGCAGCAAAGAGCAAACTTATGGCACGTCCAATTCCACTTCCACCACCAGTTATTATAGCGACCTTATTTTTTAATTTTGACATATTGTTGTGTTTATCATAATAATTTTCAATCAGGAAAAAATTGCTGCTCGAAAATATAACTTTTCAAATGGTATTTTTTTAAATTTCAAATTGCATTTTAAGTATAAGGCAATCTGACCGCTCATCCTATTCTATAAAGACACCCCCCTCCTCCAAGGAATAAAATCATCCTGACCAAGGAGAACTGCTTTAGGAACTACCTCACCACTCGCTACTTGAATCACATAATTTAAAATACGATGAGCAGCCTCTTCAATGGACTCTTCTCCTTCTATAATTGTTCCGCAATTCAGATCTATGATGTCAGACATTTTCTCAAATGTTTTAGTATTTGTGGATAATTTTACCACTGGAGCAATGGGGTTTCCGGTTGGGGTACCCAATCCTGTCGTAAACAAAACAATATTAGCGCCGGCAGCGACTTCTGCCGTAGTACTCTCAACATCATTGCCCGGAGTGCATAAAAGATTTAAACCTGGTTTATTGGCCAATTCGGGATAATCAATTACTGCTATTACAGGAGATGTTCCACCTTTCTTTGCTGCCCCAGCAGATTTTATAGCATCGGTAATAAGTCCATCTCGTATATTTCCGGGAGAAGGATTCATATAAAAACCAGATCCATCTGCTTCTGCTTTTGCATTATATACGCGCATCAACTGCATAAATTTGTCCGCAGTAGCTTCATCTATACAACGATCACTAAGCTCTTGCTCTACACCACAGAGCTCAGGAAATTCCGCTAAAATAACAGACCCGCCCAATGTCACCAACATATCAGAAAGATAACCTAAAGCTGGATTAGCAGATATACCAGAAAAACCATCTGATCCCCCACACTCTAATCCAATACATAATTTATCCAAAGAAGCAGGCTTACGTGAATATTTATTCGCTTCCATCATTCCTGCAAAAGTTGATTTAACAGCTTTTTGCATTAACTCCTTTTCAGTACCTTCTTTTTGTTGTTCAAAAATATACAAAGGCTTGTCGAACTTTGGATCTCTTTTTGCGATTTCAGCTTGCAAAATCGAAGCTTGAGCATGTTGACAGCCTAAGCTCAGAATAGTAGCTCCAGCTACGTTTGGATGCGTCACATAACCCGCTAGCAGTCCACATAGTGCATCTGAATCCATTCTTGTACCACCACATCCCATTTCATGATTTAAAAATTTAATACCATCTACATTTGCAAATAGTCTTTGATCGCTAGTTTGATCAACCGAAGCGCTCAAATCTTGAGCGATAATTTGCGATACATCAGCACCCGACTGATACAAGCGTATCAACTCGTCCACCTCCGCACTATAATCATTAGCTTTAATTTTATATCCGAGCTTTTCTTCAAAAGCGCTTTTTAAAGTCAAAACATTTCTATTTTCACAAAAAACCAATGGAATCACTACCCAATAATTAGCAGTACCAACAGCTCCATTAGAACGATGAAAACCATTGAAAGTCCGATCTTTAAAAACACTAACATCTGGTTTATTCCAAGAAGTGTTTCTTTTACTTAATTTAAAATCATCTGCAGCATGTCTTAAATTCAACGTTGATATTAATGATCCTGTTTTTAAATCACAATTTACCTTTCCTACCAATACCCCATACATATAGATATCATCATCCTTAAACAATGGATGAATGGTAAACTTATGTTTAGCAGCAACATGCTCCAATAATGCGAAACTTTTATTATCCCATTCAATCACTGTGCCTTGAGGCAAATCTTGTAAAGCCACCAACACATTATCACTTGGATGAATCTGCAAATACGTTTTCTTATCCTTTATCATCTTATTTTTTCAATTCGAATATCTTATTCATTAATACCCATTTTTCATTTTCTTTTCCACCTGGAATAGCACTTTGATATTTCCACATTAATTGCTCCCATTCCTGCACCTTGGGATTATTCGTATCCATATGTGCTTTTTTCTCAAAAGAAAAAGAGTCATCTACCTCCATAATCATAAATAATCGATTCTCAAATCTAAAGATTTGCATTTTTGTGACTCCAGCCTCTAATATCGATCGTTCAATTTCCGGCCATACGGCACGGTGATAGTTTTCATATTCCATTATAAGCTTTGGATCATTGACTAAATCCAAAGCAAACGTATACTGTTTGATATTACTAATATTATTCATGAGTAGAATTTACAATTTGATTATTTGATTTTCTATTTGCTAATGCAAATAACAATACCACGACAAAACAGATTAAAGGCACCCAGTATCCAAGCTGGAGATCTCCGGTTTTATCTGAAATTAACCCCAATATGGGAGGTAGCGCTGCTCCGCCTACAATTGACATAATGATTAGACTCGACGCAGACTTTGTATCTGCTCCAATACCTTCAACACCTACTGCAAATATAGTTGGAAACATAATTGACATAAAAAAAGCAACCGCAATTAAAGCATACACTGTCACTTCACCAGAACCATATATCACAATGAATGACAATAAAATACAAATTACAGAGTATATCATCAATAATGTCAATGGCTTAATATATTTCATAAAAAATGTACCGACAAATCGACCTAACATAAATGCCAAACCAGCAAAACTCGCATATTTTGAAGCATTTAATGGAGATATGCCGGCCACATCTGTGGCATACAATACCATAAAACTTAATACACAAACTTGAGCACCAACATAAAAAAATTGACCAACCACAGCCCATCTTACATTCAGATGTCTGAACGCATGAAAAAAGCCTGACTTTTGCTCTCCTTCGTCATCTTTTATATCAGGAAGTTTTGTAAAAAAAAGAATAGCCGCTACAATCAATATAATTAAACCTAAAATCAAATAAGGCCCTTTAACTGTTGCAGTCTCTGCTTGAATATAAGCAATTTTAACCTGTTCAGTCATAGCAGCTATCTCCGTATCGGATTTAGGTTGTTCTGCTAAAATAAATTTACCACCAAGAATTGGAGCAATAAATGCCGCCAAACCGTTAAAAGATTGAGCAAAATTTAAACGTTGAGTTGCCTTACTAGGATCCCCTAATACTGTTACATATGGATTTGCGGCAGTTTCTAAGATTGTTAAGCCACAAGCAACTATAAATAAAGCCCCTAAAAAGAAAACATAACTAATCTGATTAGCCGCTGGTATAAAAAGAAAACAACCTACGGCAAAAAGTATCAAGCCGATTAAAATCCCTGATTTATAACCATATTTCTTCATGATTATACCAGCAGGGATAGCCAGTAAAAAATATGCAATAAAAACTGCCGAATCTACTAAAGAAGCCTGTAAATGCGTTAAACTAAAAGCATTGCGCAGATGTGGAATTAAAATAGGGTCTAGATTATGAACAAATCCCCAAAAAAAGAATAAGGACGTTACAAGAACAATTGCTAGTTTATTACTTTTACTGATCGACATATAGAATATAATTTATCATTGGTTTATGTAAAATAAAGAATAAATAATGGAACAAAATTTAAGTATTTTACCCAATTAATAAACTATATTATCATTCATCATGCCGATAAATCAAAAAAATGTGCATATATTTATTAATAAATGAAGCCTCAGCTATTAAAAGTCAATAACAGCAATGTACAATCTTTCAGCGTAAGAAATGATATCGTACCACAGAATCATAATCTGTGGCACTATCATGAAGAATTGGAATTAATACATTTTGAGAAAGGAGCTGGTACACAATTTATTGGTGACAGTGTTAACAATTTTTCAAGTGGAGATATTGTTTTGGTTGGTCCCAATTTACCACATTATTGGCTATTTGATAGTCATTATTTGGATGGTCCAAATCCCGAACCAGCAGATATTAGAGTAGCACATTTTAAAGAAAATTTCTTAGGCGAGCAATTTTTTAATCTACCTGAAAATCATAAAATTAAGAACTTATTCAAAAAATCCAAAAGAGGAATTCAATTAAATAAATCAATATTAAAATCAGCACAATCACTTATAGAAAAACTTTTAAAAAGTCAAAATTCAACTAAAATAATAGCATTAATAGAAGTTTTAACTTTAATTTCAGAGTCAGAAGAATATCATTTATTATCCAGTGAAAACTACCCTATTGATAGACAAGATCTTGATTTTGGAAGAATGAACGTAATTATGGAATACATTACGCAACACTATAGAACACACATTCGACTTGAAGATATTGCTTCCATGACCGGTATGACAACCAATTCTTTTTGTCGTTATTTTAAAGCCAAATCTGGAAAGACCCTATTTCAGTATCTTATTGAGATGCGTATTGGATATGCTTGCCGATTATTGGCCGAGCGGACACTGAATGTCAAACAGATTTGCTTTGAAAGCGGATTTCAAAACTTTGTAAGTTTCCATAAGTACTTTAAAGATGCAACTGGCTTTACCCCTTTGCAATATCAAAGAGAGATTTCGAGAAACTATTAAAAAACAAAAACTAACTTCCCCGTAAAATCTCCAGAATCCAATATCGTGTGAGCTGTTTGTGCATTTTCAAGTTCAAATACTCTGTATATATTGGTTTTAAATAACCCTAGTTGTAACAATGGAAAAACATGATCAATAATTTCATTACGCACCTCCTTCTTAAACGCAATACTTCTACTTCTTAAGAGACTGCCAGATATATAAATACGTTTTTGCATCAATTTAAAAAGATTCAATTCTACTTTTGCACCTTGCATCGCATTGATATAAATTAAGTGACCATCCTCCTTCAATATTTCTATATTTTTAGCAAAGTAATCACCACCGATACTATCTAGCACAACATCAATTTGATTTTTACCAATGATTTCCTCAAAATCTTCTTTTTTATAGTTAATCGCAACATCTGCACCTATTCGTTTACAGTATGATGCTTTAGCATCTGATCCTACCGTAACAAATACTTTTGCTCCAGACAATTTTGCCAACTGTATTGCCATAGATCCAATACCACCGCTTCCTCCATGCACTAAAAAATTATCACCAGATTTCAAAGTGCCTCTCTTAAATACATTGTGGTAAACTGTAAATAAGGTTTCGGGCAAAGCAGCTGCCTCCGCATAACTAAACCCTTTAGGTATAGGTAGACATTGCCCCTGATCAACAGAGACATATTCAGCATAGCCACCTCCAGATAAAAGCGCACAAACCTGATCTCCAATCTTCCATTCACGTACCAAATCTCCTATTCCCACAATTTCTCCAGCTACTTCTAAGCCTGGAATATCAGCAGGAGCACCATCAGGAGCTCTATAATTTCCCTTCCTTTGAAAAACGTCTGGCCGATTCACTCCCGCCGCCTTCACTTCGATTAAAACCTCGTACCCAGTACACGTTGGCTTATCGACCTCTTGCACCTCTAAAACCTCAGGCCCACCAAATTTTGTTATAACAACTGCTTTCATTATGATTTTTTAGGGTATTTTTGTAAACGGAAATTTAGAGAAACCATAAAATAACGTGACAATCTTTCATTTTGGACATCCAAAATATCATTCCCTATTACATCTCTCGTAATTCCTGAATTTTGATTTAGTAAATCAAAACCCTGAATTCGAAGCATAGCTAAGTTGTTGCGCATAAACGTATACTCAAAGTAAGCATTAATAATTGTCGGATTAATATTTGTCCAAGACGAAGATGAATATCCTGCATTTAATCTTTGAGATACTTCTACACCAAAAGAACTATGTTCACTTACATAGCACTTAGAACCTAAACCTAGAACACCAGTATGTGCTATGATTTGATCATTAAAAGGCAGTTTATATGAAGCCTTATTTAAAGAGTAATTACCATTGAGTTCTGCTTCAAATAAATCATTAAACATATAGCGGAATTGAAGGGATTGCGAATATAAGAAATGCCCGCCATCATTGCGCCTATCATTGATATAAGTCACATTATTATAATAATCTGCATTACCATTCAGACTCATTTGTATATTATCATTAAACAGAGCCGCAGTAAATAGATAGTAGGCCTTCACATCGTAATAACCAGAAGTATTTAAAAAAGTAGTCTTTTGTACTGTAGAATTCAGAACGGTAGTCCGGTTAGAAACAATTTTATCAGATACAAAATTATATGCAAGACTACCCTCAAAATACTGTCCCTTGGTAACAATCGATTTACGATATTTTGCTAAAATACGATTGGCAAATTCAGCTCTTAAATCGGGATTTCCTTCAATGATATTTTGAGAATTTGTATTATCTACTATCGGTTGGATCTGATAGAAATTGGGTTGATTGTTTTTTCCCAAATAATCAATAGATAGGTCAGTATTTTCATTAAATTTCCACTTGATGCCTGCTGCAGGTATTAAGTTTACATTACTATATGATGTTTTAATAGATTTATCACGTGAATATCCTGTCAGCTCAGTAGGTTGCACAGCAAATCCAATATTATATTTAAATTTAGAGAAAATATCTTGTTGATATTTCATTCCAACCCTATTGGATGAAAATGCATAATCATAGCTTAAACTAAGCGAATCAATACGAAATAATTCATTTTGTTCATTACTCCGTTCATGAACCAAACGCCTTGCATCAATTGCGGTATAATTAAAATCATAATTTAATTCCAATACTCCCCCTTTATCCACAGGTTCTATGATCGATAGTGAACTTTTTATATCTTGATTTTGATTATTACTCTTAACAAATTGATTTAAAAAAGTATTCTTCGTATTTATCTCATTAAATGTACTATCGATAATTGTATTTTTATCAACGATGTTTTCATTTTTTTCAAGAGAATTATAACCCAGATGCAAGTTATATACTACCTTTCTACCTGGTTTCTTAAAGACTTTAGCATACAAGATATCTATTTCTGCATTAGGACTTGTACTATTATTTTCAGAGGCATATTCACCTTTGTTCGTAATCAATCTATTTTTAATATGGCGATCACGGATTTCATCACCTTTCGATTTATTCCAAGAAAATGTTGGGGATATTTTTAACATATCCGATTCAGATAGTTTAATATCAAACCCCCAGTTCATATGGTGAGTATTGTCGACAGTCTTAGTGACGTAATCTTCCAGATTACTGATGGTATTATAACCATAAACCGATTGTAGATAGGAATTTCCTTTAGTAGTATTTTTCGTATTTGTAAAGCTATAACGTCCAAAAGCCGAAATTTTATCACTTAGATTACTTGAAAAGCTAGTTCCCAAAGATCCAACATTATTAAATCCATCGGTAGGATCTGCAAAGTCGGCCAATTCACCCATAACCCGATCACGAGAACCACCACCATTTGGAGATCCAAAAGAAAATAAATTAGTATTAGTATTATTAATAGAACCGACAAAAGATAATTCTTGTCCATCATTAAATTTATTAATACCCGCACTAGCAAGATAGCGTTCCTGGTTGCCCAATCCTCCTGTTACCTGCCCAAAAGTGATTTTCTTTTTATCGTCTTTTAAAATAATATTTAAAATCTTCTCTGAATTTGCGCTTTTTGTTCCTTTTGCATTAGCCTCATCTCCATAAAAGTCAATTACTTGAATATTTTTGATAAAATCTGCAGGAAGATTTCGGGTAGCAGTCAGTACATCACCACCAAAAAACTTCTTACCATCTACTTGTACAGAAGTAATCGGTTTTCCAAAAGCATATACAGAACCATCTCTTGAAACTTGAAAATTTGGAATTTGCTTTAACGCATCTTCTAATAACGTTCGCCGATCAAATTGGAATGCTGCCATATTAAATTGTACAGTATCCTCTTTAAAGGTGATAGGCTTATATTTCTTAATAACAATCTCTTTTAAAACAGAGGTTTGAGGTTTTAGTATGATCGTCTCCGCGACTACCCGATCAGTCGTATTGTATTGAGGATAAGATCGATCTACGATCTGCAGTCCAAGTGAACTATAGTTCAACCGGATATTACTACCCTTCACTTGGAAAAACTTATAGAATCCTGTTTTAGAAGTGATTGCCACAATAGTATCCAGCGAAGTTGTCAATCGAACATTTACACCTGCAAGCGGCTGACCCTCACTGTCCACAACAAAGCCATACACTTCCTTTTTTTGCATTTGAGCCTCAACCCTATTTACAACAAAAAAAAGAATGATAAATAAAATGATCTTATGATTACTACCTGATATTTCGAATTTATCCGACATCAAAACAACTTATTCTATTAGTATGTTAATATACACAATATTTCGCACAACCATAACGAGCAATATTGAATTATTGTATAAAAAAAGGTGGTTTATTATAAATAAACCACCTTTTTTTATTTTTACTAGAATATATTAATTATTCACCTGAAAAAGTAACCTTGAGTAAGTGTTTGTCAATTTCCCAACGACCAGTACCCTCTTCACCTATTACATCAAACAATTCTAAAATTCTTCTTGCAACAAACTCTTCTTCAACTTGTTCCGATAAGAACCACTGTAAAAAGTTGAAAGTAACATAATCCTTTGCTTTCATACATCTATCAGCGATGTTATTAAATTGCTCAGTTACAAACATCTCTTGCTCTAATGCAGATTCAAAAATTCCTCGAAAAGAATCAAAATCAGAAGGTATACCTGTCACTTCAGGAGATATTGCACGTCCGCCTCTATTGTTGATATAATTAAATATTTTCAACATATGCTCTCTTTCCTCATTGGATTGCTTAGCAAAAAATTCAGCAGCATTTTCCAAACCTTGGTCGTCACACCATGATGACATTGCTAAATATAAGGAGGAAGAGTGTGCTTCAACTTTAATTTGAGCATTTAATATATTTTCAATTTCCTCTGTTAAAGAAGATTTTAGTTTTAATAAATCTTTCATATCTGTAAGTTTTAATTCCAATATTAAAGATCAAGTTTGATAATACCTGACCTACTTGAACAATACAAATATACGGCTGGAAACTGATTTTTGTATAAAAATAATACAATACAAATTAAGTCTAAATTAGCGGTAAAAAACTTAAATAGTTTAGAATCAGTATAATTATAAGTAAGGTTTTTATGCCAATACGGAGACTAAGGAACTTCGTAAACAAGCCTTAATGACACTATTTAATTCAATCATAAACTTAGCACCATCCAACAGTTCTCTTAAATTTAAAATATCTTGGACAGCCAGTAGAAAGCATCGTTCTGTACGATAAGGCATCACCAAAGTAAAATCCGAAGACCTTGCAGTATCAATTAACATTTTTTCAATATCAATTTGATCAATAAATTTTTTAAATTTTAAAAAATCAGAAACAGAAAATGAAGTAGTCGAACCAGCAAATTCCATCCAATAACAATTTTTACGACTACATTGATATATCGCTCCAGTTTCAGTTTTAAAAACCTCTTCTACATGTGCTAATGGACAGATTGTATCGATCATTTCCTTATTTATTATGATGAGACAAAAATAGCCATTATTTATAATCAATCCAAGTAACTGATGAATTATTTTTAATAATTATAAATAGCAATTACTGTGAGCAGGTAGTAGCATACCAAATTTTTAAAACAATCTAAACACAAAAAGGACTAACCTCGTCGATTAGTCCTTTCTCTTTAATATTTACTTCATTAATACTCTTCTTCCTCAGTAGTCAAAATTTCTTTATGATTACTTGCTTGTGTCTTTGTTTTGGTCTTATGTTTATTAATTTGTCTTCTTAAGGATTCTACTGCAATATCAGTTGCTTCTTCAAAACTTTTAGCTTGTCCTTTCGCAAAAAGTTGACTTCCGGGTATATTTATTTTTATTTCCGATACCTTATTAGCTTCATCATCTACATTTTCTAAACGCAAATAACATTCTCCACCAATGATTGAGTCTAAAAACTGATTCAATTTACCTGTTTTTCTTTGGATAAACTCAATTAGCTTTTGATCAGCATTAAATTTAATTGATTGCACAGTAATGTTCATTTTTCCTCCTTTTTTTAAGCTTTTGGATGAGCTTGTTTATAAATAGACTTTAACCGCTCCACAGAATTATGCGTATATACTTGCGTTGCTGCAAGCCCAGCATGCCCGAGGAGCTCTTTTATTGCATTAAGATCAGCTCCATTGTTCAACAATGCAGTTGCAAAAGTATGCCTTAATATATGCGGACTTCTCTTCTTTTGTGAAGAAACCATCGATAGATATTTATGCACTATTCTATAGATCAATTTCTCGTATGCTGGTTTTCCCTCTTTAGTAACGATTAAGAAACTTGATTTATTATTTTCAATATACAAACTTTTAGCTTGCAAATAAAGTTGTAACTCCTTTATTAACGTTTCGTTGATCGGGACAAGCCTTTCTTTATTCCTTTTACCGAATATAAGGATATTTTTATTATAATAGTCGATATCTCGATCTTGAATTTGTAATAATTCAGTAAGTCGAATACCTGTCCCAAAAAGTAATTCAACCACCAATTTATCTCGCCTACTTTCAAAATCATGAACGTTCACTTCCATTTGATCTAATAAAAGCAGTAACTTATCTTTCTCAACAACGACAGGAAGCTTTTTAGGTGTCTTTAAAGCTTTCACCTGTATAGGACTGCCTTTCACGATCCCCTCCCGCTGTAAAAATTTGTAGTAAGTACGTAAAGAAGAAATACTTCGATTGACAGTAGTAGCCGATTTTTTCGCTTCTGCCATCAATGAAAAGTAGTGGCGCATATCACGATGATTAACCTGCTCAAAAATCAAATCTTCATTTTCGAGAAAGGTTAAAAATAAATTGACCTCATGGATATAAGCAATTAAGGTATGCTTTGAATACCGTCTTTCAAATTGCAAATATCGCTCAAACTCCTTCAAATACATACTTCATTCTATTTGTATCCAATTTAGCAAAATAAAGCGCATAAAAAAAGGGAAAAGTAAACTTTCCCCTTTTTTATATCTTCTAAGAAACCTTAGATTGAAACCTCTTGGTTTAATCCTTGTTTGTAAATCGCTTTCTTAACTTGAATACGACGAGTTACAGATCTCTTCTCGTAAGCTTGGCGTGAACGTAGTTCTCTTAAAACTCCAGTTTTCTCGAATTTCTTTTTAAAACGTTTTAATGCTCTATCTAAAGATTCTCCTTCTTTTACATTTACGATAATCATGCTCTGTATATACCTCCTTTCGTAGCCTTTTAATTTTAAAGTGTTGCAAAGGTACAACTATGATTGGTAATTTCAAATATATATTTTACTATTTTTCTAATAATCCCTCTCTATAAACTAGCGCTTGCAAAGTATCTGGTTTTGTCAACAAATAAGTTTGTATCCCCAATCCTTGAGCCGTTTTTAAATGTTGTGGACTATCATCAATAAATACCGTTTCATCTGGGTTTAATTCGTGTTTCGATAATACGTATTCAAAAATATCGGCATTGGGCTTACGCATACCCATTAAGTGTGAATAATAATCCTTTTCAAAAAATTTGGTATTATTCTCCAGACCAAACTTACTTTTCAGATGGTTCATAATCCAATTATAATGGATCTCATTATTATTACTCAGCAAAAATAACCTATATTTATTTTTCAATGCTAACAGTAAATCATGATTTCCATCAGGTACACCCAACAACATGGCATTCCAAGCTGAATCAATTTGATGATCTGTCAATGAAAAAATACCTGATATAGTGCGAATCCCTTCTCTAAAGTCCTGAGATGAAATTTTCCCCTGTTCAAATTCATCAAAAAGTTTTGTTTGCGAACGATGTCCATAATAGTCACGTACATTTTTGATACCCAACTCACTAAAGGCTGCTTCCATCTTCAAAAAATCGATCATAAAGATCACATCACCATAATCCAGGATAATATTTTTAATTTTTTTCATCTTTTTATTTTGAAATATCAATACAAATATCAATATTTGCATCGTCAAAACGCGCTAAACGTTGCATTTTGACAAAAAAAATTAACCGCTCCTATAGCTCAGTTGGTTAGAGTAGAAGACTCATAATCTTTTGGTCACTGGTTCGAGCCCAGTTGGGAGCACTGCTTAATTGCTTAATAAAGCCTCACTTCTAGTGAGGCTTTTCTGTTTTCAATAATTTCGAATATTAAAAATTTCATACAGCTTTAGCAATTTAAATGTCGATAGCCAATTTTTGAAAAAACAGTTATTACAGTCATCTAAAAAATCAATGAAAATTGTACCTCTCATCGCAGCAACAGAATCAGAAAACATGTAAGGAGTATAACAAAAAAAAGTCGAGTTAGGAAAACTCGACTTTTTCATCTACCTATGAAAAACATGCCCTTTTGGGATGGGCTATACGAAGATAAAAGTTTTTTTTCACAAATGAGGGAAAATTTTAATAGTCAAATGTAACTTATTGAATATTAAGCTATTTTTTTTAAAAGATCTTGTAGATAATTTATTTAACACGCTCAATTACATGCGATTATTCATGGTTAAACATGTAATTTGTTGTTAAAACACTGATTTTGTATTAAAAATAGATCACATAAAATAGGCTGTATATATACTACACAGCCTATTTTATATGTCAAAAAATTATTTTTCTTTTTACTATTTCAATTTGTCCAACCAATCTTCAACTTCTTCCTTAGTCTTACCAGTTTTCTTTTGAAGCTTACCTAATAACTCATCTTCTTTTCCTTCAGCATACAATAAATCATCGTCTGTTAGATCCGCATACTGCTGTTTAACTTTTCCTTTTAGTTCGTTCCAACGACCTTTCCATGTTAATTCGCTCATAATAAAATCTCCTTTTTTAAATTAAGTACTATCTAAATAACATACAAACGATGAAATTGTTTTCAGGTAATATAAAATAATTCAGTTCACAAACTATAATTAACGATTTACAATGATATTGCTAATGTTAAATTAAAAGCAGTATCTTGAACCAATTCAAAAACTTTCACCCTATCTAATTGTTTACTAATCGGATCAAAGACAATCATCATTTTGTTAGTCACAATTTTCACTATTCAAAATAAATTTAAAAAAAATAAGCATTAGTATTATACAAAAAATAAGCATTAGTATAATACACGCTTCCATTGATCATAGAACTTATCACAGAAAATAGTATCCTTAAGATCATCATACAAGACAATTTAATTTCACAATAAAATTTACAAAATAAACATGAAAATAGCTTACATTAGTACTTATTTGCCGAAACAATGTGGAATAGCAACTTTTACAAATGATTTAATACAATCCATAGACCACCAAGATTCAGCGATCACGCAGCACGTTATCGCACTTTCCGATCAACCATACTCCTATCCAGAGGAAGTCGTATTCCAAATTAATACTCATCAGCAATTAGATTATATTCAAGCTGCTCATTTCATAAATGAAAACAAATACGACTGCGTGGTATTGGAGCATGAATATGGCATATTCGGAGGAAATAGTGGCGTTTATATTCTCTCATTAATAAATCAGCTTCACATGCCCTTATTAGTGAATTTACACACCATACTAGAAAAACCAAATATCGACGAAAGAGCAATTCTGATAGAAATTGCCAAACGAGCATCTATCATTGTCGTGATGAGTTCATATGCGATAGATTTACTTCAGAAAATCTATCATGTACATGAAAACAAAATTAGATTGATACCCCATGGAGTCCCAGCTTTCGATTACAAACAAGATATAGCAAAAGAGCAACTTCAATTAGCTAACAAAAAAATTATCCTAACATTCGGCTTTATAGCCCGTAATAAAGGAATTGAAACCGTTATCCAAGCACTTCCTAAAGTAGTTCAAGAATACCCTGAGACGATCTACCTTATAGTAGGCAAAACACATCCTAATGTCCTGTTGGAATCTGGCGAAGAATATCGAGAATATCTCATCGAACTCATAAAAGAAAAAGGGCTAGAGCAGCATGTCCTTTTTGTTAATGATTTTGTTAGTACTGAGGCATTGACAACTTACTTGACAGCCTGTGATATTTACATCACACCTTATATTAATGAGGCCCAAATAACAAGTGGTACACTTTCATTCGCGGTGGGAGCTGGAGCTGCAGTATTATCCACACCTTACTGGCATGCTAAAGATTTATTGGCTGATGGAAGAGGTATTTTATTTGATTTTAAAAATTATAAAGAATTAAAAAATATTCTCATTGATCTATTTGACAATCCAAAAAAACTTGAAGATCTTAGAATTAAAGCTCGCCATCATGGCGAAAAGACGACTTGGAATAAATTAGGGCATTCCTATACCAAATTATTCCAAAATCTATTTTTAGCACCTTTGAGTCCCGATACCAAAACAAAAATAGATCGCCTGGAAAGTTTTCCAAAATTTAGATGGGATCATCTAGATCGATTGACAAACCATGTCGGCATTATTCAACACGCTACCTTTGCAACTCCAAATTACAGAGAAGGGTATTGTTTAGATGATAATGCTAGAGCACTTCTCGTAAGTTTAATGCAACATGATGCATTTGGAGAGAAAGCAACAAAGAAAAGAATTTCGACTTATCTAAGTTATATTTATTATGCGCAAAGAGAAGATGGTCTCTTTCATAATTTCATGAATTTTCAAAATGAGTTTTTAGAAGAGACTGGATCGGAAGACTCCTTTGGTCGAGCTATTTGGGCATTAGGTTATCTTTTCAATACAGCACCATACAATGATTTTTATCAATTAGGTTCACTCATTTTTTTTAAAGCAGTACCGCATTTTGAAAATTTAAAATCAATTCGTGCAATTGCCTATACGATGATGGGTATATCTGAATATCTAAAACAACAACCCAATGATGAACGGATCACCGAGCTACTTCGTAAATTAGCGTTCAAATTAGTACATGAATATGAAGCCAGCGCTGATGAAGACTGGAAATGGTTTGAACCTGTACTTGCCTATGACAATGCTATTATACCTTTAGCTATACTCATGTCTAATAAATTTTTAAACGATGATAAACTGAAAGAAATCGGATTTACGACTTTTTACTTTTTGGAAAATATCATTATGCAAAACGGATTTTTATCCATCATCGGAAATCAAAAATGGGCTAAACAAAATCAAAATATGAGTAAATTTGGTCAACAACCTATTGATGTCACAGCCACTGTACTCCTATTCAGAGAGGTTTTTGAAATCACCAAAAACGACGAATATTTTGAAAAAATGATTCGTTCTTTCGAATGGTTCTTAGGTGAAAATGACCTTAAGCTCCCTCTTTACGATCATCATACGAAAGGTTGTTGCGATGGGCTAGAGACCTATGGTATTAATCGAAATCAAGGAGCTGAAAGTACATTATGTTATTTTATATCCTATATAACTATTTATAAAGAATTAAAGATTAAACTTCAGGTTGAAGAATAGCTTGAATTAAATCGTTCAAGTTGATCGTTGCATAAGTCGATGCATAATCAGACATAGCGTAGGGCATGATCAATTGATCATTATGAACGATTGCACCACAAGAATACACTACATTAGGCACATAACCCTCCCGCTCCATATCATTAGGTGTTAAAATTGGGAGACTTAAGCGGCCTATTTCAATATGTGGGTTCTCTAAATCTAATAAAGAAGCACCGATCACATATTCACGCATAGGACCAACTGCGTGAGTAATGATCAACCATCCAGCTGTGGTTTCAATCGGGGAACCACAGTTTCCTATCTGTATAAATTCATATGGACTCGAAGGCTCTTGAACCAAATGAATTGCTTCATTCCATATATTGATATAATCGGAATAAGCGATATAATTATTTTCACCATCTATACGACATAGCATCGCATATTTACCCTTGATTTTTCTTGGGAAAATAGCCGCACCTTTATTAGCAATTTCACCGTGAATAGGCTTCACCGTAAAATGATAAAAATCCTTTGTCGTCAATAATTTCGGTAAAATACTAAATCCATCGTATGCAGTATAGGTAGCATAATAAATAACTTCTCCTTTTGGTGTTATAAATCGAACAAAGCGGGCGTCTTCAATACCCCTTTTCTCCGTATCAGAAATTGGAAAGATAACCCTTTCCGATATAGCCGTATCCAAGGAGAATGTCATCTCATAGTGTGATGAAGCCAACCATATAGCCTGCTTCAAGATCCCATCATTATCTGCTGTATACTCAATTCCTGCTCTTATCTCCTCGACATAACGTTTCAGTTCTTCATAAGTAAAAGTTTCAGTTAAATTTTGGGTGAGCTTCTCCATAGCCAACGCTCCATTAGGATGTAACTCCATAAGCTTTGATATAAAACTACTCTTATTGTACCGGTGATTCTTGATATTAATAGGCTTATCCAATAGCGTTCCCATCACATCCAGATGAATGTTATTTTCAACATCTATATATCCAGATCGAAAAACAATAGATGATACATGACCCTCACCTGTAGCTCTAAAACTAATAATGACTCGTTTCTCACCTTTAAAAAGCTCACTCTGATCCGGATGCTCAACAATAGAAGGATTAAATAGTGCAGCCGATTCAATTGAATATTCCATCGTAAAATATGAGCCGATTAATAATTTTGCGGTCATTGATATTTTATCCGTTGGCGTATCTAATCGCTCTAATAAATGACGTACGCGATCAAAATTCCGCTCAAAAACTTTAACAATACTGCGATGTCTTTGCGAATAACTACGCAATACTTGTCCAAAAACTTCCTTTTGTTTTTCATCGGACAATTGCAATACACGATGGATAACTTTAACCGACCGCTCATCACCTAATGAAAAAAAACGGGCGAGAACACGTTTCGTATCAGGTCTAAAATAAATATCTTTCCGATTAACTTGAACGGGTTTATACATAAACTATTGAATATAAATATGACTAATCAATTTCTTCTTTAAAACGCATCAATGACCACATTGTTATAAAATTTCAGCATATTTTAAACAATCCGTTTTCTGAAACTAATTTTAGTTGCACCTCTTAATAGAACAATAGTTACCAAGTGATATATGGCAAATAATTCAAACATATGTTCATAACCATTTTGATATACATCATCAATTCATATTAATGCATGATAAAAATAACAAAATTTGCCATTTTTTTTGATAACAAAATTAATACAACAAACTTATTGCAAAGGAAATTGAATAAATTGATCTTGATTATTTATCCATACATAGATCATCATGTACATACTTAGATCACCTTTTAATCCGCTGATCATAATTATTTTTCAAACATAAAAGGGTGATCTTTCCGTATTCAAAAATAACTCAGCAGAACAATTATATACAAAAACAACCCAATAGTAGCAGTCCATATTAGATCAAGCACATAAATTACACCAGATAAAGTTTACTTATAACACCACTTACTATCACTTATTTATCTTGATCACTTAAAGATTTTCGACTCCACTAATTTTTGGTATTTAAGAAAAGTACATAGCACTGTATATGTAAAGAAAAAAAGCATTTTGGTGATCCGATAAAATTAAATAACTTAGAATTATTAGATCAAAAAGAAATCAGTATTCCTATTGGCTCAATTCACCATACAGCTATCTATATTAGTAAAAGAAAATAAAACAGAGGTTGAATAAAATTACATTAAACAAATAAATCAACTATGCAAAATAAAAATAGACAATGGATCAAAAATGTAGGAATAGGTGCTTTCCTTTTTTTCCTAATTAAAGGACTCATCTGGTTGGCAGTATTTTTTTTCGCAGCAAAATCGTGTAATTTTAATCTATAAACCTGTATGCAACACTTCAACTTTGACAGTGATTAAATCCATATTCACAAATCAAAAAGATAGATATAAGTAGTAAAGAAATACAACTATTAATTTTCAAAACGTTTATTCATATACTTATCTAATAAAGCACGAAGTTCAATACTCAGATCTGGATGTATATGAAAATAACCCGATGGCTTTCCAATAACACGATAACTATTCAGTTTTTCTTTCACTCTCCTGCTTCTGATATTGGATAAATTGCGATCAACAGCTGGATTCAGTATCACATAATTTTCATCAAAATCAAATATATATACCTGATCAACCCTAATGTATAAAGCAAGGTTAATATGTAAAAAATGACATTCTTCTAATACAGCTTCAGGTTTTTCATCACCAAACAAAAAAGGTATATCCAATCCCGAATCAAGTAAACAATAGTCAAAACCTTCACCGTAAACATAAATTACAATATTTAAATTGACATTTCCGATAGGTTCAACCTCCTGCTCTTCAGTAAATTTCATTAGTTCTTCTACCCTCTTGATGAGTTCTTCATTAGGATCTACTGCTTGCCTGATATTTTGCCGATTATTATTATTATTATTATTA
>NZ_DJTA01000002.1:143449-252232 GCF_002440335.1 Sphingobacterium sp. UBA6320 | reverse complement strand
CCAATATTTTGGGGGCAGTCCAAATAGGGACAGCCTTTTTTAGATCTCATCACAAATATGAAATTATTTAGTTTTTGTGCAGTTTTAATGATTCAATTGTGTATAATTCCGTTGTGTGCACAGGAAAAGGTGCCATTTGATTTGGCAGCTTCACAAACCATGAAGCGGATTTATCAGTTTTTTGGAAATTCGGATAATCGGTTGTTATTGGAGAAATATCCTTTTGATGAAAATTTTAAAGCTGATTATTTAAACAATAATGAACAAGCGGCGCAGCAGAAAAAATATGCTTATCTATGGCCTTTTTCGGGTAGTTTTTCGGCAGTGAATGCGTTGATGGAGTTGCCAAAGCAAAAAAAAGAATATCAAAAAATTCTGGATAAAAAGGTGTTGATAGGTCTTCATGTCTATCGTGATGAAAAACGTCTACCAGTAGGTTATGCTTCTTATTTGAACACAGCAGCTGCCTCTGATCGTTTTTATGATGATAATATTTGGTTGGGTATTGATTTCACTGATAGTTATTTGTATACTAAAAAGGATGTATATCTTACAAAAGCTAAGGAGATATGGACTTTTGTAAAAAGTGGTGAAGATAGCCTGCTAGGAGGAGGAATCTATTGGTGCGAGCAAAAAAAGGAATCAAAAAATACCTGTTCCAATGCTCCTGCTAGTGTATTTGCACTAAAACTCTTTGAAGCAACAAAAGATAGTGTATATTTTCTAGAAGGAAAACGGCTTTACCATTGGACAAAAGAAAACCTGGAAGACCCTACTGATAGACTTTATTGGGATAATATGCGCTTAAATGGTCATTTGGATAAAGCAAAATATTCGTATAATTCAGGTCAAATGTTGCAAGCTGCCGCTTTATTATATCGATTGACCAAAGAGAAGCACTATTTGATTCATGCTCAAAAAATAGCTGAAGCCTGTTATTCTTATTTTTTTCAAGATGTCACAGGACAAGACTTTAAGCTGCTGAAAAATAGTAACCTTTGGTTTCATGCTGTGATGATGCGGGGTTTCATTAGTTTATATGAACAAGACCAAAATCCGAAATATATCAATGTATTCGCTAAAAATCTGAACTATGCGTGGCGGTATATGCGCGATGAAAAGGGATTGTTCTATGCCGATTGGACGCTTAAGAATCGAAAAGAGAAAAAAGATTTACTTGATCAATGTGCATTTGTAGAAATGTATGCTCGATTGGCAAAGCTTAATTACTAGCAAAAGAGGCTGATTTTTTGTTGATCATATAAAAACCAGCCTCTTTTATCAATTACTATAATACATTCATCCTTGTTCCATCCCATCCGACAGCTTTGACCTGTGTCGTGCCTGCTGGAGTGTGTACAATGGTATTGGACGCATCGTTTGAACCAGCACCAACGAAGGCTACCTTTACCAATTTTTCGCCTGTGTATGTTTCAAATGCTACTGCATTTTTCCACGCATTATTTTGAATAATGATTTTACCTTCCTTTTTTTCAAAACCAGCTCCTGTGTTTCCACTTAGGGGTGATTTGTTTTTATAGATGTCAGCACTATTTGCGGTGATATAATGTAATACTGGTGTCGAGGGTTTAGAATATTTTGCAGCATACCGTTTTATTTCAGCAATATCTGAAGCGGTGATTGTCATTTGTGCGCAGGTATAATCATCTACCCACAGATCTATTGGTATGAGCATACCAGACTGTTCAAAGAAATCTGTGAGGTCTAATTTTGCTGCATCACATGCATTTTTGATGAATTCAATTTGATAGTATGCATCTTGCTTTTCTGGAGTTTCTGCAGCATTGATGGCTTTTGTATAGATATCGCCGTAGAAGTTTTTATGTTCCCAGACATTTCCTTTTCCTGCAACAGTAAAGTATAATTGTAATTGCCAAAGGGGAACTAATTTTACGAAGTGATCTCCGCCCCAATCACGTGGACGTTGACGATCCCATCGGTCTGGACCTGCCTGTGTTAACCAAGGTTGACGGTGTACAAATGCAGATTCCATATAAGAGGTGATTCGACCTCCAATTTTAGGTTCATCGTAATCTTTTAAGCGCTCTCTTTCTAATTTTGGACTATGACTATTGTAGACATATTGTGTCCATACCGAATAAATGTTGTTGGTTACTTCTGTTGTACCGACCCATTTCATATTTGGTCGTACTTGATTGACATGACCAAATTCATGGGCTACTCCCCAAGAATTTTTTCTAAGATTAGCGACGTTAGCGACATCTTTCATGGTATTATCGTGAAATGCAGCTCCGATACCATCGGCATGCATAAACCCTTGCCAGATCACACGACCAAATATCCTATTCTTAGGAACTCTTTTAGTTTGCGCTAATCCCATAATTTGGTGTTGAATACCGATAATAGAATCATATAGCTGGATCAGTTCTACGCCTTGGTGAGGTGCATTTTGCTGTAATGATTTGACCGAATATGCCAGTTGTACTTGTTTTCCAACAATGTCTAAAATTGGACCCGAGGCATTTGCCAGCATATCATCCCAATCTTTATTGGTATGCTTACCTCGTTCAAATACATCATTCACTTTCCCACCGAGTATGTGGATATTGATCTTTTTTGACGAAACTTTGTCTTCTGAAAAATATTGAATGTATGCATTTCCTTTATTTTCAATCTTGAAAGCATTATATCCTTCTTTGAGCTGGTAATCTTTTTGTTCAAAATTTTTATCATCCCAATTCGTTACACGAAGAGCAAGTGTTGCTCCATTGTTCTTTCCGACCCATACAATTGCTTCATCTCCTGCAGAGAAATAGATACCTGTTGGGTTTTCATATTGAGAGTATGGACTTGTTTTGAGCTGTTTGCTCAAGATGATGGGAGAGAGGTAGTTTGTATAGGCACGTAAACGTTTTTGAAGAGGATAGGATCCATCTTTTAATTGTCTTGCGGCTCTCTGCAAAGTTGGGTTGCTGATACGCGCAATATCTTCATCGTTGACATTCTTTTTTATTTGACTGTAATCGTTTTTTGCAAATAGGTGGCTATAGTCCTGCTGTGCATAGGATTGTATACTGATAGCAGATAATAATAAAAATGTAAATAATTTATTCATCTTAGTCGAATTGGTTTGTTGGTAACACCAAATATAGTTCAAAAGAGCTTCCTCTGTATTGCTTCGATTTCAGACAAACGTTTGTGTAATAGGGGTTTTACGTTTTATAGTTTTTGCTCTGTTTCTTCAATTATTGATAACGAGTGTGAAAGTTTGTATTTCAAGTTGATATGTTTGTCTTTTACTGTTTTGGAGTAAAACAAGATATTCGTTATTCCTTATGGCGATTTATCATATGAATATTGGATGTATTCATGAATCTGATTATTTAACTCTGCAAATCCATCAGATCATGGATTCGTTTAAAATAAAAATTCCCTTTACTTATTCAGTAAAGGGAATCTATATCGGATTAAATATATCCTTATACGTTTACTGTAGCATCCATTTTAAAATCATCATCTTTAAGATGTACGATTTCCATTGACTTTTCGTAGTTAGTTGATTTTTTAGAGAAGAAGTCATGTTGTGTTGTTTCGGTGTTTAAGCCGTTTAAAACAATTGGATTTACTTGTTTTACTTCAAAAATTGGATCAAATCCAAGATTCATTAATGCCTTATTTCCGTTGTAACGTACATACTCTTTTACTTCTGCTGTTAAACCAACTTCTGTATAGATTTCTTCTGTATATTTCATTTCGTTGTCATACAACTGGTTCAGCAAAGTAATAAATTTTTGTTTTACCTCTTCCTGATTTTTTATTTTTTTGAAGACTTCTTGTGCCATTAATCCAACAAAAACACCGTGGATAGACTCGTCAGCAATGATCTTTTTGATGATGTCTGCAGATGCCACCATTTGTCCTTGTCCACATAACCATAAAGGCAAGAAGAATCCTGAATAGAATAAAAATGACTCTAGAAGCACAGATGCAGCTAAGGTCATAAATAATTCTTCGTTTGTTGGATTTTCCTTATCTAATACGCGATAGTAAGAATCAATGGTAGAGGCTTTGAATTGCAAAAATTTATTTTGTTCTACCCAACCGAAAATATCATTGATTTCGTTTGTCGTAGATACTGTTGTAAAAATAGTTGAATACGATTTTGCGTGAATAGCCTCCATCATACACATATAGGATAATACAGCCTTATTTTGTAAAGACTCCGTGTGGTCAATGATTTTTGGCATACCTGTATGGCTTTGTAATGTATCTAACAAAGTCAATCCGCCCAATGCTTTTTTATAGCATTCTTTCATTTCCCAGCTTAATCCTTTCCAACTATCGATATCTTTTGAAGGGATATATTCGGTATCAATCCAGAATTGTCTAATATTTTGCTCCCAAAACATCAAGGCATAATCATTATCTGGCGTATTCCAGTTTACAGCAGTATATTGTTTACTCATTATTTTTACAGCGAGAATTATTGAATGTATCTATTAATAAAGCTATTCAAAAGTTGTATTAGATTTTGAATAGCTTATGGGTTTTATCTTTGAATGAAGAATTATGCAGAACAAGAAACACAATCTTCAATAGATGATTTACGTGTACGTGTATAATACAATGACTTAAGGCCTAATTTATGTGCATAAATATAATATCTAGATAGGTCACGTGTATTATCCTTCGAATTGGTGTGCAAAATTGTACTTACCCCTTGATCTATGTGACGTTGGATAACGGATACTAATTTAAGCACCTTGAATTGATCCATGTCGTATGCTGATTTGAAGTAGAAGTAATTATCATTTGTCAAATAAGGCATTGGATAATATGTTGTACTATCTCCATACTCACGAACTTCGATGATATCTACAATTGGCATTACTGATGCCGTTGCATTCATGATATAAGAGGTGGATTGGTTCGGTGCAATAGCCAATCGATAAGCGTGATATATACCATGCTCTTGAACTTCTGCTTTCAATTTTTCCCAATCTTCAATTGTTGGAATATGTACCCCTTCAAATAATTCTTTAACCTTATCTGTTTTTGGTAAATAATCGCGTTCTGTATACATGTTGAAATATGATCCATCTGCATAAGCTGATTTTTCAAATCCTACAAATGTTCTTTTGCGGTCACGTGCGATTTCCATAGATGCCTCCAAAGAGTAGAAGTTCATCATCATAAAAAATGCGTTGGCAAAATCTAATGCTTCTTCCGATTCGTACATGATAAAGCTTTTCGCTAAGTAACCATGTAGGTTCATCGCACCAAGCCCGACTGAGTGAAGTTCTTTGTTTGCTTTAGCGATGGATGGAACCATTTTGATATCGGTAACATCAGATACCATTGTCAATGCACGCATCGCCAATTTAACAGATTCTTTCACGCGTTTATTGTCCATTACGGTTGCAATATTCAATGAACCTAAGTTACAGGAGATACCGTATTTGATTTGATCTTCTTCTCCATAAATATTGATTTCTGAAACTTCTGATACCTGCATGATTTCGGTACATAAGTTAGAGAATTTTACTTTACCAATACCATTCAATGCATGAACACGGTTGGTGTTTTCTTTATAGAAAATATATGGGTAACCTGACTCTTTTTGTGTTTGAGCCACTTTTACCAAAAGGTGACGTGCGTTTATTTTTTTCTTCTTGATATTTGGATTCGTGATCAGCTCTTCGTACATCTGGTCCATATCCATCTCATCCAATGGTATACCATATTCTAGCATCACAGTATGTGGATAGATTAAATAACAAGCTTCATCTTTTTCCGCTAATTCCATGAATTTATCAGGAATAATGATACCGATAGAAAGTGATTTTATACGCACTTTCTCATCAACGTTGATTTTTTTACAGTCTAGAAACTCTTCAACGTCGGCATGGAATATATTCAAATATACCGCACCAGCACCAGGGCGTTGACCCAATTGGTTGGCGTATGAAAACGTATCTTCCATGATTTTCATGATGGGAAGAACACCTCCAGCACGACCTTCCACTCCTTTGATAGCTTCACCTCGAGCACGAATTTTTGAAATATTGAATGAAACACCTCCTCCTATAGAAGATAGCTTCATTGCTGAATCAACAGCATAACCAATGCCATTCAAATTGTCTCCAATCTCATCTAAGAAACAAGATACCAATTCACCAGAACGTTTTTTACCTGCATTTAAGAATGTTGGTGTTGCTGGTTGATATTCTTGATTGATAAATAATTCGGCATAAGCAATCGCTTTTTCCACACCTTCTTGACGTGCTAAAAATAAAGCTACTGCTACTACGCGGTCTTCATAGCGTTCCAAAAATTTCTCCCCTGAGTCGTCTCTTAACGCATAGCTCTGGAAAAATTTAAATGCAGCCATAAAGGATGCAAAGCGGAATTTTTTTGCAAAAACAAAATTATAAACGGTTTCCATTTCTTCGTATGTAAACCATTCGTAGAAATTGATATAGTAATTTTGTTCAATTAAATAATCGATTTTTTCTTTTAGTGTATAAAAGAATACGGTATTCTTATTTACATACTCTAAAAAATAGGCACGAACTGCCTCTTTATCTTTATGTAAGCTAAACTCGTCCTCATGTTTGATCATGATTTCGTTGTTAAGCAATATCCAGTTTTTTGCTACCTCGTTTGCTACCATCGCAGTTGTTCTTTATGATGTCAATAAATTGGTTAATATCCTCCATTGTACCAGACAATTCAAATTTGAAAGCCAATGGGATGTCAAAATCCGCTGAAATTTTGTCAGCTGCTAATCCGAAGTTTTGCCCCCAATTGCGGTTACCACTCGAAGTGACCGAATAGATTTTTGAAGCATTTGCTTTCATAAAAACTGAGGTCGCTTCGGGTACTTGTCCGAAATTAGTTGTAAAAGTCACGAGATGCCCCGATTCTTCAGCAACAAGATCTGCGGTTATTTTATGTCCTTGCCAGCCTGTGATTTGCGTGACCTTATCCATAAAACGTTGTACATTTCCTGTTTTGCTATCGTAATAAATATGTATCATGGATTATAAAAATTTGATACCAGATTATTATTATAATGCGATTGCTCCTAATTCTTCAGGCTTGAAACCGATAATTCGGTGTTGAATTTCGTCATTCTCCAAAACGATAACGGTCGGAACAGTGCGTACTTTAAATTTTGCAGCTAAATCAGGTTGATCAAATGGGTTGATAGACTCATATTTGATACCTTTTTGATCTAGATATGCAGATACTTGAGCACAAGGTGCACAATCGTTTTTCTCGAATTTGATGATTCTTGCCATGATTTTTACTTAAATTTAAAATCGCGCTTCCCAAAAGAAGGCGAGTTGAGTTGAATGATTTTAACAAGTTTGAGAAGCCTAATTTCTCAACTCTAACAAATATCATAAATTTAATTCGAAGCTGTAATTTGACTTTTCCACATTGGTGGAAAAAAGTGAGCGATATATGCCTTTGCGCATGCGCAATATTTGTATTCGATTGGTTATCAGTATTAAATTAATGTTGATAACTTTAGAACCTCTAAAATATATGTATTTTAAGAATGTTTTTTCTGTCTAATATTAGTGTCATAAAGTGACTACATCTTCTAGCTTTTATTTAATTTTTTACTATATTTTGACAGCTTATTATATTACAATATATATGAAAAAATTATTTTACGGTTTATTATTTTTGTTATCTCTGGAAGCCTCTGCACAAGAGAATATTACCTTCCAGCAACCTTCTTCTGAAATTTTAGCTTTAGCTGATTTTGTTCGTCCTCCTCAAATGCGTATATCAAGTGATCGTAATTGGATTTTGTTTATGTATCGTCCTACGTATAAATCACTGACAGAACTGGGGCAGGAAGAGATGAAATTAGCTGGTCTTCGGATTAATCCAGTCACAAATGTTTTAAGTGCAGAAAATTTCTTTAATAAAATATCATTAAAGAAAATTGCTGATGATAAAGAGTTTACAGATTTTAAAGGAATGCCTGAAAATCCAGCATTGTCAAATGTAACTTTTTCTCCAGATAATAAGAAATTGGCGTTTACTCAGACAGATGCTACAGGTACTGCATTATTTGTATTGGATTTAACCACGATGCAGGTCACGCAATTAACATCATATGTATTAAATGCTACTATGGATGCGCCATTTAAGTGGTTTAGAAATTCGGATCGTCTTTTAATTTCAACATTGCCGGCTAATAGATCCAAGTTAATTGATCAAACTAAGGATCTACCGGCAGGACCAATTGTTTCGACAAGTGATGGCCAGGTTTCGCAATTGAGAACTTATCAAGATTTGTTGAAAAACCCACAAGATGAAGCAAATTTTGAAACATTGGTACAATCTGAGTTAAAGATCGTAGATCTAAAGGGTGGAATAGAAATGTTTAGGGAAAAATCTATTTTTGCAGGAACTTCATTTTCTCCAAATGGTGAATATATCATAGTTACTACAATTAAGAAGCCCTATTCTTATATTGTTCCCTATTCTAGATTTCCACAGGAGACAGCTATTTACGATCTAGCAGGAAAATTAATCACGCAGGTCAGTGATGTTCCTTTGATTGAAGTAATGCCTAAAGGATTTTCCGCGACACGTACGGGTAGACGCAATCTGCATTGGAGAGATGATAAGCCTGCAACTTTGGCTTTTGTTGAAGCGCTAGATGAAGGAAATCCAAGTAAACAGGTAGAGTACCGCGATGCGCTATATACATTGGACTTTCCTTTTACAGGTCAGCCAAAGCTCATCACAAAAACTAAAGATCGATTTGCTGGTGTTACTTGGGGTAATGATCAGTATGCTTTGGTCAACTCACAATGGTACGATACACGTAATGTGAAAACTTTTTTGGTTGATCCTACTTCTGGAAATTCGAGATTGGTCAATGATCGTAATAGCCAAGATGTGTATAATGATCCAGGAGATGTCTTTAGAGATCGTAATAACTTTGGAACTTATCCGATGTACATTCAAAATGGAAAAACCTTGTTGGTTGGAAAAGGTTTCACCAAAGAAGGTGAGTTTCCTTTTATTGATGAATTGGATCTCAAAACGTTAAAAAAGAAACGTCTTTATATAGCTAAAAACTCGGATCTTCAAGAACGCATCGTACAACTTATTGATCCCAAAACAGGGGACATGTTGATTTCTTTGCAATCAGCTTCTGTTTTTCCGAACTATTTTACAAAAAATATGAAATCAGGGAAGCAAAAAGCACTGACTCATTTGGAAAATCCATTTAAAAGTTTAGAAAAAGTGCATAAGGAGATTTTGAATTACAAGCGTAAGGATGGTGTTGATCTTTCGGGAACATTGTATCTACCTGCTGGTTATGATTTCAAAAATAAAAAGAAACTTCCTTTATTAATTTGGGCTTATCCAAGAGAATATAAGGATAAAAATACTGCAGGACAGACTACGGCAAATCCAAAAGAATTTACTTATCCTAGCTATGGATCTTTCATTTACTGGGTATCTAAAGGTTACGCTGTATTGGATAATGCGGCATTCCCAATCGTTGGAGAGGGAACACAAGAACCAAATGATACTTTTATCGAACAATTAGTCGCTAATGGTGCTGCTGCGATCGATGCTGTGGATAACTTGGGCTATATTGACCGTAAGAAAGTTGCTGTGGGAGGCCATTCTTATGGAGCTTTTATGACGGCACATCTTTTATCTAATTCAAATTTATTTGCAGCCGGAATAGCGCGCTCTGGTGCTTACAACCGTACATTGACGCCTTTTGGATTTCAAAGTGAACAACGTAATTTCTGGGACGATCCCCAATTGTATATGACCATGTCTCCATTTGTGAGCGCCGATAAAATGAAAACACCTTTATTGCTTGTACATGGGGGAGCAGATAATAATCCGGGGACATTTACCTTACAAACTGAACGTTATTTTCAGGCATTGAAAAATCTTGGGGCTCCTGTGCGGATGGTTATTCTTCCTCGAGAGGCACATGGATATGTGGCTAAGGAGAATATTTTTCATTTATTATGGGAGCAGGATCAGTTTCTTGAAAAATACTTGAAGAATTAAGAATTTTAAAAATTAAAGGAAGAGGCCAGATGTTGTACATTCATCTGGCCTTTTTAGATTTCTCCTCCACATGATCAATGAAGTTTATCGGCATATGCTCGACTTCTCATTATGATGGCGACTATTTTGATGATGCAAATACTTGTATCAATTTTTCAAAAATCCAGTGCCAAATTTAATTGGTTTTGTTTATCCTTTGCTATCAATTCTTTTGGTCAGTTAAAGCGCAGATTTGACTTGTATAGGAAGTACATAATCGCCCCATAAAAGACCTATTTTACCCGATTTATCAACATCAATTTTAAATTGTTCTTGTGTTAGATTATTAGTTTCACTGGATACATTAACGCGCAGGGCGTCTTGATTTTTATCATATTTTGTACCCCATTGATCCCATGTTTTATTGAAAATCACAATGGTTTCCTGTTCTCCTGGAATCGTATATAAACTATATTTTCCTTTCGGCAACTTTTCACCTTCGACAAGGACGTCGTGATCAAAAGCTACTGTGGTTGCTTCATTTGCTCCGGTACGCCATACTTCTCCTATTTTAACGATGTCAACTCCAATTTGTCGTCCTTTTAAAGAAGGGCGGCTATAGTGTATATCAATTGTTACCCCATCATTTGTAGTGACTTTAACACTATCAGGAGGGCTTGCTCTTTTGCTTTTGTCTGTCTGTCCAAATACCGTGGTGCAGATGATGCTTAACATGAATAGAATAGCTGTTGTTTTCATAATATTTTTTAGTTTAAATATATGTAAAAAAAATATATTTATCTTATTAATAGGCTGTTCTATTCTCAATTTGTTTTTGGATATGGTATTCGTTCCGAGATCTTTATTGATCAAAAGTAGTGATCATCATGTGATTTGTCACATTCTTAGAAAATGTAAAAAATAAGTGTATGCAAGTAAACTTGTTTGTAAATTATGATTAAAATTAGATCGATAAGGTTTAAAATAGGTATTGGATGTGGATAATGCAAAAAGGGAAATATGCTTTTATTTCATATTTCCCTTTTTTAGATTTTGCATTTGAAGCTCTTATACTAAATATTCAAATAATGTTTGATCTTTATTTAATTCAATATATTCAAATTTATTGTCCGTCATTCTTTGTAACAAAGATTGATAATCTGCCGGATTATTCAATTCAATACCGATCAAAGCTGGCCCACGTTCGCGTTCCGTTTTTTTGATAAATTCAAATCGGGTGATGTCATCTTTTGGACTTAGTACTTCGGATACAAATAGTTTTAAAGCCCCTGGACGGTTCGGGAAACGTACAATAAAGTAATGTTTGTATCCTTCATAAAGGAGTGATAATTCTTGAATTTCACTCATACGGTTGATATCATTGTTTCCTCCTGAAATGATACATACTACTTTTTTTCCTTTAATCTCTTCTTTATGGAATTCTAAGGCTGCCACGGATAGGGCACCTGCAGGCTCCACAACGATTGCATCTTTATTGTAAAGTTCTAATATGCATGTACATATTTTTCCTTCAGGTATGGATCGAATATCATCTAAATACTGACGGCTGATCTCGAATGTCAGTTCGCCAACTTTTTGTACAGCAGCACCATCAACAAATTTATTAATCTTTTCTAGTTCTACGGGTTTTCCGACTGTAAATGCAGCTTGCATGGAAGCGGCTCCTTGTGGCTCTACACCGTAGCATTTGATATTTTGATTTTTGTTCTTCAAATAGTAGCTCGTACCTGCAGAAAGGCCACCGCCACCAATCGGAATAAAAACAGCATCAACATCTGGCAAGTCTTGTAAGATTTCTACGGCTACTGTTCCCTGTCCTTCAATAATCTTGGGATCATCAAAAGGAGGGATAAAAGTCATGTTATTTTCTTCGGTATAAATGCGGGCAGCTTTCTGACAATCATCAAATGTGTCTCCGGTCAATATAATTTCAATATTACCATTTCCCCACATTTCTGTTTGTGTTATTTTTTGTTTTGGTGTTGGTCCAGGCATAAAGATAACGCCTTTGATATCGAGCTTTTTGCAAGAAAAAGCTACTCCCTGTGCATGATTGCCAGCACTGGCACATACGACACCTCGTTGTTGCTGCTCTTCACTTAGGGAAATAATTTTGTTATAAGCACCTCTTAATTTGTATGATCTGACGATTTGTAAATCTTCTCTTTTCAGATAGACATCTGCGCCATATTTCTCAGAAAGATAAGTATTGTATTGCAAAGCAGTGCGATTGACGACATCTTTGATACGGTGGTAAGTGCTTTCTGAGTCGATTTGTAAATTAGAAAAATCTAAACTCATTTTGTTTTATTATGATTAGGTGATTGTTTGTTATAAAAAAACGCCATTTCGACTTAGAATAAAAGTAATTAAGTTTTTTGACTTTTTACTTGTAAAGTTATTCTTTGTCAAAATGACGCTTTAATAAGTTTTTGTTTTATTAAACGCTTTCTGCGAATAAACTTCTGAGATCATCGTCGCAAATATCTTTTTTTGCATCTGCAAGAATTAGAAAGCGCTCATATGTTTGTGAGAGGGCTTCTTTCTCTAAGGTATAGCCTAGGCGTTCCAAGTGATGTTTTAAAGCATGGCGACCAGAGCGAGCGGTTAAGATAATACCTGCTTCTTCTAATCCTACATCTTCTGGACGAATAATTTCATAAGTCTCACGGTGTTTTAGAAATCCATCTTGATGGATTCCAGAACTATGTGCGAATGCATTTCGTCCAACAATTGCTTTGTTTGGCTGAACGGGCATATTCATCATTTCGCTCACTTTACGTGATAGATAAGTGAACATCTTACTATCAATATTTGAGGTTAAATTACCGAAAGATTGATTATGTACTTTTAGAATCATTGCCACTTCTTCCAATGAAGTATTTCCTGCTCGTTCACCGATACCATTGATGGTACACTCCACCTGACGGGCACCATTTTGGATTGCCGCAATAGAGTTAGCGGTTGCTAATCCTAAGTCATTGTGACAATGTGCAGAAATAATAGCTTGATCAATGTTTTTAACATTTTCTTTTAAAAACTTGATTTTTGCACCATATTGGTCTGGTAAACAATATCCGTTTGTATCTGGAATATTGACTACAGTAGCACCTGCAGCAATCACTGCTTCAACCATCTGCGCTAAATAAACTAAATCTGCACGACCTGCGTCCTCGGCGTAAAATTCTACATCTTCGACATGCGATTTTGCATATTTTACTGCAGCCACAGCACGTTCTAATATCTCTTCGCGCGTGGAGTTGAATTTATATTTGATATGCATATCAGAAGCTCCGATACCTGTATGAATACGTGGTCTTTTTGCATATTTTAGGGCTTCTGCAGCGACTTTAATATCATTCTGATTGGCACGTGTTAATGCACAGATGATAACATCATTTACCGCTTTTGATAACTCAACAACGGATTGGAAGTCTCCAGGGCTAGAAACTGGGAAACCAGCTTCAATAACATCGACTCCCAGTTTCTCCAAATCTTTTGCAATATCGATTTTTTCAGGAGTAGTTAATTGACATCCTGGTACTTGTTCGCCATCGCGAAGAGTTGTATCGAAGATGTATAGATGATTTGGATCGTGTAACATAGCTTTACGTTTTTATTTTAGAAACTCTGTTCAGTCTATTTAATAAATTCTAATACTCGTGCACCCATTTCTTGTGTGCCTAATATTTTATCTGCAGGTGTGTTTGCATTTGCGATATCGCCTGTTCTCCAGCCCGCTTTTAATGTTGCAGCAACGGCTTCGGTAACTTCTTTTGCTTCGGCCTGTAAACCGAAACTAATATCTAACATCAACGCAGCAGATAGGATCGATGCTAACGGATTGGCTTTATTCTGTCCTGCGATATCGTGTGCTGACCCATGAATAGGTTCAAAGAATCCAGTACCATCACCGATGGAAGCAGAAGCCAGCATACCCATAGAGCCTGCGATTTGTGAAGCTTCATCTGTCAGGATATCTCCAAATAAATTAGCGGTCAATACAACATCAAATTTCTTTGGATTTTTAACTAATTGCATGGCAGCATTGTCGATGAACATATGTTCTGTTTCTACATCAGGATATTGTTTTGCAATCTCTTGAACAACTTCTCTCCATAGGCGAGATGTTTCCAAGACATTTGCTTTATCCACTGAGCATAATTTTTTGGAACGTGTACGGGCAGCTTCAAAAGCCTTGTGCGCAATGCGCTCTACTTCATATCGATTGTAATTCATTAAATCTGAAGCGAAATTATTGTCTTCAGAACGATTCTTTTCACCAAAATAGACATCACCGGTTAACTCGCGGAAAAATAATATATCTGTTCCTTTTAATACTTCTGGCTTAAGGCTTGAAGCATCTAAAAGTTCATCAAATAACAAAATTGGACGTAAGTTTGCGTAAAGTCCAAGCTCTTTTCGGATTTTTAACAATCCTTGCTCCGGACGAACTTTTGCTGAGGGATCATTGTCATATTTAGCATGCCCTATTGCTCCAAATAAGATGGCATCGCTTGACTTTGCTTTTTCTAAAGTTTCGTCAGGCAATGGATTTCCAGTTGCTTCAATAGCAACATGCCCCATGATGGCTTCATCGAAACTAAATTGATGACCATATTTTTGTCCGATTGTCTCAAGAACTTTTTTACCCCAAATTGTAACTTCTTGTCCTATTCCATCACCAGGAATAACGAGTATATTTTTTTTCATCAGATTAATTATTTTTGAGTGTAGGATTTCAACGGTATTCATGAACTCATATCACTCGTTTTTTATGTTTGTGATGAAACGATCATCAGCAGATCTACATGATGTTGGGAGTAGTGTGCTGAGGATGGTTTCATGCTATGCGTATTGTAAAATATCTTCAATGGACTGAACCATTCCTTTATCTAATATGATTTTCTTTTCCAGGCATGACGGGAGTTGTGTTTCAAAATGGCCGACATAAATTAATGTCTTGCCATAGGTACACAATTCATCTACTACGGCATTGAAATGTTGTGTTTGTTCGTAATCAAGACCTTGGCAGGGTTCATCCAAAATCAACAATTCTGGATTCTTTATGACAGTCCTTGCTAATAAAGCAAGGCGCTGTTTGCCTAAGGGTAGGGTATTTAATAATTTATTTTTATCTTCTTTTAAATCAAAAAAATCCAATATTTGATCTAATAATTGTTGTTTTTCAAAGCTGAGGTTACGGAATAATCCAACAGAATCAAAAAATCCGGAAGCGACACTTTGCCAAACTTTAGCTGTCTGATCAAAGTACCAATGCATCTCAGGTGAAATAATTCCTAAATGAGCTTTGATGTCCCATATACTTTCTCCAGAGCCTCTTTGCTTACCGAACAGAACGATATCATTGGCATATGCTTGCGGATGATCTCCATTGATTAAACTTAATAACGTCGACTTTCCTGATCCATTATGGCCTTGTAACAACCATTTTTCACCCGCTTTTACTTCCCAATTGATCTTTTTTAATACTTCTTTTTCCCCATATCTAACATCCACATTGGACATTTTTACCATGGTTTGGGAAGTTATACGGGGAGATTTTTGTAAAAAATGTGGAAGTGGTTTTCTTGCACGCTCTTTTTCTCGTGACAATGCTGCTGGTGAAGAAACCTCCTTTAATTGCCCTTGTTGTATTTCCGCAAAATGATTGATACAGGTTGGTAGCGTTTGATCATTACTGATTAAGATCAAGGTCACACCCGCTTGTGCTAAGCCGTCAAATGCATGATTGAGTTCCTGTCGCGATTGGCGATCCAGGCCAGTATAAGGTTGATCAATAATCAAAACCTGTGGCTTCAGCCATAATGCTTTGATCAGCTGTAGTTTTTTATGTTCTCCACTGGACAATTCGATGAGTTGTGTATGTTGAACATTTTCAAATCCAAAAGTTTCGAGGTATGGTTTTACGTCATCGAATTGCAAATGTTTTTCTTTTCCAAAATGTTGAAATTCGGCCTGTACTGTTAACGTATCGTTGGTTTGATGCTTATTGTATCGTTGCTGATAATAAAAATTTTTATCACCTTCTAGATTGGTGAATTGGTACCAATTGGAGACATATAACACTTCTGGGGGAAGAGGTGAGCTGTTATCAAAGTTGACATTTACAATTCCATGATATGAGACATGCCTCGCAATAGCTTGTGCCAAAGTGGTCTTTCCCGTCCCGCTTTTACCACCGATTAACCAGTGTTGACCTGGTTCAATTTGCCAATTCAAGTCTTGCAATACCACATGATATTGGTATTGAACAGTTAAATTAGCAATATGGACGACAGGTTCTATCATTATCTTGTTTGTTCGAAGGTTTCGATTGCAGCTTTGTTGTTTAAGATGAAATCAATATCATCATAACCATTGATCAGGCATGATTTTTTGTAAGGATTGATTTCAAAAGATTGTTGAGCTCCTGTTTCAGATAAAGTAACCGTTTGGTTTTCAAGATTAATAATGATTTCGGTAGCAGGATTTTTAAAAACGGTATCAAAGATTGTTTCTAAGAACTCATCTGTAACCTGAATAGGCAATACGCCATTATTCAACGCATTTCCTTTAAAGATATCGGCAAAAAAACTACTGATAACCGCATCAAATCCATAATCTTGGATAGCCCAAGCGGCATGTTCTCGGCTAGAACCGCAACCAAAATTTTTACCTGCGACTAATACTTTTCCTTGATAAGTAGCATCGTTCATCACAAAATCAGTTTTTGGTTGATTGTTGCTGTCGTAACGCCAGTCACGGAATAAGTTATCACCAAATCCTTCACGTGTAGTCGCTTTTAGAAAGCGAGCTGGAATGATCTGATCGGTATCTATATTTTCAATCGGTAAAGGAACTACCGTTGTTGTTAATGTTTCAAATTTTTTCATCCAAATAATTATTTACGAGTGTCTGTTCTTAACTGTATAAATGAACTCGTTTCACTCGGTTTGTTTTTTAATGGTGATGAAGCTATCATGAGCCGAGTATTTATCTCGGTTTGTGAGCTGCTTTAAGCTCATGATGGTTTCATCCAATTCATTATTTACGAGTCTCTGTCTTCAAATGTATAAATAAACTCGGTTTGTTACTTAATGGTGATTAAGCTATCATGAGAAGCATACTTATCTTTATGTGCGTGCCTCGATATACTCATGATGGTTTTATCCAAATAATTTATTGATACTAGTTTTTTTATTTTAAAACTGCCCTCACTTCTCGTAGTTTCATGGTCATACTTACCGCTTCCTGATCAGCCCAATTATTATAATCTTGAATAGCATCTAAACGTTCCTGATCACTCAAATATCCCTCTTCTACCATCTGTTTGGAGTTGGCCACCTTAGACCATATTTTTAGTTTCTCTAGATGTAATGGATTACTACGCTCATAATGTTCATCTGCATTGAACACTTCTATTTGATCAAATCCATGCTCTTCAAATATTTCCTCCAGATCATAGCCTATTCTATTGTTCATACCAGCATCATTTCGCCACATGAGAAACATGTGATAAAAATGTTGCATGCTTCTTGGTATTTTTGGATTCCAATCTATCGCTTCATGATTATAATCTAAAATCGATACTTGCCCATTGGGCTTTAATAACGTTTTCAATTTATCAATCGCTTTATCTAGTGTTGAAATCCACTGGAAGGTTCTTGCTGATACGATTAAATCAAATTTTTCAATACTTTCAAAATCTAACAAATCGCAGTGCACCAATTCCAGATTGGGTATGTTTTTGAATAAACTTTTTCCTTCGGTAATAAATGAGGCAGTATTATCAATTCCAATAACATAACCAGATGGCCCTACAATTGTAGCGATGTCTTTGGTGATGGCACCTGTTCCACATCCAATGTCCAAAATACGCATTCCAGGTTTTAAAGCAGACTTTAACGTACGATAATCCTGATCCAAAGTTCTTTGGTTAAAGGTGGTAGCGGAGCTCTGCGATTCTCTATGGATGACTTTATTTTCAGTGACTGCTACGGTCTGACAAATTTGGCACATAAGTGAAGTGATTAAAGAACAGTACTATTCATATTTAATTTATATCAATTCCCGTACATCCGTAATAATACCTGTAACAGCTGCGGCAGCGGCAGTTAAAGGTGATACAAGCATGGTACGAGCATTAGGACCTTGACGTCCTTCAAAATTTCTATTTGAAGTTGAAACACAGTATTTCCCTGCAGGAATTTTATCTTCGTTCATTCCTAGACAAGCTGAACATCCAGGTTCACGTAATTGGAAACCTGCGGCTTCGAAAATCTTGTCTAATCCTTCTTCGATGGCCTGTTTTTCTACTTGCTTAGAGCCTGGGACGATCCATACCTCTACTTGTTCTGCTTTTTGTTTTCCTTGAACAAAGGCAGCTACTTCACGTAAATCTTCGATGCGAGAGTTAGTACAGCTTCCAATAAAGACATAGTCTACAGGTTTTCCCAAGATTGGAGCATCATCTGCAAAGCCCATATAATTGAGTGCTTTTTGATAAGATGGTTGTTCAGATTCTGGTTGCGCTTGTGTAGCCGGAATATTTTCTGTGATCCCCATTCCCATTCCTGGGTTAGTACCATAGGTGATCATCGGTGCGATATCTGCTGCATCAAATTCTAATACAGCATCAAATTGTGCATCATCATCAGAATATAATGTTTTCCAGTAGGCCAATGCTTGATCCCATTCTTCACCTTTAGGGGCGAATTCACGTCCTTCTACGTAATCGAAAGTCGCTTGATCGGGGGCAATTAAGCCGCCTCGAGCTCCCATTTCAATACTCATATTACAGATAGTCATTCTTGCTTCCATACTTAAAGAACGGATCGCAGAACCAGCATATTCAATAAAATAGCCTGTACCACCTGCTGCGGAGATTTTTGCAATGATGTATAAGATAATATCTTTTGCGCCTACTCCTTTTTGCAAATCACCATTTACTTCGATTTTCATCGTTTTGGGTTTTTGTTGCAATAAGCATTGTGTTGCAAAAACTTGTTCCACTTGAGAAGTGCCTATTCCAAAAGCAATAGCGCCAAATGCACCATGGGTAGAGGTGTGACTATCTCCACATACCATGGTTTTACCAGGAAGGGTAATACCTAGTTCTGGGCCGATAACGTGTACAATGCCTTGATAGGGGTGACCGAGACCGTATAAATTAATTCCAAATTCAGCACAGTTTTTAGTCAACATATCGACTTGGTAACGTGATAATTCTTCTTTAATCGGAAGATGCTGATTTACAGTGGGAACATTATGATCTGCAGTTGCGACAGTTTGGTTGGGACGAAATACCGGTAAGCCTCTTTTTCGTAAACCGTCGAATGCTTGTGGTGAAGTTACCTCATGGATAAGGTGTGTGTCTATATAAATAATATCTGGAAATCCTTCTTCACGTTTGACGACATGCGCATCCCAAATTTTTTCTACTAATGTTTTTGACATTTTCTTCTCTAATGTTAATTTTTTCAATTTAATTCGGCTGTTTTTAGGAACTTCCTAAAAACAGCCGAATTTTTGCAGTCTAAATTACGAAATTTTAAACAGTTTTTATAGCTTTCATTGCAGTCATTGCTTGACGTAATTTACGACCAACAATTTCTACTTCATGATTACGTAAAATTTCATTAATCTCCACTAACTGAGCGTTATCTACTGATCCGTCTTTACCAGCATTGTAGTTTTTACCTACTAAATCAGTTTGTACTGTCTTCATGAAATCAGCTAATAATGGTTTACAAGCTTGATCAAATAAATAACAGCCATATTCTGCTGTATCTGAAATAACACGGTTCATTTCAAATAATTTTTTACGAGCGATTGTATTCGCGATTAAAGGAGTCTCGTGTAACGACTCGTAGTAAGCTGATTCTGGTTTAATACCGGCTTCAACCATCGTTTCGAAAGCTAATTCAACACCAGCTCTGATAAAAGCAACCATTAATGTATAATTGTCGAAGTATTCTTGCTCTGCAATTTTAACATCACCTGCAGGTGTTTTTTCAAATGCTGTCTCACCGGTTTCAGCTCTCCATTTTAAAAGATTAGCATCACCATTAGCCCAGTCTTCCATCATTGTTTTACTGAATTCACCTGAGATAATATCATCTTGGTGTTTTTGGAATAATGGTCGCATGATATCTTTTAATTCTTCTGATAATTCAAAAGCTTTAATTTTAGCAGGATTGCTTAAGCGATCCATCATGCCACTTACACCACCATGCTTTAATGCTTCCGTGATAACTTCTACTCCATATTGAACTAATTTGGAAGCATATCCCGCATCAATGCCTTGTTCAACCATTTTATCGAAAGATAAAATAGAACCTGTTTGCAATAAACCACATAGGATGGTTTGCTCGCCCATTAAATCAGATTTTACTTCGGCAACAAATGACGATTTCAATACACCTGCTCTATGGCCACCTGTACCTACGCAATATGCTTTTGCTTCAGCCCATCCCTTTCCTTGAGGATCATTTTCTGGGTGAACAGCAATTAAAGTAGGAACACCAAAACCACGTACATATTCTGCACGAACTTCAGATCCTGGGCATTTTGGTGCGACCATGATAACCGTAATATCTTTACGGATTTGCATGCCTTCTTCAACAATATTGAAACCGTGAGAATATGACAATGTAGCTCCTTCTTTCATCAGAGGCATTACGGCGTTGATCACAGCTGTATGTTGTTTATCAGGTGTTAAGTTGATCACTAAATCTGCTGTTGGGATCAACTCTTCGTAAGTGCCAACATTAAAATTGTTGTCCGTAGCATTTTTCCAAGAATCTCTTTTTTGCTCAATAGCTTCTTTACGCAATGTATATGATACATCTAAACCGCTATCTCTTAAATTTAGACCTTGATTTAATCCTTGTGCACCACAGCCTACGATTACGATTTTTTTACCTTTTAAAGCATCCACACCGTCTGCGAACTCACTATTGTTCATAAACTCTGCTTGACCTAATTGATGTAATTGATCTCTAAGTGGTAGTGTGTTGAAATAATTTGCCATTGTTATTATTAATTTCTTATTGATGGTTTGTTGATTATTCTATTTATTATTTTTAATTACTCTGCGTTGTGCTTGGGCATATCCCCAGTGCAAATTATCGTGCGATAATGTCGCGATTAGTACTTCTTCGATTGTTTTCATCTCAGAACCATACGTTGCGGTCGCATACGGTGTGATGGATTTGAAAGTTCCCTTTGCATAGTCGCTTTGAATCTGATCGATCGTTGTTAGCGCTAAAGATTTAAATTCATCCACTTCTGCTTGCGTCACCTCGCGTGTTGGTTTTGTGTCTTTTTTATAATCGTCATTGTACTTTACCGTTGAAGCATTTGCTAGGATGCCAGTACGAACGTAGCTCAAAGTTTGAGTGGAAACAACGATATGTGCAAAATTCCAAAAGATATTATTATTGAATCCTTCTGGTATTTGGTTTAATTCGTCTATTGTTAAATCATCGATCAAGCGGATGAAGGCTTTGCGACTATTGATGATAAATTCAAATATATGTTGTGTCATTTTTTACTCTTTTTAATCGATTTATTTCATTACTCTAGATTGAAGCTAAGCCAAAGTGTGGTTACATGGTAAACACATTATCTCCTTTTTCAAGATATTCGTTTTCAACAACTTCTTCAGAAGGCTCTCTTCGCTCAAATTCTTTTAGCTTAGCATGAAATCCTGCACTTTCTTTAATGATAGCGATACGTGCACCGCGTACAAATTCGATTAAGTTATACTTAGTCAACTCTTCTGTTAGTTTATCAATTTCCTCTCGATGTCCAGCAGTTTCAAATACGGTGTAATCTTTGCGGATTACAACTGCAGATGCGCCATATTGACGCAATAGTCTTTCTACATATACTTTTTCGGTAATGATATCTGTTGGGACTTTATATAAAGCCTGTTCTTGCCAGATGACTTCATCATTCGTATTATAATAGGCTTTCAGTACTTCTACCTGTTTTTCAATTTGACGACACAATTTGCGGACTACTTCCTCAGCTTCCGCGATTAAGATTGTGAAGCGGTGAATGCCTTCGACTTCGGAAGGTGAAGTGTTTAAGCTTTCGATATTGATTTTTCTTCTTGAGAATATGGTTGATATTCTACCGATCATACCGATAGAATTTTCCGTATATATCGTAATTGTATATTCTTGTTTTTCCATTTTTACTTCAATCTAATTTCTGAAACACTAGTTCCTTGGGCAACCATAGGGAATACATTGTTCTCTTTGCCCACCATTACCTCTAGTAAATATGCGCTATCGTGATCCAACATGGTTTTTAACGCTGTTTTCAATTGATCTCTTTCAGATACTTTTTGGCCATCGATGTAGTATGATTTTGCTAGTGCAACAAAATCTGGACTTGTAATATTAACAAATGAGTATCTTTTTTCATTGAAAAGCTGTTGCCATTGGCGTACCATTCCCAAGAATTGATTGTTTAAGATCAAGATTTTTACTTTAGCACCAAATTGCATAATCGTGCCCAATTCTTGTAATGTCATTTGGAAACCTCCATCACCGATAATCGCAATAACATCACGATGAGGTGCACCATACCAAGCCCCTATAGCTGCAGGTAGACCAAATCCCATTGTTCCCAGTCCGCCTGAAGTGACATTCGATTTTGATTGTTTGAATTTTGAGTAGCGGCATGCGACCATTTGATGTTGACCCACATCTGTGGTGATGATCGCATTACCTTCTGTCAATTCGTTTAGTAAATTGATCACTTCACCCATGGTTAGTACATCACCAGTTGGATGAAGCTCGTTTTGGATGACTTCTTTAATTTCTTCTTTTTCTAACGTTCTGAATTGTGCCAACCAATCGGTATGGTCTTTTTTGTCAATCAATTCAGTCAGTTGTGGCAATGTTTCTTTACAATCTCCCCAAACGGCAACAGTTGTTTGTACATTTTTATCAATTTCTGCAGGGTCAATATCAAGATGAACTACCTTTGCCTGTTTCGCATATTTGTCAAGACGTCCAGTTACACGGTCATCGAAACGCATACCAATAGCGATTAAGACGTCACATTCATTTGTCATCACATTTGGCGCATAGTTGCCATGCATACCTAGCATTCCAACATGTTGTGGATGATCTGTTTCTAGTGCGCTCAGTCCCATTACGGTTGCCGCGGCAGGTATTCCTGACTTTTCTAAGAAAGCTTTAAATTCTTGTTCAGCTCTCCCTAGGATGATACCTTGACCAAATAAGATAAATGGTTTTTGAGCACTATTGATTAAAGCTGCAGCTTCTTGTACATATTCTTTTCTGACGATTGGAGAAGGACGGTATGAGCGTATGTGTGTACACTTTTCATATCCTAAATAATCGAATAACTCCATTTGAGCATTTTTTGTAATATCGATCAATACGGGACCAGGACGACCCGTACTAGCAATATGAAATGCTTTGGCTATTGCTGTAGGAATTTCTGATGCTTCTGTCACTTGGTAACTCCATTTGGTGACAGGTGCGGTAATATTAATGACGTCTGTTTCTTGAAAAGCATCTGTACCCAATAAACTAGCGAATACTTGTCCAGTGATACAGACGATAGGATTACTATCGATCATAGCATCAGCCAAACCAGTTACTAAATTTGTTGCTCCAGGACCAGATGTCGCAAATACAACACCGGTACGGCCAGAGGTTCTTGCAAAGCCTTGTGCTGCATGGATACCACCTTGCTCATGACGGACAAGAATATGAGTCAATTTTTCATTGTAATCATATAATGCATCATAGATCGGCATGATCGCTCCTCCAGGATATCCAAATACGGTATCAACACCTTCACACAATAAGGCTTCTAATACCGCCTGCGAACCTGTCAATTGATTAATAGGTTGAGGCTGCTTCGTACATTCCTTACTTTCAGTTTTTTCCAGCGTACTCATTATTTTTAATTTATTCGATTTGTAATTCTTTTGTTTTTGTTGATTATTCGGTCTTTTGCTTTATAGATCTGTTACACAGCCATCTGAAGCGTCGGAAACGGTTTTTGCGTATTTGTAAAGCACTCCCTTAGTTACTTTTAGTGCTGGTTGTTTCCATTGTGCACGTCGAGCTGCAATTGTTGCTTCATCTACTTTTAAGTTTAAAGTATTGTTGACCGAATCGATTTCAATGATATCATCATCTTCTACCAATCCAATTAAACCTCCTTTGTACGCTTCAGGGGTAATGTGTCCCACGACAAAACCATGCGTTCCTCCAGAGAATCTTCCATCAGTGATCAATGCAACCGATTTTCCTAATCCTGCACCAATGATAGCCGAAGTAGGTTTTAACATTTCAGGCATTCCCGGTGCTCCAACAGGTCCTTCGTTTTTAATAACCACTACATCACCTTTTTTAACACGTCCTGATGAAATACCTACGATAAGATCTTGTTCGCCATCAAACACACGAGCTGGACCGACAAATTTCTCCCCCTCTTTTCCTGAAATTTTAGCAACAGAACCTTTCTCTGCTAAATTACCATAAAGGATCTGTAAGTGACCATTTGCTTTAATTGGATCACTCAATTTATGTATGATCTTCTGATCATAATCGATGACGGATTTCACATCTGCCAAATTCTCTGCCAGTGTCTTACCTGTTACAGTCAAACAATCACCATGCAATAAGCCTTCGTTCAATAGATACTTTAAAACAGCAGGGATACCACCATATTGATGTAAATCTTGCATTAAGTATTTTCCGGAAGGTTTAAAATCTGCTAAGACCGGTGTCTCATCCGACATGCGTTGAAAATCGTCTTGAGTGATGTCTACTCCTATAGATTTACCAATTGCAATAAAGTGCAACACAGCATTGGTACTTCCTCCTAAGATGATGATCGCACGAATGGCATTTTCAAATGCTTTACGTGTCATGATATCCGAAGGTTTGATATCTTTTTCTAATAAGATACGGATATATTTACCTGCTTCTAGACATTCATCTTTTTTATCTTGTGAAACAGCTGGGTTAGAAGATGAATAAGGTAAACTCATACCTAATGCTTCTATGGCAGCAGCCATGGTGTTTGCGGTATACATTCCGCCACAAGCACCTGCTCCAGGGCAAGTATTACGGATCACACCGTCATAATCTTCGTCGGATATATTACCACATATTTTTTGCCCTAAAGCTTCAAATGCGGAAACAATATTTAAATCTTCACCTTTATAATGGCCTGGGGCAATAGTTCCGCCATAGACCATAATCGCTGGACGATCCAGACGGCCCATTGCGATAATAGCTCCAGGCATATTTTTATCGCATCCTGGTATCGCAATCAATCCATCGTAATATTGTCCACCACAGATGGTCTCAATACTATCAGCGATAACATCTCTACTCACCAACGAGTAGCGCATACCTGCTGTACCGTTGCTCATCCCATCACTTACACCAATAGTACCAAACGTAAGACCTACTAAATCATTTGACCAAACTCCTTTTTTAACAACTTGTGCTAAATCATTTAGATGCATATTGCAGGTATTACCATCGTATCCCATGCTTGCAATACCTACCTGCGCTTTTTCCATGTCCGCATCCGTCAGACCAATACCATACAGCATCGCTTTTGCTGCTGGTTGTGTTTCATCTTGTGTGAATGTACGGCTGTATTTATTCAATATGTTTTCCTTATCAGATGATGACTTCATAGTTCTCGTTCTCTAATACTAAATTTTTATATCTTCTTTGAATAGAAGCACCTATTGTATGCTCCCAGTTTTCTTTATATATAATATGATCGACTTGTTTTATTCCTATGATCTCTGCTGCCGTTCCGGATAAAAAGGCTGAATCAGCTTCATGGATATCTTGAATAGTTAGTCGTTTCTCAATTAAGTCAATTCCTAATTTTTTGCAGATAAGGATGACATTTTTTCGTGTTATCCCAGGGAAAATATTCTGGATAGGGGGGGTGTAGATTTTGAAATCTTTTTCTATGAATAAGTTTTCACTTGAAGCTTGCGCTACATAACCATCTTGATCCAATAATAAAGCTTCATCAAATCCATGCTGGATTGCTTTGCTGCTAGCTAGGATTGAATTAATATATTGCCCTGATATTTTAGATGAAATCGGAAATGATTTTGAACTCGGACGTTCGATATCTGAAATTTCCACTTTCAATAAATTCTGACCTAAATATGGTCCCCATTCCCAAGCGGCCATCATGATTCTAGCTTCGGTTGATGAGGTCAAGTGCATATTAGATCCTGAAAATACCAATGGTCGAATATAGGCTGAACGTAAGTTGTTAATAGCAAGTAATTCATAAGCACGGTCGATCAACTCACGATTGTCCCAGGAATAAGGAATGTTAATCGCTTCACAAGATTTTTGTAAACGCTCGAAATGTTCGAGTGCCTTAAAAATACGAGGTCCATTATGGGTGTTATATGCCCGAAGGCCTTCGAACGCTCCATAACCATAGTGTAATGCTTGCGTATACAAGTCAAGACCTGTCGCAAAAGCTTTGACGTATGATCCGTCTAAGTAAATTAATGTGTTCTCGTCGTAATACTTCATAGCCTATGATCTACCCCCTCTAGTAAATATTAAAAAATAACTTGTTTTTGTTTCCCTTGGGTAAATGTAATTTTAACCGTAAACTTTGGTGCTAAAATTATTTCTTTAAGTTACTCCGAATAAAAATAATTGGCAATAGCTATATTTGACTTTTTTGATTAAGTATATAATTTTGAATTATTGGTTTTTACAAAATTTAATTTTAACAATTTCAATAATATTGATATTTTAAAGTGCGTTAAGTAGACCGTATTTAAAATCGGTCTACTTGTTCTGAAAACTTTTTTTTTGATTTTTGTGTGAAATTCTTCTTAAAAAAGGATAATTGTGAATTTATTTGATTTTTTTATACACGCTGGAGTATCGGTTTTCGAATCCTTTTATTGGCTTAATAATTAGATTTTTGGTCATGAATGCTAGGTGTAAAATTCTTATAAACTAATGGGAATAATTGGTTTATAATCATGTCAAAAATAAAAATGTACTGTTATATTTTATCTGCTTTGTTACCATGATGTTAATATCTATTGGTAAAAGTGGATAAAATAGCATGTATTTTTTAAATCTATGGAAAGTTATAGACATCTTATTGGCATTTGTTAAGAAATGTATATAATAAGTGTAGTCAGTTATGATCTGATGTAGACCTTTGAGCCCTGATGTTTGGTGAAGAACAGTTTATTTTGGTTTTATAAACATCATGTTGATAAAGGTATATAAAGTGTGAAGTTCTTCCATTTTCTAGGAGGTTATAAACATGTTGTAGACATCTTGTTGACAAGTGTTAAGAAAACGATATACGACGTATAACAAGTTATGATTTGAGATAGGTCTATAAGTGACCATTTAACTGGAAAGAATTTTTCCATTCATTTATAAACAAGATGTGGATATCTATTTGGGACAAGTGGATAAAAATACAAAAGCCTCTTATTTTTAAGTAAGAGGCTTTTAGATATCATCAAGAGATGAGTTATGCTTCAATAATTCCTTCAGCTAATATCGTAACGACATTGTTTTTAGCTTCTACCACACCACCTTTGATGCTTAAGGTTTGCTCGTCTTTACCTTGCTGAATAATTACTTTTCCATCTTCTAAAGTAGAAATGATAGCAGCGTGATCTTTTAAGATTTGAAAAGATCCTGCAGTACCTGGAACAGTTACCGCAGTTGCATCACCTTCAAATACTATTTTGTCAGGAGTGATTATAGATAATTTCATTTTATATAATAGTATTTAGTAGTTCGTATTAAGTACTTAGACTTTTACACTGTATTTAGTATGGAGTATTTAGACTTTTGCTATCGATTAGCATCTAAAACCTTCATATTAAGTTTTCGAGATCTAAATACAAGCTACTAAATACTAACAACTAACTTAAACTGCTTCAGCTAATAATTTTTTACCTTTTTCGATTGCTTCTTCGATGCTACCTACTAAGTTGAAAGCTGCCTCAGGATACTCATCAACAGCACCATCAAGGATCATATTAAACCCTTTGATTGTATCTTTGATGTCTACCAATACACCTTTTAAACCTGTAAATTGCTCAGCCACGTGGAAAGGTTGTGATAAGAAACGTTGAACACGACGTGCGCGTTGTACGGTTAATTTATCTTCTTCTGATAACTCATCCATACCTAAGATGGCGATGATATCTTGTAATTCTTTGTAACGTTGTAAGATTTCTTTTACGCGCTGTGCTGTATCGTAGTGCTCGTTACCTAAAACAGCAGGGCTTAAGATGCGAGAAGTCGAATCTAATGGATCTACTGCAGGATAAATACCTAACTCTGCAATTTTACGTGATAATACAGTCGTTGCATCTAAGTGAGCAAATGTTGTCGCTGGAGCAGGGTCGGTTAAATCATCCGCAGGTACGTATACCGCTTGAACTGAAGTAATTGATCCGTTTTTAGTAGAGGTAATACGCTCTTGCATTAAACCCATCTCTGTTGCTAACGTCGGTTGGTAACCTACTGCAGAAGGCATACGGCCTAATAAAGCAGATACTTCAGAACCCGCTTGTGTAAAACGGAAGATATTATCAATAAAGAATAATACGTCTTTACCTTTACCATCTTCTTCACCATCACGGAAATATTCAGCAATCGTTAAGCCTGATAAAGCAACACGTGCACGTGCACCTGGAGGCTCATTCATTTGACCGAATACGAAAGTACATTTCGATTCTTTCATCAATTCGGTATCGATAGCATCTAAAGGCCATTGACCTTTTTCCATCTCTTCCATGAAGTGCTCACCATATTTGATAATGCCTGATTCCAACATCTCACGCAATAAGTCATTACCTTCACGTGTACGCTCACCAACACCAGCAAATACAGATAAACCACCGTGTCCTTTTGCGATATTGTTGATTAACTCTTGAATTAATACAGTTTTACCTACACCGGCACCACCAAATAATCCAATTTTACCACCTTTAGAATATGGCTCTAATAAATCGATTACTTTAATACCTGTGAAAAGTACTTCAGTTTCAGTCGATAGATCTTCAAATTTAGGTGGAACATTATGGATTGAACGACCATTAGTTTTATCTAAATTTTTGATCCCGTCAATGGCATCACCCACAACGTTGAATACACGACCTTTAATTTCTTCACCAATAGGCATTTTGATTGGAGCACCTGTGTCGACAACTTTCATTCCACGAACCAAACCTTCGGTTGCATCCATAGAAATTGTACGAACACGTTCCTCACCTAAGTGTTGTTGAACCTCTAAAACGACACGTTGACCATTTTCTCTCTCGATAATCAAGGCATCGTAAATTTTAGGTAGATTTTCATTGTCGGCGAAGTTGACGTCAACCACTGGGCCGATAATCTGCGCTATTTTACCAATATTGGGCATATTATGGGGACTAAATATTTATTAATCAATTTTATAAAGGCAATATAAACCGCCTCTTTTTGGTCAGCAAAAATAAGCTTATTGTCGCTGAAAAACAAATAGAAATTTCAATTAAATTCTTTTTTATTGAAATATGTCAATTTGTTATTCATTCTAATAATATATGTTCTCGAAAAAAGATAATTTCAGCTTAATATGACGGCTTTATCCATTTTAAAGACACTATTCATCTTTTTTTGTCATCATTGGACAAACGATAAAAAATCCTGATTTTAATTCAAATATAGAACGAGTTTGAATCAAATACAACTCCGATCGTTACATATTTGTTGTATCATGGCGCTGATTATTCGAAAACATATTGAATTATTTATAAACAAATCCTATTCTCACTCTTTATCTCGAATAAAATAAGGGCAATTGCACGATGCAATTGCCCTTATTTTAAATGTATTAAAAAATCGTTACGATCTTTTGTTTAATTCATCTTGAAGTTGACGTTTTAATGCTTGTTCTTTTTCAAGTGCCTTTTTTCGGAATAACGCAAGCTCTTCTTGTGCTTGATCTGCCGTTTTTTGATATTCATCAGTATTTACTTTCGCTTTACGGTAAGAGAATAGAAAGGTTACTGTACTGATCAAGAGTACGGCAATGATTAACCAAACGATACTGCTATAAGCTGATTTGGTAGTATTGATTCCTAAAAAAGAGAAACTATCGGCTTTTTCTTGTTCCTGAGCCAATTGGTCTTTTAATATCTGAACACTATCTTGTAATCCTTTGGTTGTCGATCCGTAATTTGAGCTTGCAGATTTTAATGCAGTAATTTCTTTTTGAAGTTTGCTGACAGTATCTACTACATTTTTTCTGATGATCTCCAGATTTGATTTGCGTACCATCTTGAAATCATAATTATTTTTTGAAATGTAGTTCAAATGGTCAAACTGATTTGCAAGACTACCTTTACTCAAACCTTCAGGGCCAAATTTGTTAGCAGCTGCTGTTGTTGGTTGAGCTACTGGAGCTTGGGCCGAAGCGAATTGCTGATGAGCGCATAGAAGAGATACAGTTATAACTAGTGATTTTAAAATATGCATAGATGAATTAACGTTACAAATTTTTTACAAAATTAATGATTGCTTCTAATATATACTAAAAAGTTAAGATTTTAAGTTTAAATGTTGAAATATTTTTATTAAATGTGTATTTCTGCAAGATAAATAAAGAATATGCAATCCTAATTGTTTAGGTGTTCATCCTATTTGTTGTTTTAAAAATTACGCTTAGATGAGCACTTTTTTCACAAGTTCTTGATCGATTATTTTATGTACAGATCAATCGTTTTTTAGCTAGAGGCTGCTCGTAAATTTAAATTTGATACCCAATTGAAAATTGCTAATGGTCTTAAATATTTCTTTCAAAGTTGCTTTTTCAATTTTAGTTAGACTATCGATTCGAATATAATTACTGGGTTCAGATTTTGAGGTTAAAATCTCATTAGTTTGATTTTTTAATCTCAGGGCCATCATGTAATAGTATGATTGATATAATTCTTCGTATTGTGTCTGATTGAAGATCCCGAGCTTAACCAATTTTTTAAGCCTTTCGCCAGTATTTTCTTCATAAATTCTATTTTTTAATGCATATACACGCACCAGATCCACAATTGGAGTCATCGCTTTTTTGATATTTAAAAATTCAGCAGTTCCAATGGTTTGTGTTTTTATGGCATTAAAAAATGTTAATGGTGGTTGATATTGCAAAGCATTCTTTGCGATGAAGGAGAAGAAGCGTTCATTTGGTTTTTGTAATTCTATATTTAAAAATAATTTAAGTTCATCAATGATTTCTTGATCTCCATAGAGTCGCCTACAATCAAAGAACGTTGAAAATTTAATCGCATTCTCGGGCATGGTATCTTCTATCCAATTTTTATAATTATTTTTCCAATGGGATAAAGAATGTGTCCATTTAGGATTGCTCGCCATAAATTCACCGGTACAGTATACAAATCCAATTTTATTTAAATAATCAGAGACTTTCTTTGCAAAAGTTAAAAAATAACTTCTAACAAGTTCACGATGTTCATTCGCTTTATCTTCATATATAATGGCATTATCTTGATCGGTTTTGAGTGTTTGTTCCTTCCTGCCTTCACTTCCTGTTACCATAAAAACAAATTTTGCGGGAGGTTCTCCAATTTCTTGGATCACTTTTTCAATCACTTTGATTGAAATGGTATCGGCAATTGTGGTGATCACTTGGTTGGCAATTTCTGCATGGACACCGCGCTCTAGCAATTGGTTTATAATTTTAGGTACATTATTCCATTTATCTCCGAGCTCATCTATAGATTCAGCTAATTTTACAGATTGTATAAAAACTAAGGGAGATTGCCCTTGCTCACTTAGTAAGCGATTACGGCTTAAAAAACCAACATATTTACCTTCTTTTTCGACTAAAAGATATTTGGTTTTCGTTCGGAACATCATGAGAACGGCTTCATATAGAAAGGCTTGATGAGAGATGCTGACAATCGGATTGTCCATCACCGACCCGATCGGTTGTGTAGCTTCTATTTGCTTGCCTAATACATTGTCGCGTAATGTTATATCTGTTGCGTATCCGATGATTTCTTCTTTTTCCGTTATAAAGATGCAGCTAATTTTATGTCTTGACATTTTTTGTGCTACTTCGAAAATAGGCGTATGGTAGGGAACGGATATAATATCTTTATAGATGATGTTATCAATCTTTCGAGAATATAACTGATCAGCTGCGTAATAACTTTCTTCAAATGGTGCTGGCGATTTTACGAAATGCGAAAAATCTTCTTCTAGCATTTTGCGTCCAAATGAATTTGTAAAGAAATGAAAAAAATCCTCATTGACATGACAGAGTTCAATAAAGTCTTTACGGGGCAATCGGTATATGGTTGTTCCTTTTTTGACCATGACAGATTTTAATGCCTTTTTACGGTTTAGCAGAATAGATATTCCTCCAAAGCAATAAGGATGATGATGGATCTCAATAGAATGTTTATTTTCACTAGTATCTAAGAAAAAAGTTTCGTATTCACCTTTATAAATGAGATCTATTCCTTCAATATCTGTCACATTCTGTCGGTAAAGCAGCTCTTCTTTTGTAAATGTATATTTCGTCATTAGGTCTACTAAACTTTTTTGCACGGAATCGGGCAAGAGTTGAAAAGGTTGAGTTGTTTTTAATAACGATAAAATAACCTCAGAATTATTCATATAAGCGGATTTAAGGTTGAAATATAGGTAGAAATTGAGCTTGTTGGTTTTCAACATCTGCTATTGAAAGTTCATTTCTGCGTATCATTTCAAAATAGCATTTTGCAGTTATTTCGGCATCTTTTTCAGCATGATGCATATTTTCGGGCAATGTTGTAAATAACGCTTCATGTAGGAGTGCTAGATTCATATAGACCATATTGGGATTTCGTACATACTTTTTGCTATGCCATAAGGTACAAAAATAGCGGAATTGTTCAAATGGGATAGGCAGTTTTACTCTAACAAATTCAGCGCACAAGACTTGTAAATCAAATGATAAGAAATGACCAACAATTAAAGGGTTATATTTTTTTAGATCATGTGCTAATTTTCGAAGTACGTTTTTTTTGTTGTCACCATGCTCTCTCAAAAAATGGGGTGTTAAGCCATGAATTTTTTCTGATTCTCGACTTATAGGGATCAGTGGTTCATAGATGTATTTGTTTGTGCGTTTGATTTCATTAATCTCCATGTCAAATATGATCCATGCTAATTGCAATACATGAGGCCAATTTTGAATATCGCTGTATTTTTTATCCCATTTTTTAGGAAGATCGGAGGTTTCTGTATCCAGAAATAATATATACTTTTTCAAAAAGTGTGTCGCTATGCTATTTGTTATTAAAAATAAGTAAATTATCGATCATATGGAAAGCCAACAGGTAAAAAAAACGGATCGGCTACACATGTTGTACAGTTGTGTTTTTTTGAAACTCGGTAGGTGTGATTCCAAAAGACGCTTTGAAGCAAGTCGCAAAATAACGTGGATCAGAAAATCCGGTTGCAAATGCCACTTCGCTAACCGTAATTGATTTATCTTTTTCCATCATCTGACAGGCATGTTTTAAGCGAATATTTTTTATAAACTCACTCGGTGATAAATCAAGCAGTACTTTGGTTTTACGGTATAGTGTCGATTTGGATAGTGCGAGTATCTCCCCAAGCTTAATAATATCAAATTGATCGTCACCTAAGTTTTCTTCAACAACCTTGATCATTCGTTGTAAGAACTGTTCATCTACAGGAGTGTAATCCAAAGTTGCGATATTAATTTGTGTATTGTTATTGAAGTTGATCTGCTTCGTTCTTTTATTGATGATAAAGCTCTGAATTTTGGCTTCCAGTACTTTAATATCGAAAGGCTTACTGATATAGCCGTCGGCTCCAGCTTGATAACATTCAATTCGATCTTCTATACTATTCTTTGCTGTAAGCAATAATACTGGAATATGGTTAATTTCCGTATGTTGCTTGACAGCTCTACATAGGCTAAGTCCATCCATTTCGGGCATCATAATATCACTGACAATAATATCAATATCGACTTTGTTTAAAAGGTCAAGACCTTGTTTTCCGTCAGAAGCGACATGGACATGGTATTTCTTTGATAAAATACTTGACATAGTCTGCTGCAGATCTTCGTTATCTTCTACCAGTAAAATATGCAGTTTATGGAGGTCTCCAGAAGTGATTTCATGGATGGCTGTTTCGACATCATTAATTTTATAGATTAGTTGATCTTTTTTAGGAAAGGACTCATCCCATATTTGATATCCTTTGTTAAGGTAAAATTCCTTATCAACAGGTAGTATGATCTGGAAGCAAGTTCCTTGGTCAGGTAAACTCTCGACACTGATTTTCCCAAAGTGAATGTCTACTAATTCTTTGGTTACTGACAGACCAATACCATTGCTTTCTTGATTGACAAATGATTTATTTGTATAAAATGGTTTAAATATTTTATCTAATTCATCTTTATCGATTCCCATGCCGTTATCACGTACAAAAAGATAGAGCAGTTTTTGTCTATTGTCTTCTTTTATATAGTATGACAGGGTGATTTTACCATCTTTATGTGTGTATTTAAAGGCATTAGAGAGTAAATTGAAAAGGATTTTATCCATTTTATCCGCATCATAATAAACATCGGTTGTACATTCTCCATGATTGATTTCAAATTCAATATTTTTTCGAACGGCTAACGGGCTAAAAAAAACATGGCTCAATTGATTTATAAATGCGGGCAAATGTTCTTGACTAACTTTCAATTCCATCAAATTATTTTCTATTCTTCTGAAATCCAAAATTTGTTGTAATAAACGTTTTAAGCGATCTAGATTTAATCTCATTTTTTCGAACTGGCTTAAATGATGCTTTGTTGTCATTTGGACGTCGTCTACTAAGCAAGAAATAATGGTTAATGGTGTCAACAGGTCATGCGAAATACTTGTGAAATAACTGAGTTTGGATTGCGCCAGTGCGTGTGCATTTTCTTTTTCTATTTGCGCAATTTTTAGATCACTTCTTAATTTTAAACGGTGTAAAGTAAAATTAATAAAATAGTAAAATATACCGATCAGTAGGCATGCATATAAAAAATAGGCTAAATTGCTCTCATAAAATGCAGCTTTTTTGTAAATATTAATTTCGGTAATTGTCGTATTCCATTTATTATTTAAATCAGTCGATTTTATTAAAAATCGATAAGATCCTTTTCCTAGATTATTATATGCTGCGAATACCCGATCTCGGGATGCATTGACCCAATCCTGATCAATACCTTCTAACTTATAGGCATAGCGAAGTTTATTATCCTGGGTATAGCCAAGTGATGAAAAAGAAAATTCTATATTTTGATCGTCGGGTTCTAATGTCAGTATCTGTTGATTGAAATTAAATTTTTTTTGATTGGATTCAAGGACAATGGACTTATTATTAATCTTGATATCTGTTACTTGGACTTTAGCTCTATAATTTGGAATATTACTATTATCATCCAATCTAACCATTCCGTTATATCCTCCAAAGTACACCGAGTTTGATTTTTTATCAATCGTAAATGCTCTTTTGGAAAACATATTGACTTGCAGACTGTCAGTCGATGTAAATTCTAAGATGTCTTTATTGAGTGCATTTATTTTAAATATATTTCTGGTACTAGAAAGCCATACGGTATTATCTAGGCAAACGATATCCAGTAGTTGGTTTTTTCCAAATAAAGCCGAATTTGCTAATTCCTCCATTTTCTTTATACCAGTTTGATAATACAGTAAGCGATTATCTTTGGTTCCGATCCATAGGTTGTCATTTTTATCAATATCTAAGGATTCAATTTGATTCGTTTTAAGAATTGCCGTCGATTGACCAATATGTTGTAAGATCTGATCTGGATCATTTTTATTGATATAATAAATGCCGCTTCCCTTGGTGGCTATCCAAATATTTGATTTTTTATCTTCAGCTATGCTAACCGCTTGATCTTTTATCTTTGTGATCAGCTTTATTTTCTTGCTGCTAGCATCTCTATATAATACACCTTGACTTGTTGCGATCCAAGTTCTCGACTGACTATCTTGGAAAAAGAAGATGGGAACCCCGGAGTGGTTTGCTTCACGCTTTAGATCTATCTTATGGTTTAACTTGATATTGTTATGCTGCTTTTCGAAAACATTTATAGTGGCTTCATAAGCAGAACCGACCCACAGTTCCTGCTGTACATCAATGGCACAGCTAGCTGCTCTAATGGATATCAATTCTCGTAAATTGGCATTACTATATGTGTTTAATAAACCATCGTTTGGGTTTAAACTTCCAAAGCCAAAGCGCTCCAGATTGAACCAAAATATACCCTTTTCATCGCGGTATAACATATTCACATTGGGCGCGATGCTATATCTACTTTTAATTTCTTTAAAGGTGTAATTTTGAATCAGGGGCTTATCAAAACTAATCGTTGAGATCCCTTTTCCACCGATAGAAAGCCACAATGTCCCTAATCGATCTTGATATATATCATTGAAAATATTGGTGGTATGATCAAAATAGGGAGCCATATTGACTTCTTTGAGTGCTCCGTTTATATATTGAAAGGTCGATATACCAGAAAACGAAAGGATCCAAATATAATTGCGATGCCGATCTTGCACGATGTTATAGAATAAATCTTCCTTTCCAATGTTTCGACGCTTGTTTTTAATTGCTATTTCTTGGTATAAGTTCTTCTTATTGTCCGGATTAAATAAGTAAACTCCATCTCCCCAGGTACATACCCAGAGTTGTTTGTTATGATCTTCAAATAGCTTGAAGGGATTATTACGTGTTCCAACTTTTGGATAAGCAATGAATTGATTTTTATGTATATCTAACTTAAATAAGCCTTGTTCCCAAATTCCTACCCAAATATTGCCTTTTTTGTCTTCAAATATGGTATTAACAGTTCCTGATGGTAATTTATAAATAGAATTATGATCATCCTGATAATTTTGGATGATGGATAAGTCTTTGTTATATACCACAATACCGTTGTCAGATCCTACCCATAATCTATTTTTTTTATCAATTAATAATGTTGTTATACGTGTTGTGGATTGTAGTTTGTTTTTGAATGGTTTGATCACATAACTTTCTTTTTCTAGCGTATATAACCCTTTCTCTGTACCTAGAATGAGGTAATTTTGATATTCTACTAATGTTTTAATGTTTTGATTTGTTGCTGTTTTGCCCTCTATGGTCTTTAATTTAAAATTAAGGATATTATACGCATCATACCTACTTAATCCCTGTGTAGAAGCAAACCAGATATAGCCATCCTTATCCTGACAAGTTTGATTGATGGTGAGGGAGGGTAATTCATTATTTTTAGCAATGGGATTCAATCCCATTTGTTGGCCATTAACTTGGATATGAAAAAGTAAATATATGATGAAGAAGAAGATTTGATATGTATTTTTCATAATCAATTGGTTTAATCTAATCAGATCTACAATTTGTCCTTCACTTCTAGCTGTTTTAATCGCCTTACTCTATAAAGCCGGTGAATTAATTAACATAAGAAGAAAGGGAGACATCATTTAATTCCTTAATAATGGTTAGCGCTAAATTGCTATTCCTTGCGTCTTAATTGAGTATCTAACTGGTTCAAAAGTCCGATTCAAATTGGTATCTTTTTTAAAGATATAGAATGTTATTTAAAATAAATGTAAAATAAACACTTATTTTAAAAAAAAATGGGTTAAATGTCGTTTTCCGAGCACTATTGCTATATAGTAGATTACTCAAACTATTAAATGATCCAATTTTGTATGTTGAATAAACCCAAATTAAACATCAGATATATGCATTTTAGCTAGATTTGATTTGACCAATCTTCAATAATATTTAGATCTGCTAAACGCTGTTGATTGGATTTTTTTAACCTTAAAACCTTAAGATATGCGCAAATACTTTATTGTATATTTTCTTCTGATTACTTATTCTGTCTTTGGACAAGATCTTAAAAAGAGTGATGTTTTGGCTCAATTGAATCTGGCGAATCACTATTGGCAGTCCAACCATAAGCCTCAAGTTTGGGCATTTTGGGATCAAGCGGCTTATCACAGTGGAAATATGGAATTTTATAAAGAGTTTAAAAATAAAACCTTCTTAAAATATACGGAAGATTGGGCGAATTTTAATGAATGGAAGGGTGCAAAATCAACCGATAAAGCGAATTGGAAATATAGTTATGGGGAGACTGATGATTATGTGCTGTTTGGCGATTGGCAGATCTGTTTTCAAACGTATATTGATCTTTATCATATCGATCCCCAAGCTTACAAAATAGCCCGAGCTCAAGAAGTGATGGATTACCAAATTCATACCAAACAGCATGATTACTGGTGGTGGGCCGATGGACTATATATGGTGATGCCCGTGATGACCAAGATGTACAATTTAACTAAAAATCCGCTCTATTTAGAAAAGCTACATGAATATTTGGAGTATGCAGATAGTATCATGTATGATCAAGATGAAAAACTGTATTATAGGGATGCTAAATATGTCTATCCAAAACATAAGACCGCTCATGGGAAAAAAGACTTTTGGGCAAGGGGTGATGGTTGGGTATTCGCGGGATTAGCAAAAGTGCTACAAGATCTGCCCAAAGACAATGCATATTATAGACATTATGTAAAACGTTTTCAAGATATGGCTGATGCTATTGTAGCGTGTCAACAGAAGGAGGGTTTCTGGACGAGAAGTATGTTGGATCCAGAACATGCACCAGGTAAGGAATCCAGTGGAACGTCTTTCTTCACTTATGGACTTCTCTGGGGAATTAACAACGGGATTTTAAATCGTGAAGAATTTGATGGTGCAGCAAAAAAAGGATGGCATTATTTAAGTAATATTGCTTTGCAGCCTGATGGGAAAGTAGGTTATATTCAGCCTATCGGAGAAAAGGCCATACCAGGTCAAGTCGTTGATGCCCATTCCACATCACCATTCGGTGTGGGAGCATTTTTATTGGCGGGTGTTGAAATGTACAGATATTTAAGCAAATGATGATGAAAAATGTATGGACATTATGGGTATTGATATGCTTCGCCACTGTGACTTATGGGCAGAAGAAAAATACTATAGCATGGAAAGAAACTTCAAGAGCCTTTTGGTTAAAGGAGATGGATCGTATGGCAAGACCAGTTATGCGTAGTTTGGCTCATGACAGTCTAAAGATCAATATGCCTCAAATTACTTCTATAGCGGTTGACAATAAAGAACATCGTATTCAAGTGCAATATGTAGAAGTATTAGGTCGAGTTTTAAGCGGAATATCGCCTTGGCTGGCTTTGAATGACGGTTCGGAAGAAGAGCAAGTATTGAGAAAACAATATCGCAATTGGACTATTCAAGCATTAAAAAATGCCTTGGATAGTAATGCAAATGATTTTATGCGTTTTGATCTAGGTGGGCAGCAATTAGTGGATGCCTCATTTATTTCAGTTGCTTTTTTGCGCTGTCCTTGGTTATGGGATCATCTGGATCCTGTAACTCAAGGTCATTTGATTCAGGCTATTAAAACGACACGTCAATTTAGACCGGTGTTTTCCAATTGGTTACTTTTTTCTGCCATGAATGAAGCTTTTCTAGCCCAGTACAGTAAAGAATGGGATGTCATGAGAGTAGATTATGCCTTACAACAATTGGAGCAATGGTATGTTGGGGATGGTATGTATATGGATGGTCCTCATTATGCATATGATTATTACAATAGTTATGTTATTCATCCTTTTTTATCCGGAATTATGGATGTCATCGAGCAAAAGACTAAAAATTATGATAGCATGTTTGCAAAAATTAAACTACGGAACAAACGATATGCCATTATATTGGAAAGGTTGATTAATACAGATGGTACTTTTCCACCATCCGGAAGATCAGTCATTTATCGTGGAGCAGCCTTTCACCATTTGGCAGACATGGCCCTGAAAAAACGATTGCCGAAAGAGCTGACGGAGGGACAAGTGCGCGCGGCTTTATCTGCGGTTTTGAAGAAAACATTTGAAAGTCCATCTACTTATCATCAAAACTGGTTAACGATTGGTCTATATGGAGATCAACCCGGATTAGGGGATTTTTATAACAATCAAGGAAGTCCATATTTATGTAGTACGATTTTTTTACCGCTTGGACTATCTGAACAAGATAGTTTTTGGACTTCAAAAGAAGAAGAATGGAGTTCTAAGCGTATTTGGTCTGGACAGGATTGGAAAAAAGATCAAAGTAAGGCCATTCAATAAAAGCTATTAGTCATGAGGTTAAGTACATTTTATAGGATTTTATGGTTTCATTTTTATATGATCCTTTCCTTAAATTTCTGTTTTTCGCAAAACCAACAGGTTCAGATTATGGATGTTGGAGACGGTTGGGCCAAGAATACGGTCAATACAGCTGTTTTTCGAAAAAACTCTCTCGTCAGTGATGCGAAGTTTCAATACATAGCCTATTACAACGAGAAGGGAAAAGTTGTATTGGGAAAAAGAAAGCTGAATGAGAAGAGCTGGCAGCTACAGGTTACTGAATATTCGGGCAGAGCTCAGGATGCACATAATATTATCAGTATCATGATTGATGGAGAGGGATATTTACACGTTTGTTGGGATCATCATAATGGTCAGTTACGATATGCTAGGACGAAACAGCCACATACGTTAGATTTAGGACCTGAGCAGTCTATGATCGGGAAAGATGAACAGTATGTTACCTATCCTGAATTTTTCAAAATGCCTGATGGTTCATTATTATTTCTTTATCGTGATGGCGGTTCTGGATCAGGAAATCTTGTGATGAACAGTTATGATCCCACGAATAAAAAATGGACTAGACTACATCGTAATTTAATCGATGGAGAAGGGAAACGAAATGCTTATTGGCAGGCTTATGTTGATACCCAAGGAACGATACATTTGTCGTGGGTTTGGCGAGAGAGTCCTGATGTAGCCAGTAATCATGATATGGCATATGCTTGTTCAAAGGATGGAGGGCTCACTTGGGAGTCTACTGCTGGAGTTCAATATACATTACCCATAAACGAATCAACCGCGGAATATGCGGTGCGTATTCCTCAAAACAGTGAGCTGATCAATCAAACATCGATGGCTGCAGATGATGATGGTCATCCATTTATTGCGACTTATTGGCGTGCAAAAGGTTCTACTATTCCTCAATATAAGCTTATTTATTATAGGAAAGGTGCTTGGCAAGTCCGTTCTTTTGATTTTAGAAAAATGTCTTTCAGTTTGAGTGGACATGGAACTAAAGAAATACCTATAGCGAGACCCCAATTAATGGTCAAAGGTAAAAGAGACAAGGTTGCTGTTATGCTCTTGTTCCGAGATAAGGAAAGATTAAGTCGAGCTTCTGTATTGACCTTAAATAAGTTGACGGATGATGATTATCAACTATTTGATTTGAATGACGAATCATTAGGAGCATGGGAACCCAGTTATGATACTGAAATGTGGCGAAACAAGAGTAGATTATCGCTGTTTGTTCAAGCTACTGATCAAAAGGATGGTGAAGGACTTTTGGAGTCTGGTCCAAGCAAAGTTAGAGTTATTGAATGGACGCCTAGTCTCAAACCAATAAAAAATACAATCAAACATTAATTATGAAAAAAAACCTCTTTAGGATGATATCCTGCTTCATACTCGTTTTATCTTATCCAATGGATATGTTTGGACAAGGGACAAGAGATACTGTTTTTAATGTTAGAAATCCAGATCTGAATCTCAGTCCCTATACCGGCATGAACCGTCAACATTGGTTAGATGCAGCCGAATATCTTTTAAAGGGCGCGTTTAGTTATGTCAGTAATCTGGATAGCCCAATGGAGTTTCCTAAACAACCAGGAAGAAGCTATCCGAGAGATGGTATTCATACGGAAACAGAACGATTGGAGGGACTTTGTAGGACCTTGTTTATTGCTTTGCCTTTGATGAAGGAAAATCCAGATTATGAAATTGGAGGTCTAAAGATTGCCGATTATTATCGGCATCAGATTACGCAGCTAGTGAATCCACAATCTGCGAGTTTCATACCACCTTTACCCAAAAAAGGAGGACCAAGTCAAAAGCTTGTTGAATTCGGTGGTTTGGCAGTATCGCTTATGGCTGCTCCCGAAATTTTATGGGATCCATTATCCCAAGAGAAAAAGGATATTTTAGCGCATACCCTCTTAAGTTATGGCAACGGACCTACTATTGATATGAATTGGCGTTTTTTTAATGTCATGATTTTAAGCTTTTTTAAGAGTAATGGTTACCCGATACGTGAAGATTATTTAAAAGAATTGCTGGAGAAGTGTTTATCTGATTATAGGGGGGATGGCTGGTATAATGATCAGCCCTATTATGATTATTATAGTATGTGGGGGTATCAGATGTACGGAACATTATGGGCTACCTATTATGGAGACCAGATGTATCCAGATTATGCGAAGAGGTTCAGGACTCATTTGCGAGAAATGGTTAGTCATTACCCTTATATGTTCAGTAAGGACGGGGAGATGATTATGTGGGGGAGAAGTATTGCCTATCGAATGGGAGCTGCTGTGCCCTTTCCTCTGATGGGTTTTCTAGAGGACAAAAGCATCAATTATGGATGGATGCGACGAATTGCATCAGGAACACTGCTACAATTTCTCAAACAGCCTGATTTTTTATCTGAAGGTATTCCTACACTTGGTTTTTATGGAGCTTTTGAACCTGCTGTGCAGGAATATAGCTGTAGAGGGAGTGCTTTTTGGCTAGGTAAAATATTTTTAGGATTGCTTATTCCGGATGATAATATATTTTGGACAGCAAATGAAAATTTAGGTGCTTGGGAAAGGGAGATTCCAAAAGTGAATGTCTTGAATTCTTTTGCTCCTGATGCTGAAATATTGATTACTGATTATGCAGAAATTGGCGCAGCAGAGATCAGGGCTTGGTGTGATAGTAAGACAGTGGGTTATTATCAGGGAACTGAAAATTATAATAAGCTGGCTTATAATAGCGCATTTCCTTGGCAGGCGGATGGAAAGAATGGTGAAGTATCGATGAACTATATGTTTCATATCGATGGGACAAAATGGGAGACACTTCGCCGCTATAAATTCAAAGGCTATCAGAATGGAATTTACTACAGGGATGCGGTATTAGCTTCGGATTCGACGATCAGATTGCAACTTGCAGATGTGATACTTCCTAATGGGATCTTGCGTGTGGATCAGGTGTATAGTCAAAAAACTGCTGCGCTGCGTTTGGGACACTATGCTTTGCCTCAATATGAGGGTAGGGCAATTGTTGAGCATCAAATTAAATATAAAAAATGGACAGCAACGATCATCGACAATGGACAGTATCAGTTGGCTATTATTCCTCTTGAGAACTGGGGAAATGTTGAAATCGTAAGTGCTCAAGGTTTAAATCCAGTTACTGCTAACAGTAAAGTCTTGAATGTAATTGGAAATACCAGTGCAAATCAAAAGCGTTTGTTCGCGACGTTGATGTTATGGAAAAAATCGGGTGAGCAGTGGAAAAATGAAGAATTGTTCCCTGTAAAAAAATGGGTACTAAACTTGGATCAAGTAAAAATCAGTTGGAAAAATGGTCGTTATCAAACCGTGAGTTTGACAGCCAAAGATCAACTCTGATATTACCTTAAATAATTATTTTTCAAATGATCATAGTCCCGTGAAAGATGATTTGAAATAGACTTGAATACGATAAAGGCGGAGTTTTTGAATAGTGTAACTTAAATGCAAGCGTGCATGCTGATGATTAAGAACTAGCAGATACCGCAACAAAATTTAAAAACCATTTTATGTAATAGGTAGCGAAGGCACCCTTTACATAAAATGGTTTTTACTTTTTATTGATTTTTAGTGAAAAATTTCCTCTCCTGAATAGATTTTGAACCTTATTGAATCGATTTCAAACCGTTTATAAGCGAATCCGCTATAATTTTGACCTAACAAGGAATTCGAAAATAGCTCAGCAGCATGTTTCTTTTTCTTAACAATGGAACTGTATCGAGCGATTTTCTTGAGTTTGATAAGAACCAATTATAAACAAAAATATAAACAATACAATGATGGGATCAAGTTGAAATCAACCTGTAGGGGGATTATAGGATAATGGTATGATCCTATAATAAATTGAATAAAATAGTAATTCTAATCTAAAAACCAATTGTAAATTATGTTAACCCACTATTGCAATAAATACGCAAAAAACACATTGCTATTAAATAGTTTATTTTTAATAGCGATGACTACTTATGGTCAAGGAACTTCCATAAAAGGAACTATTCGAGACGCTTCTACAGGAAGAAATATAAGTAATGTCACCGTAAAGGTAAAAGGAAGTTCTGCAAGTACACAATCAAATACGGGCGGTAGTTTTACCATTCAGGCAAATATCGGAAATACCTTAATTATTTCTTCAGTAGGATATCAGGAAAAGCAAGTGATCGTGCCTCAGGGGGGTGTTGTCGATGTTACGCTTATTCCATCTGAAAATGTACTTGAGGAATTAGTTGTGGTTGGATATGGAACACAAAAGAGATCGGATGTTACTGGGTCTGTGGCATCAGTACCAAAGGATCGATTGTCAAAAATTCCGGTTACGAATGTGATGCAGGCTATCCAAGGTGCCGTATCCAATGTTTCGGTTTCGCAAGCATCCTCTATACCTGGAGATGCTCCATCTGTTCAAGTTCGAGGTAAGAACTCGATCAATGCATCTTCAGAACCTTATATTGTCGTTGATGGAATTCCGCTATCGCGTACAGATGGTTCTATTAATGATATCAATCCCAATGATATTGAGTCGGTCGAGATCTTAAAAGATCCATCAGCTGTTGCGATTTATGGTGTGAATGGTTCTAATGGTGTTATTTTGATCACCACAAAACGCGGTACATCCGGTACCCCCCGTATTCGCTACAGTGGTTATGGCGGTGTAGAAAATGTTGCACATATTCTTAAGCCCGTTTCGGGAGAAGAGCTTTTAAAGCGTTATGCTGAATATTCCCGCATTAATAATAGTCCGCTATATAATGGTGGTCCGGTTCGCAATCGGAATGAGTTTGATAATTACACCAATGGTGTGACCATCGATTGGTTGGATGCGGTGATGCAGACCGGTGTGATCCAGAATCACAATGTCAGCTTATCAGGTGGAAGTGAGAATGCCAAATACTATGTCTCTGGAGATTATCTGGATCAAAAAGGCGTTTTATTAGGATATAACTATAAACGGTATTCATTTCGAACGAATACAGATTTTAAACCAACTAAATATTTATCGGTAGGTACATCATCTTATATCATAGCGCATAATAGAGATGGTGGACGCGCGAGTCTTCTACAGGCTGCTGCAATGAGCCCTTATGCCAAAATGTATAACGATGACGGCACTTTAACACAGCATCCCATGTATTCGGAACAGCTTTGGACCAATCCACTTTTACCAACGACATTAAATCCAGAGCGTCGTCAATTTAATATCTCCTTAAATGGTTATGCAGATCTTAATTTTGGGGAGCTTTACAAACCGCTGGCTGGTCTGAAATACAAGTTCAATGCAGGATATACTTATGTCCCTGGTCGTACCAACGAATATGAAGGGGAGAGTGTTTATAATTTTGCCGGGATGGGTCGTATCACCAACAGTGAATCTCAGTCATATACAGTAGAGAATATATTAACCTATAACAAGGATTTTGGTAAGCATCATCTTGATTTCACAGGATTATATGCCTCCAAAAGTAAATATTGGCAACAGGCTATTGCTACAGGAGAGGTATTCCCTAATGATGCTTTGGAATGGGGTAATCTAGGTGCTGCCGCCACACAGAAAGTGTCTTCTCAAGCCGACTTGTACCGCTCTATTTCCCAAATGGGTAGATTAAACTACTCTTACGATAGCCGTTATTTATTTACAGTAACTGCACGTCGAGATGGGGCCTCTATCTTTGGTAGAAATAATAAATACGGCATGTTTCCATCTGCCGCTGTCGCATGGAATATACATAATGAATCGTTCATGAATAGCACTAAAGATGTGGTGGACAATTTAAAATGGAGAATATCTTACGGTATTTCTGGAAATGAAGCTATTGGAATTTATGAAACGCTTTCGTTAATGGATGCCAGTACTATTGCGATGAAAGGCTTATCCAATACGGCATTGAATATTCGTAAGAGAATGGGAAATGATGATTTGCAATGGGAAAAAACGAAGGGATTCAATACAGGGATTGACTTCGGATTATTTAAAAGCAGAATAAGTGGAAGTATCGATGTGTATAAGACCAATTCTTATGATATACTTTTAAAACAGCGCCTTCCAAGACTTACGGGTTTTGAAGATGTGTATTTTAATATTGGAAAGGTTGCTAATACAGGTATAGACCTGACGCTGAATACCAAAAATATTGTAAAGAATGATTTTACTTGGTCCAGTACGGTTGTATTCTCCCGCAATAAAAATAAGATTGTAGAAGTTTATGGTGATGGAAAAGAAGATCTGGGCAATAGGTGGTTGATCGGACATCCGCTGGGTATCATCTATGATTTTACCAAAGTGGGGATCTGGCAGGAAGAGGAAATAAAAGCGGGAGTTAATAAAGGATGGGATGAACAAGCAGAAGCAGGAAGTGTAAAATTAGCGGATCTAAATGGTGATGGTCTAATTAATGAGGACGACCGATCTGTATTGGGACAAACTGCTCCGAAATGGACTGCTGGACTTACCAATACATTTAGCTATAAAGCATTTTCATTAAATATTTTTATCAATACGGTGCAAGGAGCACTACGCAATAATCCGCAGATCGGTTCGGCTGCAGATGAAATGGGTCGCAAAAGCACGCCAGCAGAGTTGGGCTATTGGACTCCTGAAAATAAAAGTAACGAATGGCGTTCATTGAGTAATCGTTCCAATGTATATGGTTATGGGTTTCCATCAAATGCAAGTTTTACACGGTTGAAAGATGTGACCTTAAGTTACAATATGCCACAAAATACCTTGAATAAATTGGGTATCAATGGGGCTACGGTTTATGTCAGTGGCCGAAACCTATATACATGGACCAATTGGATTGGCTGGGATCCTGAAGCTCGAGATATCACTCGTGGATCTTCAAATGATAACCTAAACTATCCAATGGTTCGCACCTATGTACTTGGAGTTAATTTAACCTTTTAATGAAATCATGAAGCTATCATGAGTAAACGCTCATGATAGCTTCATCACCGATAAAAAACAATATATACTGATGAAAAAATCAATAAATATTCAAAATAAGTTATTACCTGTCTTTGCGATCTTTTTGTTAGGTTCTGCATCTTGTAGTAAGAATTTTCTGGAAGAGAAACCCTATTCTAATTACGAAGCTGGAAATAGTGATCCATCAACAATAGAAAATAGGGTTTTAGGTTTGCATGCGACTTTTGGTCAATTGTGGGGTTACAGTGGGCGTCAAGGATTTTTGTCGTGTTGGCAGATCGGTACTGATATCGCAAATGCTGGTTCTACGGAAGGTGTGGAAAATCCTTTTTTTCAATATGCCGATCTCAATCCAGAAAATGGTGGAGTAAGTTACTTATGGCAACGCTGTTACGAGTTTATTAACAATGCAAATAGCATTATCGAAGCTGTAGGAGATACTAATCCAAAGGCAGCAGCAGAAGCAAGATTCTTTAGAGCTTATGCTTATCATATGTTGGTCACGCTATGGGGCGATGTGCCTTTGTTGACTACTTCTATTAAAGTTCCAACGTTCAACTATGTACGAAATTCTACTATAGAAGTGGACAAAGTGATTGTTGAAGATCTGGAATATGCGGCTAAGGAATTGGCTAATGTTGGACAAGCTGCTGCACCAAGCCGGATCAATAAAGATATGGCAAGACAATTGGCCGCTGAAGTTTATCTTCGAATGGGCATGAGAGATCCTGCTTATTTTGCTAAAGCAGAAGCCATGGCAACAGCCATCATTGAAAGCGGCAGCTATAAATTAATTGACAGTCGTTACGGCAAATACTTAAATGAGGGTGGGGATGCTTTTCGAGATATGTTTAGACAGGGCAATATGCGCCGCGCTCAAGGAAATACCGAAGCCATATGGACTTTTGAAGTTGAATTTAATCGCGAAGTGAATGGTGGAACCATCGATAATCCGCAGCATCGTCGTGTATGGCAACCTTCCTATCATAAGTGGGATGGAATGGTAAATGCTGATTCTCTAGGTGGAAGGGGTAATGGACGTTTGAGATTAAGCAATTTTATGAAGTATACGGTCTGGAAAGGGCTTCAAGGTGATATTCGGAATAGCAATTATAATATCCGAAGGACTACGAATTATAATCGACCTAATATGACCGTCAACAATGCTGTGGTAACACCATGGAGTACAGAAATCGGTGTGGATGCCGATGGTTATCGTGTTGCTAAAGGTGCAGGGGTTAGAAATGTGACGATAAAAACTGGTGATAAAGTGATTCCTTTTCGTACAGACAGTCTGGAAGTATGGTATCCTTTCCCAACTAAATGGGGTGGTTATGATCCTTTGGATGATTTTGGTTACGCATTGGTCAAAGATTGGCCAGTTATGCGGTTTGGAGAAACGTATCTATTAAGGGCAGAGGCACGTCTGAGACAAAATAACCTAGCTGGTGCGGCTGATGATATCAATAAGTTGAGAGACCGTTCTTTTAAAGAAGCTCGTAGTCAATCTGGAAATACAGCTCTAGGAAGGGTTATAGCATCAAACATGACCATTGATTTTATTCTTGATGAACGTGCCCGTGAATTGATATCAGAAGAAAATCGTAGGATGACCTTAGTGAGAACGAATAAACTTAAAGAACGTATTGGATTAAATGGTGATCAAGGACCTGCGAATAAAATCATCAGCGGTTTCCAAGATTATAATGCTTTACTTCCTATTCCTTTGAGTGAAATTCAATTAAATAATAAAGAGGGAGAGGGGCTTAAACAAAATTTAGGTTATAAATAATCTGCTTTATGCCATTGTGATAACTTTAAAAAGGTCAATTTTCAGCATATTGAAAATTGACCTTTTTTGTTAGACACGCCTTGATGCTTTTAGCGCTGAGTTTGGTGCAGCTGCACATAACAGTGCATAACAGTTTACGTGCAGAAATCTTTTAATTTAGTTGATGTCAAATACCTAAAATATATCATATGAATGCTGTTTTCGGAGTATTATTCCATTTCATTGGCGGGTTTGCGTCAGGAAGTTTTTATGTGCCCTACAAGAAAGTAAAGGGATGGTCTTGGGAATCTATGTGGATCTTGGGAGGGCTATTTTCTTGGATTATCGTACCACCTATAGCTGCCTGGTTAACCATTCCAGATTTTGTAAATATCATCCGATTAGCCAGTTATTCCACCTTGAGTTACACGTTTATATTTGGTCTTTTGTGGGGCATAGGCGGACTAACCTATGGTTTGGGGGTTCGGTACCTGGGTGTTTCTTTGGGTAGTAGTATTATTCTTGGTTTAAGTATGGTTTTTGGATCATTGATGCCGAGCATCTATTATTTCTTTAACGAAACGGCAGGCAAACATGGTATTGATTATTTTTTTACTACTCAGTCTGGTATCTGCATCTTGATCGGCTTATTGATCTGTGTCATTGGTGTTTGTCTATGTGGTCAAGCTGGTATATCAAAAGAAAAAGACCTCACGTCACTTTCCACGGAAACTAAATCTGATTATAATTTTGGTTTAGGCATTGTGGTCGCTATTATTTCGGGTGTGCTCAGTGCGTGTTTTAATTTTGGAATCGAGTCTGGTAAACCCTTGGCCGATGTCGCCAATGAATTATGGAAAACGAATCATCCTAACCATGGAGAGTTTCTTTATCAAAATAATGTTACTTATATCATTATTCTTTGGGGTGGTTTTACGACAAATTTTATCTGGTGTGTCTATCTGTTGTTTAAAAATAATACCTTTTCAGATTATACCAAAGCAGATGCTCCGAAAGGTAAAAATTTATTGTTGTGTGCGTTAGCGGGTACGACCTGGTACTTGCAATTTTTCTTTTATGGAATGGGTGAGAGTCGCTTGGGTAATGGTGCCAGTTCTTGGATTCTTCATATGGCATTTATTATTTTGATTTCAAATGCTTGGGGGGTGGTACTAAAAGAATGGAAGGGAGTGAATAAAAAAACATATCGATCCATAATAGCTGGAATAGTGACAATTATTATTTCAATCTGTGTCGTCGGATTTGCAAGAACTTTAGAAAATTAATTTAATATATATAGCAGTGAAAACGTACAAACATGTCAATTACTTGTGGGACGATCAAAAAGCGAAATCATTGGAAGGCGATGAAGTTGCTTTATTATTATATCGTTCAAATATTTTAGGCGCAGATCTAAGAATTACCAATTATGGAGGAGGTAATACTTCTTGTAAAGTCTGGGAGAAAGATCCACTCACAGATGAAGATGTTGAAGTGATGTGGATAAAAGGATCTGGAGGCGATATTGGTACTTTGAAAAAATCAGGACTTGCAGCATTATATCTGCAGCGTTTACGTCATCTAGCAAATGTCTATAGAGGGATCGATTATGAAGATGAAATGGTGGAATTATTCAATCACTGTATTTTTGATTTAAGTTCTAAGGCTCCTTCGATTGATACGCCATTGCATGGTTTTCTACCTTTCAAACATATTGATCACTTACATCCTGATGCTGCAATCGCAATAGCCGCAGCAAAAGATGGAAAGAAAATTACGGAAGAACTGTTTAATGGTGCCATTGGTTGGGTAGATTGGCAACGTCCCGGATTTGATTTAGGATTACAACTGCAGGCTTGTCTTCATGCAAATCCAGATATCCGCGGTATTATGTTGGGATCTCACGGTTTATTTACCTGGGGGGATACTGCTTACGATTGCTATATCAATTCACTGGATATAATTGAAACCTGTGCCGCATATCTGGAAAAGAATTATGGTCAAAGAGGTCCTGTATTTGGCGGACAAAAGATCGAAAGCCTCCAAAAGGAAGACCGGAATGCTCAAGCTTCAAAATTAGCCCCTATATTAAGAGGATTTTGTTCAAGCGAACGTCATATGATCGGACATTTTACAGACGATGAACGCGTATTGGAATTCATTAATTCTCATGATCTGGAGCGATTAGCTCCTCTGGGAACAAGTTGTCCCGATCATTTTTTAAGAACTAAAATTCAGCCTTTGGTACTCCACTTGGATAAGTTAGAGAATTTGGATGATGTGGAAGAACTGAAAACAAAATTGGAACCCTTATTTGAAGACTATCGTTTGATGTACGAGGAATACTATGAAAATTGTAAGCATGATAATAGTCCCCTTATTCGAGATAAAAATCCAGTCATTGTTTTATATCCTGGAGTAGGTCTGTTTTCATTTGCAAAAGATAAACAAACTGCTCGTGTGGCTGCCGAGTTTTATACCAATGCCATCAATGTGATGAAAGGTGCAGAAGCTGTTAGTGCGTATACAGCACTGCCAAGGCAAGAGGCTTTTGATATTGAATATTGGTTGTTGGAAGAAGCAAAATTGCAACGTATGCCACGACCTAAAGCTCTTTCAGGTAAAATTGCGCTAGTGACCGGAAGTGGTGGCGGTATTGGTAAAGCTATTGCAAAAAAAATGGCACAAGAAGGAGCTGTTATCGTGTTAAATGATATCAATGCCGAACGACTTGCAGCTTGTGAGCAAGATTTTGTATCGGAATTTGGTAGAGATGCCGTTATTACCACGATCCTCGATGTAACAAACGAAGCGCAGATTAAACAAGCACTTAATGATGCTGCATTAGCATTTGGAGGTGTTGATATCATTGTCAATAACGCAGGATTATCCATTTCTAAAACGATTGAAGATCATACTCAAAAGGACTGGGACTTACTGTATAATGTATTGGTTAAAGGTCAGTTTTTAGTTACTCAAGCAGTTACTCCAATCTTAAAGGGACAAAATATAGGGGGTGACATTCTTAATATTGTTAGTAAAAATGCGTTGGTCAGTGGTCCTAACAATGCGGCTTATGGCAGTGCTAAAGGAGCACAGTTACATTTAAGCCGTTTGTGTGCTGCGGAATTAGGTCTATCAAAAATACGTGTAAATGTGGTTAATCCTGATGCGGTTATTTCTGATAGTAATATTTGGGCCGGTGGATGGGCAGAAGGCCGCGCACTAGCATATGGTGTAAGTGTTGAGGAATTGCCAGCTTATTATGCTAAACGTACTTTATTGAACGAGATTATTCTTCCTGAGGATATTGCAAATGCTTGTTTTGTTTATGTAAGCGGTTTGTTAAATAAATCTACAGGAAATGTTCTGAACGTCGATGGCGGGGTTGCAATGGCATTTGTACGCTAATTAAAAGCAATTAGATATCGAGTGGAGGAAATTCACTCGATATTTCTTTAAATTATTAATCATTAACCCATTTAATTATGATACTAAACAAACAGGTCGTAGATCAACATAATAATCAATTACTCGATAAACATAAAAGAAATTTTACTCATCTCTCTTCGGATATTACCCATCTAGACTACATTTTAGAAAAGCTTCAGCAATTTCAAATTGCAATACCTAGCTGGGCTCTTGGTACTGGAGGTACTCGTTTTGGACGATTTTCAGGTGCCGGAGAGCCAGGAACTTTGGAGCAAAAATTAGAAGATGTTGGATTATTGCATGCTTTAAATAAATCCAGCGGAGCGATTTCTTTGCATATTCCTTGGGATATCCCTACGGACGCTGATAAAATAAAGCAATTGGCAGGTTCTTTAGGGATCGCATTTGACGCAGTGAATTCGAACACTTTTCAAGATCAACCCCATCAAGCCTACAGCTATAAACATGGTTCATTGCATCATGTCGATCCAAGAGTGCGTAAGCAGGCTGTTGATCATAATATTGAGGTGATTAATTATGGAAAATCACTTGGCTCTAAAGCGTTAACAGTTTGGCTGGCTGATGGATCGTCCTTTCCGGGTCAATTGAATTTTCGTGAAGCATTTCAAAATACGCTTGCTAGCTTACAAGAAATCTATCATCACCTTCCAGAAGATTGGAAATTATTTGTTGAGTATAAAGCATTTGAACCTCATTTTTATTCCACCACAATTGGAGATTGGGGACAATCATTATTGCTGGCCAATAAGCTAGGTCCGAAAGCATATACCTTGGTTGATCTGGGGCATCACTTGCCGAATGCAAATATTGAGCAGATCGTGTCTTTATTGTTGATGGAAAAAAAATTGGGTGGTTTTCATTTTAATGATAGTAAATATGCCGATGATGATCTTACGGCAGGGAGTATCAAGCCTTATCAACTCTTTTTGATCTTTAATGAATTAATCGATGGGATGGACCTTCACGGTATGGATCACGCTTCTGGTTTAGGATGGATGATTGATGCTTCACACAATTTAAAAGATCCGTTGATTGATTTATTGCAATCTGTAGAAGCCATTAAAATTGCTTATGCACAGGCGCTGTTGGTTGATCGTGAAGCTTTAAAAAAGGCACAGCAAAGCAATGATATTGTGAAGGCCCAAGAACTATTGCAAGATGCTTTCCGAACAGATGTTAGAGCGCTAGTGGCGGAGGCAAGATTGCGAATGGGAGGGGCAATTGATCCTGTCCAGCTTTTTCAAGAAAATGAAATCAGAAGTCAATTAATCGCGGAGAGAGGTTTAAATACTGTGGCAACGGGATTATAAGAGCGAAAGCATGAATGATAAGAAAATTCCAGTTGTTGCTATTTTTGATGTTGGTAAAACAAATAAGAAGCTGTTTCTTTTTGATGAGCATTATCACATCGTATTCGAACGTTCGGCTCGGTTTTTAGAAACAACAGATGAAGATGGTGATCCATGTGAGAATCTAGAAAGCCTTCGTTTGTCTGTATTTGATTCTCTTCATGAGATATTTCGAAAAAATGAATTTGAAATCAAAGCAATAAATTTCACTTCTTATGGGGCTAGTTTTGTTTACATTGATGAGCATGGACGCCCATTGACACCGCTATACAATTATCTCAAAGAATTTCCAACTGCTATTCAAGAGGATGTATATGCAAAAAATGGTGGCAAAGAATCATTTTCGATGATTACCTCTTCGCCAGCTTTGGGAAGCCTAAATTCAGGCTTCCAACTCTTGCGGTTGAAAAGGGAAAAACCAGCTATATTTAAACAGGTTAAGTTTGCGCTGCACTTGCCGCAATACTTAAGCTTTCTGGTTTCTGGAAAAACATATTCGGATATGACCAGCATTGGCTGTCATACGGGTCTTTGGGATTTTGAGAAAGGTGATTATCACGATTGGGTGAAAGAGGAAGGTATACAGGAAAAATTGGCTCCTATTGTACAGGGAAACGAGGTATTTGATGGCGCATTTCCAGGTAGCCCTTATCGTGTTGGACCTGGTTTACATGATAGTTCATCAGCCTTGATACCTTATTTGTTGAATTTTCATGAACCCTTTATTTTAATCTCTACAGGTACTTGGTGTATTGCTTTCAACCCTTTTAATCATCGTGCTTTAACCGTTGATGAGTTAAAACAGGATTGCTTATTTTATCAATCCTATGCAGGAACTCCTGTGAAGGCATCTCGATTATTTGCGGGTTATGAACATGAGTTGCAATCGAAACGAATCGCTGATTTCTTTCAGGTGACGATTGCTAAATTTCGTAATCTACAAATTAACTGGTCGATTGTTGATCAATTATCATTGTCGGAAATCGACAGTGATTTAAAGGCTTTTTCAACAATACCATTAGAAAGATTTCAAAATTACGAAGAGGCTTATCATAGTTTAGTCTTGTATTTAATCAAGGCACAAGTTCAATCAACTAAGCTTATTTTAGACACCAATCAGGTATCTAGAATATTTGTCGATGGCGGGTTTAGTAAAAATCATATTTATATGAATTTATTAGCAAAGGAATTTTCTGAAGTGGAGGTTTTTGCTGCCTCTATGGCGCAAGCGACGGCACTGGGAGCAGCTCTGGTGATCCATGAACATTGGAATAATCAATCTATCCCTAATGATATTATTGAGTTACGTTATTATAGAGCAAATTATTAATCTTCTTGCACATGGAAAAAATATTTCATCGAATTTTAAGCACCATATTGGGGGGTATTTTTTGTATGACGATATTCACTTGCACGTATGCTCAGGAGCAATATATTTACAGTTTTGGTTCCAAAATAAAAAAGGAGAAAAATGAAATAAATATCAATGATGCGATCCGTTATGATTCGCAGAGCGGTTTTGGATTTGATTTTGGGACAGAAAAAAATATTTTTCTTAAAAATAACTGTTTGATCAGCGACAAGCCTTTTTATTTCTCTTTTAAATTACCAGAAGGTGCATATAAAATAACAGTTCGATATGTTCCTCAAAAAAATAGTTTTACGTGTACCATACGTGCTGAGTCAAGACGCAATTATTTAAACCATTATGTGGTCCATTCAACCGGAATGCATGAACAAACATTTGTGGTTCAGGTAAAAGATGCAAAAATTAGTGCAACAGAAACCATAAAATTAAAGGAAAGAGAACGTCATAAATTGGATTGGGATGATAAATTGACGTTAGAGTTTCAGGGGCAAAATTTTATTGAATCTATTCGACTTGAAAGCGCAAAGGGTATAACGTCTATCTTTTTAGCTGGAAATTCTACTGTTGTGAATCAAGAAGAAGAGCCATGGGCGTCTTGGGGCCAAATGATACCGGCATATTTTGACGATCAAGTCGTTGTGGTCAACCAGGCGGAGTCTGGTCTCTCGCTAGGATCATTTCTTTCTGCTTATCGATTCAATAAAATATTGACAGATGCTCAACCTGGTGATTATCTATTTGTAGAATTTGGGCATAATGATCAAAAAGAAAAAGGCGAATATGCAGGTGCATTTTTATCGTATTCGGATAGGTTGAGACTATTTGTAAGGGAGTTTAGGAAAAAAGGAGGAACTCCTATTATTGTCACTTCTACAGCACGAAGAGCTTTTGATGATGATGGAAATGTTGTCAATACTTTAGGTGATTTTCCAGAAGCGGCTCGAATGGTTGCCGATGAATTGAATGTTCCTGTCATTGATCTCAACTTGATGACAACTCAATTCTATCAGGCATTGGGAGTTGAAGGTTCAAAAAAAGCTCTTGTTCATTATGCTGCAGGAACTTTTCCTAATCAACCTGAGCCACTAGCTGACAATACTCATTTTAACACTTACGGTGCTCATGAAATAGCATTGATGGTTTTACAAGGTATTGAGAAAAGCAAATTGCCACTTGCCAAACATATTCAAAATTTTGATGGGTATGACCCCATTCATCCAAATGATTGGAGGAAATGGAATTGGCCCCCCAGTATGATCACTGGTGCCACAAAACCTGATGGTAATTAAGTGAAGTCAATGTGACGCCATAAAATTCTGAATTAAGGAAGAAAGTTGAAACGGAATCTTGTTTCTAAATATCAATTTTAGGGACAATCAATTATAAAAATATTAAACCTAGAACGATGATTTTAAAAAAAAGGATTTACAGTCTATCTTTTTTGTTGTTACTATTAGGAAGTCATTCCTTTGGACAGCAGGTGGGGAGTACCATCGAATCCAATGATTCAAATACGCCTTTACATTTACTGCAGCCTGATTATCCTGTTCGTTATGGTGAAGTGACAACATCGGGTATTAAAAAAACATTAGATCGCGTATATGCTTATTTGAATAACGTCACTCCTGTGATGTTGGAGCATGCGCAAAGCCATAAGCCAATAAAAGATATACATCTGATCGATACGAACAGTATTTTTAAAAAAGGTGATTTTCGATTGATCAGTTATGAATGGGGAGTGACCTATGGTGCTATGCTTCGTGTCACGGAAACCACTCATGATCAAAAATATGCTGATTATACACATCGTCGATTAGAATTGATTGCAGATGTGCTTCCTCAATTTCGTGCTTTGGAAGAACAATATCCGGGCTACCGTTCGCCTGTACATTCGGTATTGCAACCACATGCTTTGGACGATGCTGGGGCGATGTGCGCAGCTATGATCAAGGCACAGCGATCCAATGCCTTAAAAAAGGATATTAAAGGCATTACTCATCATTACATTGATTATATTTTAAATAAAGAATTTCGCTTGAGCGATGGCACTCTGGCGCGAAATAGGCCTCTACCGAATACACTTTGGTTAGATGATCTGTATATGAGTTTGCCTGCTTTGGCACAGATGTCTATGTATAGTGAAGATCCTCAATATATGGATGAAGCGATCCGGCAATTTTGGTTATTTACTGATAAAATGTTTTTACCAGAGAAGGGTTTATATCGGCATGGCTGGGTGCAGGATATGGATCCGCATCCTGCATTTCATTGGGCCAGAGCCAACGGGTGGGCATTATTGACTATGGTCGAACTTTTGAATGTATTACCAGATAAACATGCCGCTAAGGGTGCATTATTAGCACAGTATAAAAAACATGTGCAGGGTTTGGCATCCCTTCAAGATGGTACAGGTTTTTGGCATCAGTTGCTGGATCGAAATAACTCTTATTTAGAAACATCGGCAACAGCAATTTATGCGTATTGTATAGCTAGGGGCATCAATGCGGGCTGGTTGGATAAAAAAGCTTATGGACCTATGGTTCTTCAAGCCTGGAATGCCGTTGATTCTCAAGTCAATCATGAGGGGCAAGTTATGGGTACTTGTGTAGGTACAGGTATGGGGTTTGATCCTGCTTTTTATTATTTTAGGCCTGTCAATAAATTTGCGGCTCATGGTTATGGTCCTGTTTTACTTGCTGGTGCTGAAATATATGAATTGATTAATAATAATAAGTACGTGATCAACGATAGTTCGGTACAGTTTTAATTTTTGGATAGAGCGATCAGTTTAAAGTAATTATGCATAATTTGAAAGGATGATGATGAAAAAACTATTTCTTTTCCCACTATTGTTGTTATTGGGATTTTGTGTCAAGGGACAATCTTCTGTTTATCTCTTTTCCTATTTTGTAGATAATGGCGCTGATGGATTGCATCTTGCTTACAGTTTGGATGGTCTAAAATGGGAACCCCTACACCATGGTAAATCATTTCTCAAGCCTATGATCGGGAAAGATAAACTGATGCGTGATCCTAGTATTTGTTTAGGTCCAGATGGAAATTTTCATTTGGTATGGACAACTGGATGGTGGGATAAGAGTATTGGTTATTCGTCTTCTAAAGATCTTATGCAGTGGACAGCACAAAAGTCTATTCCTGTCATGGAGGAGGAGTCTGAAGCAAAAAATGCTTGGGCTCCTGAGGTCTTTTATGACAAAGCTGAGCAACAGTACCATGTCATGTGGGCAAGTACAATACCTGGACGTCATCTGGAAGTGAATACAAGTGCGAGTGAGAAAGGATTAAATCATCGTATGTATAGTGTTTCCACACGAGATTTTACTGTTTTTTCTAAAACCAGTTTATTTTTCAATCCAGATTTTAGCGTGATCGATGCGGCTATTTTCAGAAACATAACAACGAGTATATGATGTTTCTGAAAAATGAAAACTCTAATCCACCAGAAAAAAATATCCGATTTACGGTCAGTAAAAGTTTAAAAAATGGGTTTCCTACAGAAGTTTCTAAACCGATCACCGGTAGCTATTGGGCTGAAGGACCTGCTCCTCTACTAGTAGGCGAATATATCTATGTCTATTTCGATAAATATCGTGACCATCAGTATGGTGCAGTCCGTAGTAAAGATGGTGTAGATTGGGAGGATGTTTCGGATCAGGTTAGTTTTCCAAAAGGGACAAGGCATGGTACTGCTTTTAAGGTAGATCGAACGATATTGGAAAATATATGGAGAGCCAGTGAGTAATTGTACTCATAAATTTTAGCATTATAGTTTCGATATTAACTTCTTATAAAAGGAATAGGTGACATAAAAAAAAGGTTTTCAGACAGGGAGAATGAAAACCTTTGTAAAAAAACCAATTCACTTATTATGATAAAAATTTATGGACTTCTTTGATCATTTTAGTTATGTTGCTATCAAGTATACTAACTTTTATGAGGAAGAAGACTGTAATCGTACACATTAACATGTGCCTGAAATCTTACTTTACAATACTAAAGAAACAAAATGAATGGATTGTCCTGTGCTGTCATGATGTGAAAGTGATATCCCTATTTTTTAATCCTATCATTCATTATGCTATGTAGGCATGATTTGATCTTGATGGGGCATCTTTGCTATCTGATGATTCTTTGGACAGTAGATCAACTGATTTCAATGATTTGATGGACATAGCAGGTAAGTTCAGGATACTTTTCCATATAAAATTCTATACTTTAGATACTTTCATACAAAGAATCGACCTATGTTAAATATCCGCATTACAATTTCTATCCTATTTTATTTATTGTTAGCGACCCTGGTTGAGGGACAGTCTAAAAAACAAATTCAATATCTTTCTGGAACAGATAATGCGCATACGGTAGCGTGGGATTTTTGGGTCACTGGTGGCCGAAATGCAGGTAAATGGACTCAGATTGCTGTGCCAAGCCATTGGGAACAGCAGGGGTTTGGAGCGTACAATTATGGTCGCGACTATGTTACCTATGGTAAAAATTTTCAATTTAATGATGAGAAAGGTTTATACCGTCATCATTTTGAAATACCAGCACAATGGAAAGGAAAAAAAGTGGCTATTGTATTTGAGGGATCTATGACCGATACGGAAGTAAAAATTAATGGTCAGTTGGCAGGAGAGGTCCACCAAGGTGCTTTTTATAGATTTAAATATGATATTACGGATAAAATTCGGTTTGGAAAACCCAATTCATTAGAAGTAATGGTATCAAAAATGTCAGATGAAAAAACGGTAAACAACGCGGAGCGTTTAGCTGATTATTGGATTTTGGGCGGTATCTACAGGCCCGTTTATCTGGAAGCAACGCCACAAAAGCATATCAGTTGGACTGCTATAGATGCTCAGGCTGATGGGAGTTTTCGTAGTCATGTTTACTTGGAAGGATTGACCCAGAAAGAAGAGCTATTACTTGAGATCAAAGATCGTTTGGATAAGACTGTTGCTGTTAAAAAGTTTACTGTACAGCCATCAGATTCTGTTAAATTAATTGAACTGTCTGTAGATAAACCATTGTTATGGACAGCAGAAACACCTCACTTATATCATGCTGTTTTTACATTGGGAAAAAAGAATGAAGAGGTTTACGAACATCAAGAACGTTTTGGGTTTAGAACAGTAGAGGTTCGGGAAGGCGATGGCATTTTTGTAAATGGTGTGAAAGTCAAAATGAAAGGTGTGAATAGGCATGTTTGGTGGCCTGAAACAGGACGATCAGTGAATCGCGATATCGATTTGAATGATGTCAAGCTGATTAAGGAAATGAATATGAATGCTGTGCGTTGTTCCCATTATCCACCAGACAAATCTTTTTTAGAAATCTGTGATTCTTTGGGTCTTTATGTATTGGACGAGTTAGCTGGTTGGCAGAAAGCGTACCAAACGCCTGTAGGAAAAAAATTGGTTAAAGAAATGGTTATTCGTGATGTGAATCATCCATCGATCATTCTTTGGAGTAATGGGAATGAAGGGGGACATAACAAAGAACTGATCGATGAGTATAAAAAATATGATCTTTCTGGACGTACGGTGATCCATGCGCATCACCGACCTGGAAACGAGATCAATGGTATTGATTGTAATCATTACGAAGATTTCTATTCCACCAAAAAGATTTTAGAGGGACCGCATATTTATATGCCTACCGAATTTTTGCATGCTCAGGACGATGGAGGCGCAGCGGCTGGTCTTGCCGATATTTGGGAGTTGCATTGGAATGCAAAACTTGGTGCAGGAGGTTTTATTTGGGATTTTGCCGATGAAGGTTTAGTGCGAACAGATTTTAATGGACAGATCGATGTCAATAAAGTGAATGCGCCGGATGGTATTCTCGGTCCATATCGTGAAAAAGAAGGTAGTTTCTATGCGATAAAAGAAATTTTTTCACCCGTTCATATTACCTTAAAACAATTACCAGCAAATTTTGATGGTGCGATTGAAGTTGAGAATCGCTATCATCATACGAATTTAAAAGAATGTTCTTTTGCGTATAAACTGGTGACTTATCAACGACCTGATGCAGATCGGGCTGGCATGGATGCTATTGGTGGACAGGTGATCAATAGCCCAGCAATAGCCCCTACAGAGAAAGGTGTGCTCCAACTACAGCTTCCTAACGATTGGAACCAGTATGATGCACTCTTATTAACCGCTGTAGATTCGCATGGAGAAGAAATTTATACATGGACATGGCGAATAAAGGATAATAAACGGATCACTGCCGAAATTTTGCCCATAAAATCTGCTAGTGCTGTAACATTAACGGATGATAGTACCAATTATATCTTGAAAGCAAATGGAATAACGGCTTTCATTGCAAAGAAAACAGGACTTCTTGTAGATCTGGCGAATGATTACAGTATGAAATTGGCATTCAATAATGGACCTATATTAACGGATGGACAATCGCATGTCAAAACAGCTAAAACCTGGAAAGACGGTCAAAATCAGATTGTCGAATTTATATTGGAAGGTGGTTTGAGTCTCATTCGTTGGACTATGCATCCTGATGGTTGGCTGAAGCTGGATTATGCCTATCACATAAATAAACCAACTTTATACGCCGGTGTTAGTTTCAGTTTTCCTGAGAATTATATCATTAGTGCTAAATGGTTGGGGAATGGTCCTTATCGCGTCTGGAAAAATAGGATGCAGGGGGTAACGTTGAATACTTGGGAAAAAATGTATAACGATGGGCATGCGGGTATCGGACCATGGATATTTCCTGAATTTAAGGGATATTTTTCAGATGTAAGTTGGGTGCAATTTAATACAGTGCAAGGTAAATTCTTGGTCGCAACAGAACAGGATAATATGTTTTTACGGTTGTTCGAATTTTATGGGATCTCTGGCCCCAAAGGTTATCCTCAATTGCCTTCAGGAGATATATCTTTTTTAGACGCTATTCCGCCAATAGGAACTAAATTAGCATTGGGAATCAACAATAATGCTGCAGTTAACGGTCCTGCGGGTGAGTTGAATCAACTACATGGAGAAACCACCAGAACCTTATATTTTTACTTTGGAATACCTAAAGGAGAAAAGGAAAATACACAGTTCGTGATGCCTAAAATAAATGTGTTAACTGATTAATTGATTATTACCGTTCATACCAACTTATTTTTTATGGGTATAGAAAAAGGGCTTTGAAAAAATTGGTATTCAGGATACTACAGGACAGCTCTTGGTGAAAATGTTCATACCTTTAAGATCTTTACTGTTGAGATGATAAGCTTATATGACCTGATTCATAGAGGTAGTACAGGAAACAGAGAAATATACATATGCTGACCAGAATCAGTACAACTATAAACCATCAATAAAAATCTAATATAATGAGAAAAACTTGTTGCTCTTTACTTGTACTCCTAGCTTTTGTTGTGTTCTCCCATGTAAATGGACAACATAAATTTCCAAATGGAGCGCCCATATCAGATTGGTTTGAAACGGTAGTACCTACTGCTATTGAAAGTTTAGGACAAAAATATAGCATAACAGATTTTGATGTTATACAAGATAGCACGATCATACAAACAGCCAAGATCCAACGCGCAATAGATAAGGCGTACGAAAGTGGGGGTGGTGTAGTGGTTATACCTCGAGGTGTTTACCTCAGTGGATCCTTATTCTTTAAACCAAAAACACATTTACATCTGGAGGAAGGTGCTGTATTGAAAGGGAGTGATGACATTGCAGACTTTGCATTGGCAGAGACACGTATGGAGGGACAGACCTTAACCTATTTTTTGGCTTTAGTGAATGCCGATCAAGTTGATGGTTTTACGATTTCGGGTAAAGGGACTTTAGATGGAAATGGTCTTCGTTATTGGAAATCTTTTTGGCTGAGACGTCAATTTAATCCCAACTGTACCAATATGGACGAAATGAGACCTAGATTATTGTATGTTTCCAATAGTAAAGATGTACAGATTTCGGGCATTCGATTGGTAAACTCTCCTTTTTGGACTTCTCATTACTATAAATGTGAAAATCTGAAATTAATCGGATTACATATTACGGCACCAAAAGCGCCAGTAAAAGCCCCCAGTTCAGATGCTATTGATCTGGATGTATGTCATCAAGTATTGATAAAAGATTGTTATATGTCGGTCAACGATGATGCTATTGCTTTGAAAGGTGGTAAAGGGCCTAAGTCTAATCTGGATCCAAATAATGGACCAAATTATAATGTGATCATTGAAAATTGTTTTTTTGGTTTCTGTCATAGTGCTTTGACCTTTGGTAGCGAATCCGTGCATAGCTATAATATTATATTTAGAAATAATACTTTAGATCAAGCACAGAAGCTTCTTCAATTAAAGATGAGGCCAGATACTCCGCAGGAATATGAAAATATACTGATTGAAAATATTAAAGGAAATGTACAAAGCATGTTGTATATCAAACCCTGGACTCAATTTTTCGATTTAAAGGGTGAAAATCAAATTAAAATGTCCTATGCAAAAAATATGTTATTGCGTAATATCGATCTTGACTGTGCTATCGTATTTGATGTATTGAATTCACAACAATATGTGTTATCCAATTTTACATTTGAAAATATGAATATTCGTGCTTCAAAAGATCCAGTTATTCATCAAGAATATATTCAGAATTTTACGCTTAAAAATGTCACTGTCAATCATAAAAAACTATAATTTGCTAACCTCAAAAGTTTCATACCTAAATGATGAAAATTAAACTTTTATGGATCATGGTTGTGCTGATCAGTTATTTTGATTTATCAGCACAGAGAAACATGGAGTTTCTCAACAGAGGTATGGTAGGTCTGAAAACAACGGATAAATCGGTTTTTTTGAGCTGGAGATTGTTAGGTACGGATGATTATGAAACCGCTTTTACGCTTTATAGGCAACAAGGGGATGGTCCTAAACAAAAATTAAATAGAAATCCTTTGATTAAAGGAACTAATTTTTTGGATCAAACTGTTGACCTGAAACAAGAGGTGATCTATACATTGGCTCTTGTCCAAGCTGGGAAAGAAGTAGAAGTGGATAAAATCACGTTGACTAAAGATCAGCAAATCCAACAATACCTAAATATTCCTTTGCGAACTCCAGCTGGATATACACCCGGAGATGTTTCTGTTGGAGATCTGGATGGTGATGGCAGTTACGAATTGATTGTCCATCAAACTGGAATTGCTCATGATAATGCGCATAATGGCATTACATCTGAACCTATTTTTCAAGCTTATCAATTGGATGGTACTTTTTTATGGGAAATCAATCTAGGTAAAAATATTCGGGAAGGGGCACATTATACACAATTTATGGTCTATGATCTGGATAATGATGGACGTGCAGAATTGGTTTGTAAAACTGCAGATGGAACAAGAGATGGGCTGGGTAAGATCATTGGGAATCCTTTAGCAGACTGGCGCGATACGGTAAGGACTTCTATAAATTTTGGAAGGATTTTGACTGGTCCCGAATTTTTAACGGTTTTTGATGGTCTGACTGGAGAAGCGGTGAGTACGGTTGATTATCTTCCAGGTCGGGAAGATCTTCGTTCTTGGGGTGATACCAACGGAAATCGTGGCGATCGCTACTTAGCTGCTGTTGCCTACTTGGATGGGGAGAACCCGAGTGTGATCATGACTAGAGGTTATTATGAAAGAACCGCCTTAGCTGCTTGGGATTTTAAAGATAAAAAATTAGTGAGTCGTTGGGTTTTTGATACCAAAGGGCGTAAACATCCTTATTCGGGACAGGGTTATCATAGTTTGTCGGTAGCAGATGTCGATCAAGATGGTCGGGATGAAATTGTTTTTGGGTCTATGGTAATCGATGATCAGGGTAAGGGTTTGTATAGTACAGGTTTGGGACATGGTGATGCTTTGCATGTTGGTGATCTTGATCCAGATAGACCAGGCCTAGAAATCTTTGGTATCCATGAACTAAAAGGAGGTAGAAAAGGGATTGGTGTTAGTTTATTAGATGCAAAGAATGGTGAGCTTTTATTTAAAAATGCGATCGATCAAGATGTCCCACGTGGAGTAGCTGAAAATATTGATCCAAACCACCGTGGGGCTTACTTGTGGTGGTTGGGTTCTAAGGATATGTATGACGCGAAAGGAAACATGGTGGGTGTTGCACCTGGTTCAACTAATTTTCTGATTTGGTGGGATGAGGATCTAAGTCGGGAATTGCTTAATAGCAATTATATTGAAAAATATAATACAGGCATTATTTTTACTGCCGAAGGCGCTTCTTCTATTAATGGTACCAAAAAAACGCCTAATTTATCTGCAGATATTCTAGGGGATTGGCGCGAAGAACTTATTTTAAGGACAAATGACAATCAAAATCTGCGGATCTATACGACAATTATTCCTACCGATCATCGTATCTATACTTTAATGCACGACCCGCAGTATCGTTTGAGTATTGCTTGGCAAAATGTAGCTTATAATCAACCCCCACATACAGGTTATTATCTTGGCACTGGTATGCAAACTCCAGTGAAACCTATTCTAAAAATTGTAAAACCAAATAGAGAAGTAATCCGAAGATGAGGAAATTCATAAAAGTAGTTAGCAGACATCGTGATTATTTAAATATAAGTAATATGTTAAACGCCAGATGGATAATTCTAGTTTTACTAGCTTTCGTATTTATTTCTTTTGTTGCGGATCAATATCGACCTACCGTGTATTTAATAGGAGATTCTACGGTACGCAATAGTAATCAAGAATATTGGGGATGGGGAACTTTGCTGCCTGAATTTCTGGATAGTAATCAAGTAAGTGTCAATAATCAGGCTATGGCGGGACGGAGTACACGTACTTTTGTTAAAGAGGGCCGGTGGGCTAAAGTTGATTCGATGTTGCGACCTGGGGACTACCTGTTAATCCAGTTTGGACATAATGAAGGGAGCAAGCCTGACACGAGTAAACAAGGATACCGTGGTGTATTGCCTGGGATAGGAACAGATTCAGTGGTTTTGGATTGGGGAAGTAAGGGCAAAGAAGTAGTATACTCTTATGGTCAAAATTTACGTCGTTTTGTTATTGCGGCAAAGAATAAGGGCGTGACCCCAATATTGATATCTATGATCCCACGCAATCAATGGGATGGTACAGGTAAAGTAAAACGTGCTGATCGGGATTATGGTCTATGGGCGAGGCAAATTGCAGAAGAACAAGAAATCGCATTTCTTGATCTGAATCGTATTACTGCTGATAAATATGATCAACTTGGAGCTGAGTTGGTGAAGGAAAGATTTTTCCCTGGCGATCATACACATACCAATAGAGAAGGTGCTATGGAAAACGCGGCCTCTGTTGTTCAAGGTCTTAAAGAAATCCAGAGCTCATTGATCAATTATTTAAAATAGGCTTAATGATGACGAGCAATTTGCTGTCAGTATAAACTCTTGGGATGGATAAGGGTATTGACCAAGGATCAGTTGCGGATTGGAAGACGAGTTGTGAATGTTTGATGAATTGCCGGAAGTTGTTGAAGTGCATATACTTTTTGTACAAGTAGCAGGATAAGAAAACAGATGTAGATTCTTGAAGCAAAATAAAGTCTTCATCTATGATTTTTAAAACATATTGAAATGAATATTGGGAATAAATTAAAATTATTAAATCTTGTTGGACTGCTATTTGCATTTTTTAGTATGTCATTTTTACTAAAGGACAATAAACCAACTATTTTTATAATCGGAGACTCTACGGTAAAAAATGGACAAGGTAACGGATCTAATGGTCAGTGGGGATGGGGAAGTTTTATGGATCCCTATTTTGATCTTTCTCAGATTCATGTGAAAAATGAAGCGTTAGGAGGTACAAGTACAAGAACTTTTTATAATAATCCAAAATTATGGCAACAGGTGTTAGATCGTATTCGACCAGGAGATTTTGTGATCATGCAATTTGGACATAATGATTCAAGTCCTATTGTTGATACCTTACGTGCAAGGGGGACAATTAAAGGTAATGGTGATGAATATCAAGAGGTATATAATCCCTTATTGAAGCAACATGAGGTTGTTTATAGTTATGGTTTTTATCTGCGGCGTTTTGTAAAAAATATCAAGGATAAGGGCGCTACGGCGATTATTTGTTCTCCTATTCCTCGTAATAGCTGGAATGGTCAGTACGTTAAATCATCTGAGTACGCGATTTGGGCTGCTGAAGCAGCTCAAAATTCGGGTAGCTTTTTTATCCCATTACAGGATTTGGTCATTGCTGAATATGAGAAACTAGGAAAAGAAAAAGTTGAAACCACCTATTTTGATACTAAAGATGCAACTCATACCCTACAAGCTGGTGCTCTATTGAATGCAAAGCTCGTTGCGCAACAGCTAAAACTTCAATCCCGCATCGGTATTAAAAAATTTATGAAATAAATGATGTTAGAAATGGGCTATCTAGCCCATTTTTTTGTGCTTTTAGTTGATCTATCAGGATACCTCAGGATGCGCAAATCCTAAAATAAGTGTATACTAGCTATTTGAAAACCGGTACTAAATCTGAATATCGTTGATCCATATTCTTATTCCTTACTATTTTATGATCTTAAATGACAAAATAACGTAACGAAGAATAAATGCTGTACTTCTATTTTAGTATTTCGGAGGATATTATTATAAAACTATTCCATTATAAATATGAAAAAAACAAAACACAGGTGTTATATCCTTGTGCTACTTAGTATCGTCACCATAGCAGGTTGTGCTAGCGCTAAGCAGGTGAAAGCTCCATCTCAGCACATATCTTCCAATCAGGTGTTGCAGTCGCTGAGATTGACAAATCGTTATTTTATGGATAAATGGCCCGATACGGGAAAGCCTATTTATACGAACAGGTGGCGCCCCAGTAATATCTGGACAAGAGCTGTTTATTATGAAGGGTTGATGGCATTATATCAAATCGATCCTGATCAGAGCTATTATAATTATGCTGTAGATTGGGGAAATAAACATAAATGGGGCATGCGCAATGGTGTCGAAACACGAAATGCAGATGATCAGGCTTGTGGTCAAACGTATTTGGACCTTTATGAAATCGACCCACAACCGCAGCGTATTAAGGATATTAAAGCCAATATTGATTTTATCATACAATCGGGTAAAGTCGATGATTGGACATGGATAGATGCGATTCAGATGGGTATGCCTGTTTTTGCAAAATTAGGTGTCATGAATAACGATAAGACCTATTTTGAGTATATGTATAAAATGTACCACCATTCAAAAGTTATTGAGGGTGGAGGACTGTATAATAAGGCCGATAAATTATGGTGGCGAGACAAAGATTTTGTTCCACCCTATCAGGAGCCTAATGGACAAGATTGTTATTGGTCAAGAGGGAATGGTTGGGTAGTAGCCGCCTTGGTTCGTGTGTTGGATTTGATTCCTCAAGACGAGGCTCATCGGGCTGAGTATCTTCAAGATTATAAGGATTTAATGGAAGCTCTATTGCCTATACAGCGAGCAGATGGCTTTTGGAATGTGAGTTTACATGATGCTAATCATTTTGGAGGAAGAGAAACCTCAGGCACCGCTTTATTTGTATATGGTATGGCTTGGGGAATTAATAAAGGTCTTTTAGATGAAAAAACATATCGACCAGTTGTTGAAAAAGCTTGGATAGCCATGTCTAATGAAGCCATTCATCCTTCTGGTTTTCTAGGCTTTATGCAAGGGACCGGTAAGGAACCAAAGGATGGACAACCCGTAAGTTTTTCAAGTATGCCCGATTTTGAAGATTATGGTTTGGGGTGTTTCTTGTTGGGGGGAACAGAGGTTTATAAGATGCTGAATAAATAACATATCTTAAGATACCCAATTTGAGGTGGAATCTGATGATAAGAGGAGAATAATGAAAATATAAAGTGAGATGCAAGTCTACTATTGGATCATGCTCATGGTAGAAGATGCATGAGCAAAATTAGTATTGAAAAAAATAAAGTATAATGGAAAAAGTAGCTTTTAAAATGAAACTAAAGCCAGGAATGCTGGAAGAATATAAAAAAAGACATCATGAGATCTGGCCAGAATTGGTTGATTTACTTCATTATAATGGGATTTCTGATTATACTATTTTTCTAGATGAAGAAACGGATACACTTTTTGCTGTGCAACGTCTTTCTGGTCATTCTTCTCAAGATTTAGGTAATGAAGTCATTGTTCAGAAGTGGTGGCTATATATGCGCGATCTGATGGAAGTGAATCCGGATAATTCACCCATATCAAAAAATCTACAACATGTATTTCATATGGATTAATGAACTGGAGATAAAGAAAACAATATGAAAAAAATATATGTGTTTTTGTTGATTGCATGTGCTATGAATATGGGTGGTCAATGTTATGGTCAAAATCTTTGGCCCCAAGTTACTAAGGAGATGAAACCTTGGACAAGATGGTGGTGGCTGGGATCTGCTGTAGATAAGGAAAACATAGCACGTGAATTGACATTGCTGGAAAAAAGTGGATTTGGTGGAGTAGAAATTACGCCTATTTATGGGGCGAAGGGCTTCGAAAATAAATACATCAATTTCCTTTCTCCTAAATGGATGGATATACTGAACGCCACAACAGATAAAGCGACTAAACTCGGTATGGGGGTCGACATGAATTTGGGTACAGGCTGGCCATTTGGTGGTCCGCAAATCCAAGAAAAGGATGCTGCTACGAAATTGATATTGGAAGAAATCGTTTTGAAAAAGGGAGAGCAACTCACATTTCCTTTAAAACCACAAGATTCCAAACATAAATATGCTGCATTGCAAGCGCTACGAGCTTATGCAGCAGGCAATAAGGAGATCAATCTTGACGTGAATATAGATCGTATTTCTGGCTATTGGACAGCTCCTGAAGATGTTAGAATATGGGCATTATTTACTGCAAGAACCTATCAAAAAGTAAAGAGGGCAGCTCCTGGTGGTGAAGGCTATACGCTTGACCATCTAGGGAGTCAATCCGTAAAAAACTATTTAAATAGATTTGACCATGCATTTGATCATAAAAATTTAAAAGTCAGAGCTTTCTTTAATGATAGTTATGAAGTTTATGGTGCAAACTGGACGGATACTTTCTTATTGGAATTTGATCGGATGAAGGGATATAAATTACAAGACCACCTGTTGGATTTTGCGGGGAAGGGTGGAGATGTCAATAAGACGGCAAGAATTAAATCTGATTACAGAGAGGTGGTCGATATGTTGTTAACTAAAAATTTTTTAACCCCTTTTACAGCATTTGCACAGCAAAATGGAGCACTATCTAAAAATCAAGCACACGGTTCACCGGGTAATTTGATTGATCTATATGCAGCTACCGATATTGCTGAATGCGAAACATTTGGTTCTAGTTATTTTCAAATTCCTGGTTTAAGAAGGGATTCGGCGGATGTCAGAAATGTAGATCCCGATCCAATGATGGCAAAATTTGCTACTTCGGCAACAAATGTATATGGAAAAAAATATACCTCTTCGGAAACATTTACTTGGTTAACCGAGCATTTTAAGACCTCTTTATCTCAAACCAAACCTGAGGTCGAACAATTATTTCTTGCCGGTGTCAATCATATATTCTATCACGGTACGACCTATTCACCTCAAGAAGTACCTTATCCAGGCTGGTTGTTTTATGCTTCTGTTAATTTTGTTCCTCACAACTCTTTTTGGGATCATCTTTCCGGCTTAAACCAATACATTACACGTGTGCAGTCTGTGTTACAGTCGACGAAGGCAAATCATGAATTATTGGTTTACTGGCCTGTATATGATCTGTGGAATGATGCAGAGAAATTGCAGCATGCATCGCATAGTGATGATGGGAAAGAAGTATGGGATAAAGCTTTGAAAGTCCATGATGTTGATGACTGGTTACACCCAACAGCTTTTTATAAGGAAAGCATAAAATTGCAACGCCGCGGTTATAGTTTCGATTTTGCAAGTGATCATATTTTGAATCAATCCATAATCAAGGGAAATCATATTTTAACTTCTAAGGAGGCTCATCCTTATCAAGCGATCTATATTCCAGCTTGTCATTATTTTTCGGAAAACACAATGAAGAAAATATTGCAGTTAGCCGAAGATGGTGCTACGATAATTTTTCAAGCCATACCTAAGGAAGTTCCAGGTTTTAGTCAATTGGAGAAACGTACTGCTATGCTTCAGCAATATATCGGTTCGTTAGGATTTGATCAGGAAAATAAAAATCAATATACTGCTTATGGAAAAGGAAAAATTTATTTGACTGCGGATATCCATACTGCTTTAGAAACAGAAGATATTTTTCCTGAAAGAGTTAGTCAAACTGGATTAAAGTTTACGCGTCGTATTTCAGAGGATCAGATTTATTATTATTTAGTAAATCATGGTTCAGAAACTGTCGATAAAACTATTGAGCTTAATGCAAAAAGTAATTATTATTCTCTACTGGATCCACAAACGGGTATGATCTATGCATTGACACCTACAGCGGGAAAAATTCGTGTGCAGATCCAACCCGGATATTCTTGGATCATTTTAGTTTCTCCAAATCAAAAGACCGATAAGGTATATGTTTATATGGATTATTTACATTCGGAAGTACAGCTGACTGCGCCATGGAAAGTTAACTTTATTGCGGGGGGGCCAACTTTACCTCATTCAAGAAACGTAAAAACCTTATCCTCTTGGACCAAGTGGGATGATCAAGAAGCTGTTAATTTTTCGGGTACAGCTGCTTATGAAACCAGCTTTTCTCTGAAAAAAAATGATGGAAAACGCTATCTATTGAAATTGGGAAGAGTGGCTGAAAGTGCTCGGGTATATATTAACGGTCAAGATGCTGGGATTTTGTGGTCAATTCCCTTTCAGACCAATATCGAACAATTTTTGGTTGATGGTGAAAATAATATACGTATTGAGGTTGCTAATTTAATGGCTAACCGGATGCGTTATTTAGACAAAAATAAAGTGTCATGGCGAAACTATCATGAAATCAATTTTGTCAATATCAATTATAAGGAATTTGATGCTAGTGATTGGGAACCCATGGATAGTGGGTTGATGGGGCCTGTTGAGCTTTTTAGTTATTGAAAATAAAGTTTTATATCTGACTAAGAGTTTTGTATTGGCGAGGTTCTAATTTTTAGTATAGGTCAGGTATTATCATCATTTTGTTTAGTGTTAATTACTTGGTTTATTGATTATTACCCCTCTTGTTGATGTGGGAGCCACCTTTTAAGCAAAAGGTGGCTCTTTTTTTTATAATCCTGAACAGAATTGGCAGGATTGAGCAGGATGGATAATTTATCTTATCCTTCTACATTTATACATCATTATAAATCTAGAAAGGTCTTGGTTGAAACTGTAACCAGTAGTTGACAAGGGAATAATTACTTTAGCTTTTCTATGTAACCATTGCTTAATACTGATTTTTTATATAAAAAAATCGATAGAAATAATATCTAATTACATCTAAATTATAACCAAATGAGAAGCAGTTTCAAAATTGAGTTTGAACATGTTTTAAAAAAGTACTTGTTGCTGGTCGTGATATCCATCTACAGTACTGTTCAATTGTATGCTCAAACAACATTAAGCGGAAGAGTCCATGATGAGAAAGGATCACCCGTTGAAGGGGTTACCATTCAGGTAAAAGGAAAATCCGCTGTAACAAAAACAAATGCTGAAGGAAATTTTACGATCACAGGCGCACCTGTAGATCTATTGGTGGTTTCAAGCGTGGGCTATGAGTCGCAAGAAATAGCTGTGAGAAGTCAAACACGATTTAACATCATTTTAGTGCCTAAAATTGATGTCATGGATGAGGTCGTTGTTGTGGGCTATGGAACCATGAAAAAAAAGGATTTAACTGGAGCTATTGCGAGTATTGGGGAAAAAGAATTAAAGGCAATGCCTGTAAAAGATGCTTTACAAGCCATGCAGGGTAAAGTGGCAGGTGTTGATATTACTTCTAATCAAAGACCTGGCACAACTGGTAGTATTCAAATCCGAGGTGTTCGTTCATTAAGTGCAAATCAAAGTCCATTATATGTGGTGGATGGTATGGTGCTGCAGGCAAGTGGTATTGACAATATCAACCCAAGCGATATTGAATCCATTGATGTCTTAAAAGATGCCTCTTCAACAGCAGTATATGGAGCTCGCGGTGCGAATGGTGTGGTGCTAGTGACGACAAAACAAGGAAAAAAAGGCAGACTGACATTAAACTATGCAGGAACGGCTACTTTGGAAAAAATGTATGATGTCACGGAGTATATGAATGCGGCAGAATGGTTGGATTATGCACGTTTGGCAAAAAACAAAACGACAACTCCTGATTATAGCAAGGATTTTTCTTTATGGGGTTCTGTAGCGGCTTCATGGGAAAATATTGCCAAAGGTTGGACCAATAATAATACGTTATGGAATCCCGACCTCGTTGGAAACTACGATTGGGCTGATGCGGGTAGAAAAAATGCCTTGTCCACAGAACATACGTTAAGTATTGCTGGTGGTGGAGAAAATTCTAGGGGTTATGGGTCTTTTGGTTATTTGAAACAGGATGCCACTCAGCCGGGACAAAAATTTGATCGGTATACTTCTAAGGTAAGTTTTGAAGCGACTCCGACCAAGTGGTTTACGATGGGCGCATCCATCAATACATTTTTCTCGGATCAAGATTATGGATATAACTTTTCAAAGTCTGTGACAGGAGCGGGGGACTACTACAGTGCTTTACGCGGTATGTTACCTTGGACAGTACCCTATGATGAAAATGGTAAATATCTGCGTAATCCTGCTGCAGGTGATATTAATATCATTAATCCAATTAACGAATTAGAATACAATACCAATCAGCGACAAACTTTTGGAGCTAATGGAAGTTTCTTCGGTCAACTTGATCTCGGTCAGATCTATGCTCCATTAAAAGGCTTACGCTACAGGATGCAATTTGGTCCTGAGTTTCGCTATTATCGTTTAGGTTTGGCCAATGCTGCAGATGGAATAAACGGTGATGGCAATAATGCGGTTACTTATTCTACTAACCGGAATCTGGCTTGGACATTAGATAATTTAATTTATTATGACCGTGATTTTGGAACGGATCATCATTTGGGCGTTACTTTATTACAATCCTCCACGGCTCGCAATACTGAAAATTCAAATATGAAAGCTACAGATGTATATAGTGCAGAAGAATTGTGGTACAATATATCTTCTGGAGGTTTTATTGGGTCATATGGTACTGGCTTATCGGAAGAGCAGATGAATTCTTATATGGCTCGTCTGAATTATTCCTATAAAGACCGCTATATGCTAAGCGCATTTGTTCGTTGGGATGGCGCTTCTGTATTAGCTCCAGGATATCAATGGCAATCATTTCCTTCTGTTGCAGCTTCATGGCGTATCGATCAAGAGCAGTTTATGAAGGATGTCTCTTTTGTCAACACGTTAAAAGTACGTTTGGGAATTGGTGTTGTGGGAAACTCTGCAATAGGTCCTTACCAGACAAAGGGTTTATTAACTCAGAATTTTTATAATTGGAGTTCGACAAACTCTACCCCAGGATATATTGCTTCGGATCCATCAGCAGCTAACCCTCAGAAAATGGCGAATCCAGAGTTGGGATGGGAGCGTACCACACAATATAATCTAGGCTTAGATTATGGTTTCTTCCAAAATCGGATTAGTGGAGCATTTGACATCTATAAGACAAAAACAAATGATTTATTGCAAACAATGGATCTCCCTCCAATTTTGGGCTACCCGAAAATTTATGCAAATGTAGGTAAAACTGAGGGTTGGGGTATCGATCTACAGATTAATACGGTGAATATTAAAAAAGAAAATTTTCAATGGATGACATCGATTACCTGGTCAAAGGATAAAAACAAAGTGGTGGAATTGGCCAATGGAAGAACCGAAGATCTAACAAATAATTGGATCGTAGGACAAGAGATTTCAGTACCTTATGATCTGGTATATGATGGGATTTGGAAGACGGATCAAGAGGAAGAGGCTAAAAAGTATGGTGCAAAACCTGGACAAATTCGGGTGAAGGATCTAAGTGGCCCAGATGGTGTGCCAGATGGTAAAATCGATCGTAATTATGATCGTCAGGTTTTAGGATCTTATCGTCCCAAATGGTCTGGTGGAATCTCCAATACCTTCAATTACAAAAACTTTGAATTGTCATTCTTTATTTATTCACGTTGGGGGCAGACCATCAACGCAGGAGCAGAAACATTGGGAGGACGTTTCATGATGCGAAAACTCGATTATTTTATTCCTCAAATCAATGAAGATGCTGAATATTATCAACCCGGTATCAATGGTGAGGCTGCAGATCCGAACAATTCGTCCATGAACTACCGCGATGGCTCATTTGTCAAATTGAGAAATATAAGTTTTGGTTATAATTTCCCGGCTGAAAAATTGAAAAAATTGGGGATCAGTAATTTTAAGGTGTATGGTCAAGTGATGAATCCAGCCATGTTATATTCAAAAATTGACTTTTTAGATCCTGATTTATCGACGTACAATAACAATACGGTGCAGGCTGGATCTGCTATTACGACAAGAGGGGCAGTAATAGGTGTTAATATTGGCTTCTAATGATATGAACGTATTACATTTTATAGAAAAAAAGAAAATGAAAAATTATAAGATATTACTTGCTTCCCTGTTGGGAGCTGCTGGATTATTCGTTTTGAATAGCTGCAGTAAGAAATTTCTGAATGAAGAACAGATTACTATTCCAGATACGGATTATTTTAAGACCGAAAAAGGTCTTGATGATTTGTCCATTGGTGTTTATTCTAAACTGAAGTTTAAGTTTAATTATACATGGGCTATGGGTCTTTTTAATTTGGGTGTTGACGAATTTACGGATGCCAACAATCCCTCGCCAAGTTTCAATAGTTATAGTATGGATCTGAATCCTGCAGAATCAACTTATGGAGGAAGTAATATTGCTCCTGTCTTTGACAATATGTACAGTGGCATTGAATCTGCCAATACGTTGATTCAAAATGTTCCACTTTATTACGATAAGTCCAGTTCTAACTATAATACGCGTTTGGGAGAAGGTTATTTTATGCGTGGTTATTTTTATTTACAATTGCTTGTACAGTTTGGTGCTGTTCCGTTAAAATTGACACCATCTCAGGGAGTTCAAACTTTTTTCAAACGTGCTACAGAAGAAGAGTGTTTTTTACAAATTGTTTCAGATTTGAAACAAGCGTATGATTTACTACCGCCATCTGCGACTGAATTTGGTCGTGTGACCAAATGGGCTGCGGCGCATTACTTATCAAAAGCACAATTAACACGTGCTAGCGAATTATATGCAGGTTGGAATGCTTCATTTGTTGCTGCTGATTTGGATGCAGTTATCAAGTACAGTTCAGAGGTGGTTAATGCACATCCTTTAGTAGATGATTATGTCAAACTTTGGGATTATCAGAGGGCAAATGGCGCCAATGAGAAAGTTTCAGAGGTGGTGTTGTCTGCACAGTTTTCGGACGATCAGGCGACTTGGGGTCGATATGGTAATCAAATGCATCTGTACTATCCTGCTGTTTATCAGGATTTAGCTGGGACATCTCGTGATATATCTGGTGGACGTGAGTTTTCTTATGCCCGAGCTACAAACTACACCATGGATGTATTTGACCGTGTAAACGATTCGCGTTTTTGGAAATCGTTTATCACCATGTATGGTAGTAACAACACCAATGGAGCTCCATCGTGGAACGCTAATAATGCCGCTTTAGGTCCAGCAGGAACTGTGGCAGGAACTAAAAGATTTAAAGGTGGAGAATTGGCGATTAAATATATTGTCAATAACGCAGGGGATGGGCGTTATAAGGCTGTTGCTAGTGATGCAACAGGAGTATTAAAAAATGGTGTGATGCAAAATACGCATACTTTTGTTCGCTATTTTGAGGGGCAGCCTCAGGCATGGGTAGGTGTTCATGGTAATAATGGGTATTTTGGGGTGCAGTCCAGATCGGTCGCCTTATCTAAATTTAGAGATGGCTATCGGATAAATATTGCATCACAATTTGGAACCCGTGATGCGATCATGGCGCGCTCGGCAGAAGATGTATTGATGGTGGCTGAAGCTTATATCCGTAAAGAGGATTATGCTAATGCAATCCAATGGATAAATAAACTTCGAGCTCGAGCTGGCTATAAAGCTGGTGAAGATCGTGCGAAAAATGTAGATGGTGGACAAGCATACAAAAATAATTCATATGCAGTTGGAAAAGGAGGTGGTTTTTCTGCTGATGGAGCAATTTATTGGGAGAGAAACTCCTATTATGAATCGAATAATGATATGGCTGTATCAACAAGTGAAACAGCTTCTAACCTATTGATTAATTCGGTGAATGATATTTATAATTCTGTTGTTGATAAGCCTATATATGAAAAGATTGGAGCGACCTCCAATGCACAAAAAATGATGAGTTTTTTACTCAATGAACGTACGCGTGAGCTTTGTGGTGAACTTTATCGTTGGGAGGATCTGGCTCGTACCAAAACATTGGAATCTCGATGGAAAGCATTTAACGACGGTTTTGTGAGAGGCAATACGGCTTTCAATCCTAGTACCCATTACTATAGACCTATTCCGCAATCATTTTTGGATGCAATTACCAATGAGTCAGGAGCTGCACTTTCACCTGCTGAAAAACAAGCTATGCAAAACCCTGGATATTAGTAGTGACCATAAATCAAGAGACCTATCGATATCAAGATAGGTCTCTTTGTTTTCACCTTTTAAGGTCTAGAGGTATCGTATAGTATCTGCTTTTTAAGATTTAAGATATATTCTTTTAAATCTGTGCTCATTAATCGTTATTTTAGGCATTAATCTTAATTATAAAATGACCAATTCAACCTCTCAATTTTTAAAGACACTTGAAATTAGTGATTTTTCAGCTACTCCCAAATATCTACAACTTGCGAATACCATCATTGATGCGGTAAAGAATGAGGTACTCAAGAAGCATGAAATGCTACCATCCATTAATGAATGTAGTGCTTATCTTGAAATATCTAGAGATACGGTTGAAAAAGCATATCGCTATTTAAAAAAGAATGAAATTATTGCATCTAATCCTGGTAAAGGATATTATGTCAATAAGATTGATGTTCAATCCAAATGTAAAATTGCATTATTCTTAAATAAACTCAGTGTTCATAAAAAAATATTTTATGATTCATTTGCCAAAGAACTGGGCGACTTTGCCAATTTGGATTTGTTTGTGTACAATTCAGACCTTTCTTATTTGAAGAATTTGTTAGCAAATCTGACTAAGACCTATGACTATTATGTGCTTTTTCCACATTTTAAAGAAGGACGAGATAAAGCTCCAGAAATTATCCGTCGGATTCCAACGGATAAATTGATGTTATTAGGGAAATTTATCGATGATGTCCCTGGAGACTTTCCCGCTGTTTACGAAAATTATGAGCAAGATATTTACTTAGCATTGGAAGAGGCGAATGAAGCCTTGAGTAAATATAAGATGCTGAAATTGGTGTTCCCTGATTATAGTGATTTTCCAAAAGCTATTATAAAAGGTTTCTATAAATTTTGCCAGCAATATGCTTTTGAGCATGAACTGGTATCCGAACTCAATAAAGAAAAGATAACAGTGGGTACCTGTTACATCAATATCATTGAAGATGACTTGGTCAAATTACTGAATAAGGTATTACAAAAAAAGCTCATCATTGGCCAGGATGTTGGTATCATTTCCTATAATGAAACTCCGCTAAAGAAATTTATATTAAATGGTATCACGACTATATCTACGGATTTTGAAATGATGGGAAGGATGGCGGCAGATCTGATTAAGAATAAATCAAAGGAAAGGGTGGAGGTGCCTTTTCATATTAAAATAAGGGCATCTATCTAAGTTAACCCTTTTTAAATAAAAAAAGCCATGATGGATATCATGGCTTTTTTAGTATGATGATCATCCTCTTATTTTTTTGAAGAGGTTGGGTATTGTTTGAATATTCCTTTAACGACTTTAGCAATATTGGTCGTTGCTTTTTCAGGATTATTCACTTCACCTGAACCACGTGCTTGCCATATGACTTTATTTGTTTTACGATCTACGGCTTCTACGATTAAGTGAGCATAGCGGTAGCGTTCTTTAGCAACAGGGTAGCTCGCATATCCGTAGTAAGGTGAAAACCAAGGTCTGTACCAGTTCCAAGGACCACCCCACGCATAAGAAGTACCGTATACCAAGCGGCTTTTGTTATTGACAATTGTTATATAGCGAAATAACAAATCTGGATTATCCTTACTATAGGTAAGTCCTTTTGCATTTAGTTCGCTATTACTTGCATCTAAAATATTTGTGCGGGCAATATCATTATCAAAATATGACTTTGATAGTGAGTCTACAGGTGGTAGCCACCCATAAGTACGATATTGTGAGAAGTCAATTTTCTCATCGCGCATCGTATTGTATTGATAAGAGGCGCAAGAAGCAAGAATTAGACTTGCAAATAAGAAATAAATTATTTTTTTCATGACCAATAGGGTTAATTTTCTTTTAATTAGACAAATAGATCTATTAAAGGTTTAATAAAATGTTTAAAAAAAATTATTGATAAACAGCAACAAGTGGCATAGAACGACCAGGACCAAAAGCTTTTGGACTTATACGCAAAATGGGGGGGGCTTGAAACCGTTTAAATTCTGCATTATTGACCAATTTGGTGATCCTTTCTACGGTGCTTTCGTCAAATCCCAATGCGATTATTTCTTGCTTTGATTTCTGTTTCTCCATGTATTGAAATAGTATTTCATCTAGTAAGTCATAGGGAGGCAAAGAGTCCGAATCTTTTTGGTCAGGTCTCAATTCTGCCGATGGCGCTTTATCGATTGTATTGACAGGAATTATTTCTTGATTGCGATTGATATAACGGGCAAGGTCATAGGCTTTAGATTTATATACATCCCCGATGACAGAAATGGATCCCGCCATATCTCCGTACAAAGTGCCATACCCTACAGCAGCCTCACTTTTATTGGAAGTGTTCAAAACAATGTGTCCAAATTTATTTGAAATCGCCATCAGCAATGTACCTCTTGTTCGGGCCTGAATATTTTCTTCTGCTATGCCGGGTTGCTGTCCTTCAAAAAACGGAGCTAAAGTCGCTTCGAAAGCTTGCGTAATATCTTTGATCGGAATAATATGATGTGCACAATTCGTGTTTTTGACTAGATCTAATGCATCTTGAATGGAGTGGTCGGAAGAATAGATCGATGGAAGTAATATTGCTAATACATTTTCGGCTCCCAAAGCTTCACAAGCAAGTGCCGCTACTAAAGCGGAATCTAAACCACCAGAAAGACCTAATACCGCTTTCTTAAAACCTGATTTACGAAAATAATCGCGAAGTCCTAATAATAGCGCTTCATGGATCAGTGCTATTTCTTGATCTTGAGGTTCGGTATATGTTGTCGTAGATTGTATGGTTTGATCGCTGTAATCTACAATCTGCAAATCTTCTTCGAATTTTTTTAATTCACAACAAATTGCTCCGTTTTCATCCATAGCCAATGACCTTCCATCAAAAATGATATCCATGTGAGCGCCAACTTGGTTGACATAAATCAGTGGACGTTTAGCTTTGGCTACCTGCGATCTTAAAACGGCAAGTCGATCTTGATAATGGCTATATGAAAATGGTGAGGCAGCAATGTTGATCAACAGATCGGGGTTTTCTTGGAGTAGCTCCTGCATAGGATCACCTACATATGAATTATTCCCTTGGTCATCATCCCACAAGTCTTCACAGATGGTCAATGCTATTTTTGTATTTTTATACGTCAAACAAGTGAATTGACGATTGGGTTCAAAATAACGATATTCATCAAAAACATCGTAGTCTGGTAAAAGCCCTTTTTTACTGATATGGATAATTTTACCATTTTCCAAACAAACGGCAGCATTATAGAGTGCTTTTCCTTCAGAATCGGTATTAGGTATAGGAGCTCCAATAATGCATAATATATCTTGACAATGTGAGGCAATAACAGTTAACGAATCATGGCAGTTATTTAAAAATGCTGCGTTTTGTAATAGATCTTTTGCCGGATATCCTCCAATTGCTAATTCCGAAAAAACAATAATCTCAGCTTGTTGTGCTTTTGCCTTTTCAATAGCAGCAATAATTTTTGAAGTATTGGAACTGAAATTACCGATATGATAGTTTAACTGTCCTAAAGCTATTTTCATTTTACGATGTTATGTAATGTACTAAACGAATATGAGAGCAAGATAAGAAGTTTTTAGGGTACCTTTTGATCGAATTGTAATTTTTCTATTTTGATTTTGAATAAAAAAGGGATCCTTATCATGATAAAGATCCCTTTTCTATATGTTATCGTTTTGTGTTTATTTAATGTCAACAACTTCAATCATGAAATCTAGTGGCGAGTTTGCTGGTATTTTACCATTAGAGAGATTTCCGTAAGCCCAATATGAAGGTGTGATGATACGGATTTTAGCCCCTTTAGACAAGCCTTTAAAGGTTAACTCTCCGATTTTAAGATCTCCAATTTTTTTAGGAAAAAAAGCAATCTGCCAAGCAGGAATATATTGAGTTAGAAATCCGGTCATGCCTTCTTGAGATTGGTTCTGATCAAATACAGTTCCGTCAAGTAGCTGACCTGTATAGCGGACAGAAATTTTTGGAGTTACTGGAACTTTCTTTGTTTCTCCATAAACGATTGAATCTTTTGATTTGTATTCATATGCTCCATCTCCTTCAGCGATCACTTGGTACCAGATTCCAGAATTACTATCTAAAACCGCTACAGGAAGTTTAGCATCTACAAAAGTTTTAATGGCTTGCGCGTCAAGTTCAAATTGCTTATTTGCATCAAAATAATTATCATCATTTTTGTTGCATGATGCGAATGAGATTACAGCGATCGCTAAAACTATGAATTGTATCAGTCTATTTTTCATTTTTTAATTTGTTGAAATAATGCTTGTTTAAATATTTTAATTATATATGCTTGTGTTCTTTCTAAAAATAGTCAACTCTTTTATACTCAACTATTATTTTTTCGGATACTAATCAAATATACTGTAATGGCAGTACAAATATTAAAATATTTTAAAAGTTTTACGAAATTGGATGCTATTCATTACAATTTTTTAAATAACGATAAGTTGTTTATCATAAGATCTATAAAACAATAATACACACACAAATTTTCTATGTTGTAGTAAGCGAAATTTTCTTAAGGTAATTTTAACAGATAAAAGCATTCATTTTAATAGGATATTAAAATGAATGCTTTTGGTATTTTAATTGGCACCAACGGCTCCAATACTTTTTAGTTCAATAGTATATACTACTGGAGTGTTTTTTGGAACGGTTACTTTTTCACTTCCTTTCGTATATTCTGTTTGGTCAAAAGTATGGTAAGAAGGTGAAATAAAGGTAATTTTATCGTTCTTTTGTAATCCTTTAGGTAACAATCCGTCAAATCTTTCATCTTTACCTTGAATATTTATAATAGTTGGTACGAATGCATAAATCCATGCTATTCCATAGGTGTCAATAGCTGTACTTATATTTGAATAACTTTTCGGAACTCCATCTGTGTTTTTATCAAATACAGTTCCATTCATTAATTCGCCTTTAAAATTTAAGGTTGCTGACCAAGCTGACAACTGTGGACCATAATAACTAATGCTTCCTGTATATTTATAAGGTGTTTCATTTCCGGTAGCTAATTCCACCATGTACCAAATTCCGGTAGAATCAGAATATTTCGCTTTATCTCCCCATTTTGATTTGGCATATTGCTCTAATAAAGGAGCTTGTATTCTTTTTAATGAATCTCTGCGTACTTTTTCTAATCTTACTTTTTCAATTTGCTCTCTTTCAGCTTTCTCATAGTCAAAGTTATCTTTGTTACATGATGCAAAAATTAACCCTAAACATAAAAATGCCATTAAAAATTTAGTAATTTTTTTCATAATTTTTTAAATTGTATCTTATATTACCAGTAAAACGTTGTGTTTTTCGGTTTCGCTACAACAGATGTTAAATTATCTTAAAAAATTCGCTAACTCTTTTGGGCTAAGATATTTTTGCTTTATACTTTTTAATCTAAATGTTTTGTCATAATGAAGGAGTGTGGGAAAAATCATCTTTTGATTGGTTAACAATATGGATGCTAAAGGATGATATACTCCTGTCTGTTTTTTGAAAGATTGAGGTTTCCATGTATGTTGATCAAAATTAATTTCTTCGACTGATTCAGCATCTAGTTTAATCAGGTAGTAATTATCATTAATCAGTTCAGCGATTTCTTTTTTTGTAAATACCTCTTTTTCCATCTTTCTACAATAGCTACACCAATCAGTATGAATAAAAATGATCGTTTCTCTTGGAGCTACGCTTAATAAAGAATCTAATTGTTGGAAATTAGTCCAAATTATCCGCTCTTGGCCATAATGGCTGAGCGGATAAAGGGTAATCATTGTCAATAAAATAATTTGGTTCAAATATTTCATCTTATTTGAGGAATCGAATTAGTGAAAATGACCAATTTTTATACCAAAAGTTATTGTACGTGGCTTTGTTGGACCGTAGATATAATTTGAATCACGATTAGCTCCTCGGTCAAAATCTTTTTGGAAGGCATTAAACATATTTTGTACGCCTCCAAATAATTCGAGATTAAAATCTTTGTGAATAGCAAAAGTATAACCAAATCTTAAATTTAATTCCATAAAATCATGCGTATTTTTCAGTGTCATGATCTCTTGTTGTATATGCGAAATTTTCATATCTCCGGTATATACACCAGTAACATCGACAGCGAATCTCTCTGTTGCTTTCCAATTGGCATTTAAGTAGCCATAAACATTTGGAGTACGTAAAAAATCTTTAGACATGATGGCTTCTTGCCCTGGTTTGGCCTCTGCGATCAATTGTTCAGATTGGAATCTGGATCGTTGGATTGTTCCTCCTGCTTGTAAACTGAATATACTTGAGGGGGCAATGTTTAGTTCCACGTTTGTTCCAAATACATAAGCATCTGTACCGTTTCGCATTTCTTCAATCATGATATCGTTAGATTCGGATTTCAAAACAGTTGTAAAAGGATTATTTAATTGCGTGTAGAAACCTTCCACTAAAAGACTGGTCTGTGTATTTCCAAAGTTTCTGCTTAAATTAAATGAGCCTGTATAGGCATTGGAATATTCCGTTTTTAAATCTTGTCCTATTAATACAAATACCTGTTTTCCACCAATTGAAGTGACGTGCATATCTTCATTGAAGGCTTGTGGAGCACGAAATCCACGTGCATAACCTCCGCGAAACTGAATGTTGTTATTAATATCGTACAAAATCGTTAGACGGGGATTCCATGATCCAAAATTTTTCTGGCTACTCCGTTCCACCTGCTGCAATTGATAGTTCCCATCCACAAAAATATAGTCATATCGCATACCGATCAATGCTTTAAAAGAGGATATTGGTTTCCACTCGTATTGTGCATAGGTACCTATTCCTTTTGTTTTTTGGTCAATAATGCGTTGATAACCGGGGATCTGATCATTTGTTTTATTATAATTGAACTCAATACCACCTGTGAACACATCTTCATCAAAATTATTGGTGTATTGTGTGCCCGTTACGAACGATACATCGTCGGTATCACCATATGAATTTGCCGCTCTTAAACTATCCGTTGCTGTTGGAGCTTCGCCCAGTCCACCATAAAAGCTTTTACGTGTTGTTTTCTGTCCCGAGGCGTAAACAGATATTTTCTGTTTGTAATCTGACAGATAGTGATCATAGGTGATCCCTCCAATAAGGGAGCTTGTTTCCAGCTGTTCGGTGATAGCTGTAAAATGAGGTGCTTTGTTAAATTGATCTCCTCCTCTTCTGAATTCCTGAATGGTACTAAAATCTACGGTTATTTTATTGACATCGGAAGGCTTGAAAAATGCTTTAGTACCAAAAGTCGTATTATTTAGTTTTGTGATTTCCGAAAATCCATCTTTATTTTTGTCAAAAGGTTGACGATTACGATGCATACCATAAAAGGTAACACCGGTTTTCAAGTCTTCATCTACATATGAGGTGTTGAAGTCTACTGTATTATCCCAACTCCTGCCACCGATTAAAGAATTGGTGGATTTAATTTGCCAATCATTTTCAACAGGATCCTTGGTAATGATATTAATGGTTCCGGCAATTGCGTTTGCTCCAAATAGGGCAGAACCACCACTACGAACGACTTCAATACGGTCGATCATACTTGTGGGAAGTTGGTCTAGTCCATATACACTATTTAAAGCGCTGAATACGGAACGACTGTTGATCAAAATTTGTGAATAAGCACCTTCGAGACCATTGAGGCGAACCTGTGAAAAACCACAGTTTTGACAGTTGTTCTCTACGCGCACTCCTGGTTGATAGTTTAAAGTCTCAGACATAGCGACAGACTGTGTTGCCTGAAAAAGTTTAGGACCTAAGACTTGTACGATAACCGGAGCTTCTTTTTTACTTACTCCATAGCGGGTGGCGCTGACAACAACTTCATTGAGATGTAGATTGTCCGTATTTAATTTAAATTGTATGGTTGTATCAGAAGGCAGTATCGTTTGTTTTAAGGTTTGGTATCCTATAGCACTTATTTGTATACTTTGTCTTTGGCTGGTAATTTTCTGTAATTCAAAATTTCCGCTTGTATCAGATACTGTTGTATGAGTTCCGTTTTCCAGACTGATGGTTGCTCCAGAAATAGATTTCCCTTCATGATTGCTGATTTTTCCTTTTAATGTGTGTTGTGCATAGGTATATATACTGATTAGCATAAAGCAAATCAATAGCTGTATATTTTTCATGAGGATATTTGTCTTTTATAGTTACAGATTGATCATGAGCTGGGCTATTCATGATAAGGGTGTTGCCATATGGAACACGGCTATCATAAATGTCAATTTGAGCAAAAGGCTCATGATACTTTCACTTTTTTTTGTTTAAAATAATTAATATAGCACAGTTGATCGCGATGTGACTTGCAACTGCACGACGAATAGCATTCTTCTCTGACTTAGAGGAATGCAAAAGATGATGATATTTTAAACTAACGGGGGAGGACCTCGAAGGAAAGCATGGTCGACGACACAATTTTTGAAAATAGGTGTGTAGACCTGGTAAATGTAAACGTGAAAGATAGTCCGAATGGGATCTTCAAAAACTATAAATTCACTTTGAACAAAATTTTGATAATAGACAACATTTAGAAAATCAATTTGATCATCGGATTCTTGCTGTCGGGGTTGATCGTCTGTAAAATCATACGGGTGATTGTGCATGACAATCTCGCCGTTTGACTTGACTTCTTTGTGCATAAAAATAACACCAGAAATAATGATCAAGCTGATCAATGCAAGTTGCATGGATGCTAAGACCTTTCTGATATTTATTTTATATGACATGTCGCTAATAAAAAAAAGCACTCGATTTATACGAGTGCTAAATTATTGAAAATAAACCTAGCTTTCTATGGAAAGTTTATTTTTATCAGATTATTTTATAAGTTGATTGTTATCATCTGGAAAAACTAAGCTTGGAATATGTTTCTTCGCCTCTTCCATCTCCATTTGTGCGTACGATATGATGATCACAATATCACCTACCTGAACCAGTCTTGCTGCTGCTCCATTTAGACAAATAGTACCAGAGGCTCTTTTGCCAGGAATAACATATGTTTCTAAACGTGCACCATTGTTATTGTTAACGATTTGAACTTTTTCGTTTGCAATAATATTTGCTGCATCCATTAAGTCCTCATCAATTGTAATACTACCAACGTAATTCAATTCGGCCTGTGTAACCCGAACACGGTGGATTTTAGATTTCATTACCTCTATAAACATGTGGCAAAGTTAGATTTTTCTTGTAAAAATGTAAAGCTATTAAGTATAATGTGACAATTAATTCAAAATCATATTATCAATTAGGCGCACATCTTCCACTCTGGCGGTAACCAGAGCGACATATTGTTTACCGTTTTCAATAACGATAGCTTCCTGTAATGTGGTTGTTTCGCAGATAGCTAGATATTCTAAAGCGATACCATCACTCGTTTCTAACTGATTGGTGGCCATTTTTTTCAATTCAGGCAAATCGATGTTCTGAACATTATTCTTAATAAATTGAAGTGTCCTGAACAAGGCCAGCGCCTGTTGCTTTCCCTGTTCAGAAAGGCGCATATTTCTAGAACTTAAGGCAAGACCATTGTCATCTCTGATGATTGGACAGAGTGCAATGGTGATCGGTAAAGCTTTTTCTTTGATCATCTGTTCAATAACCATCACTTGCTGAAAATCTTTTTGACCGAAACAAGCGATATCAGGTTGAACTAAATTGAATAATTTATATACGACTTGTGTAACTCCTTGAAAATGTCCAGGTCTCATTTTACCTTCCCATATTTCATCCAATCCATGAAGGTTGATATGCCATTTTTCATCTTGATCAGGATACATTTCTTCCACTGTAGGTAAAAATAGAATCGTACAATTAGCGGCTTCCAATAAGGCAATATCCTGCTCAATTGGTCTGGGATATTTTTCTAAATCTTTAGGATCATTGAATTGTGTGGGGTTGACAAAAATACTGCAAACGGTTATATCTGACAACGGTTTAGCGTAATTCAATAACGAGATATGTCCTGCATGTAATGCACCCATTGTTGGGATAAGAGCTATTTTTTGCTGGTTGACTCGCGCTGTTTCCAGGTAATCTTGAAGCTCTTTTTTAGTCTTGAAAATTCTCACTTTTAGAAATTTTAATGCAGGGCAAATGTGAGGAATATATTTGTGAATATAAAACGATGATTTGTAAGGAATTGTATTGTCGGGATATTTTACGTATCTTTGTAGACCGATTTTACTGTTCTAATAAAAATAAAATAAATAAAAACTGGAGATGGCAAAAACGAAGATATTGTTTATAACCCACGAGATGTCGCCTTTCCTCGAATTAACTAAAATTTCTGAAATTACGCGTCAATTGCCACAGGCTATGCAAGAAAAAGGATTTGAAATCCGAATTCTTATGCCTCGTTTTGGTAATATCAATGAGCGTAGAAATAGATTGCATGAGGTGATTCGTTTGTCAGGCTTAAACATTGTGGTGGATAACAATGACAATCCGCTAATCATTAAGGTAGCTTCATTGCCTGCGGCACGTATGCAGGTTTACTTCTTGGATAATGAAGACTATTTTCAGCGGAAAAAAGTTTTTCGTGACGAGAATGGAGAATTTTTTAATGACAACAATGAGCGTTCGGTGTTCTTCTGTAAAGGAGCATTGGAGACGGTTAAAAAATTAGGTTGGTCGCCTGATGTGGTACATTGCCATGGATGGTTTTCAGCATTGGTGCCGGCTTATTTGAAGACGACATATAAAGATGATCCTACTTTTAAGGGAGCCAAAGTGATGTATTCGTTATATAACGAAGAATTCTCAGGTACTTTAGGAGATAAATACAGAGAGATTGCTCCTGAAGGTGCATTGACGCAAGAAGATGTTGCTACTTATGGTGACGGAAGTTATGTCAACATCTATAAAGGTGCATTGGATTTTACAGATGTAGCTGTTGTAGCTGAGGAAGGTGTGAATCCTGAAATTCTAGCATACGCAAAAGAAAAAGGCGTTCAGGTATTTGAGCCGAATGGTGATGAAGACTATGAAGCTTTTAGTGATCTGTTTGATCAATTCGCTCCGGTAGAAGAAGAGTCAACGGTCTAAGGAAAAGATAGGTAAGAACAAAAGCGTCTAAGTAATTAGGCGCTTTTTTTTGTTCCATCTACCAGAGCTAAAAAAGGATGGTCTGATTTGGGATAGAATGGGTTATATGAAATGATCAAATCTATCCTGTGGTTGCTAATTGTTTTATGATGGAATTAATGGCAGGGATGATCATTTAAAATGTTACCTTAGCTATATTATGAAAATTAAAGTTGGCTTTGGCTTTGATGTCCATCAATTAAAGGAAGGACATCCATTTATAGTAGGTGGAGTTGAATTGGACCATCATGCAGGTGCATTTGGACACTCTGATGCAGATGTTTTGGTACATGCAATTTGTGACGCATTGTTAGGTGCGGCTAATTTAGAGGATATTGGCTACCATTTTCCCAATACTGATGATCAGTGGAAAGGTATTAATAGTCTGGTTTTATTACAGCATTGTATTAAATTGATTGCAGATAAGGGATATACTTTAGGAAATATTGATGCCATGTTATGCTTAGAAGCTCCTAAGATCAAACCCTATATTAGTCAGATGAAAGAAAAAATCGCAGCAGCATCAGGTCTTGATGTGGAGGATATCTCTATTAAAGCAACGACCAATGAAACGATGGGTTTTATTGGGAGACAAGAGGGCGTAGTCGCTTATGCAGTTTGTTTGATTGAAAAAGCTTAACGTTTCTTTTTGCTTCTAAAAAAGAAACAAGCGATGATAAAACTGACGGCAGTCAGTACAAATCCGAGATAGAAAGGAGCTCCTGGTAAATAGAGAGCTTCTTTTTTGTCTGTAAAATGGGCAAATAGCCAGCTCATCACCGGTGGGCCAATGATGGCTGTTAGACTGATGATACTTGTCAACCCACCCTGTATCTGCCCTTGTTCATTGGATGGTGTTTCGTTGGATATCAAACTTTGGATCGCAGGACCGGCTATTCCAGCAAATACATAGGGTACAATAGCTAAAAAAATCAACCAAGGAGCAAAGGCCATCCCCATTAAAGGCATAGAGATCATATAAAGGCCGCAACCGATTAAAATACTTTTTTCTAAACCTAGTTTGGGAATAATAATACGAATAAGACCCGCTTGAACGACAGCTACTAATGCCCCAACAAAGCCTAAAGATATACCGACCATCCTTTCATCCCACTGATATCTTTCCATGGTGTAGTAAGACCAAGTACTCTGCACAGCATGCGAAGCAATATTGATTAAAAAAATACAGAAAAAGAGTTGTTTTAAGTGAGGATATTTGGCCAGTTGCTTGAAAGCGCCTACTGGATTGGCATTTCTCCATTTGAATGGTCTCCGATTATCTTTTTGAAGGGATTCAGGAATTAGAAAATACCCGTATAAAAAGTTGAGAAAACTCAATATCGCTGCAGCATAAAATGGAATCCGCGCACCATAATGCCCCAACAGTCCGCCTAATAATGGCCCTACAATAAATCCTAAACCAAAGGCAGCTCCTAATAAACCGAAATTCTGAGCTTTCTTTTCCTGTGAGCTGATGTCTGCTATAAATGCAGCAGCAACGGTATAACTTGCGCCAGTAATACCGGCAATAAATCGACCTATAAATAACCAAAGAATAGTCGGTGCTAAGCCCATTAAAAGGTAATTGATGGAGAAACCTAGTAGTGAAATCAATAAAATAGGTCTTCTTCCAAAGCGATCACTTAAGTTGCCTAATACAGAGGCAAAAAAGAACTGCGTAAGGGCATAGCAAAACATAAGCAGTCCGCCATAACGAGATGCATCACTCAATGTTCCACCAATTAATTCTTCTATTAATTTGGGCATGACCGGAATGATAATACCCAATCCGATGACATCAATTAAGACAGTCAAAAAAATGAAGAATAAACTTTTTGAGGTACTAACGGACATATATACTGCGTTTTGTTTTAATCACGTAAAATATCAATGAAGCGATAATAAAATTAATCATCAGGTGGACGCATCCAAGTATAGATGGCCAAGATATTTGAGTTTAAATCTAAACTAAATTTCTGAAATACCAAGCTTCAGTGATATTCAAAATTGTAATTCGATCGCTTCCATGGTTTGGGTTTAACCCAATAGATTTGATTAATTGTGCGATATGGACCTGAATAGGTAATAATTTTTATTGATTTTAACTTGTTTTTAAGTTGTGAATGATTCTTTTTTAGGTTTTTTTTTTACGGATGTTGTATGGAATGGAGATTCCTCAAAATATTTGTAATATCTTTGTTGTCATGCATATAATCTTTGGCACATTATCTGATGTTGTAGCGAAGAATTATGTTAACATTTTTATAACGATCAAATCGAGAAAGAATAAGGTTCAATGAAGAGAGAATCAAAAAAAAACCAACTGCAACCAGAGGATGTCAAGCGGTATACACGTAATTTCTGGAAATTTATTATTGGAATAATAGCTTTTGGATTTCTATTTATATTTAGTGTACGCATGGGGTTATTTGGCAAATTGCCATCTTTTAGCGATTTAGAAAATCCTAAAAGTAATTTAGCTTCTGAAGTTATTACCGAAGATAATAAGGTTTTAGGTACTTATTATATTCAGAATAGATCTAATGTAAAATATAGTGAATTATCTCCTTATTTGGTGCAAGCACTGATTTCAACAGAAGATAAACGTTTCTATGATCACTCAGGGATTGATTATACGCGCACATTTACAGTTATTTTCCACACACTGACAGGGAATAAACAAGGTGGTAGTACCATTACCCAACAATTGGCACTCAATTTATTTTCGGATGGCCGAGCTAAAAGTGCTCCCAAACGTATCATTCAAAAATTTCAAGAATGGATTACTGCTGTTCGATTAGAACGTAATTATACAAAAGAAGAGATTATAACAATGTATTTTAATACGGTAGATTTTGGAGCCTATAATACTTTTGGTATTAAGTCTGCTGCACGTACCTATTTTAATACGACTCCAGATAAACTTACCGCTGATCAAGCAGCATTATTAGTCGGGATGCTTAAAGGTCCCGGTGTTTATTCTCCAGTAAGATATCCTAAAAATGCATTATCACGTAGAAATACAGTTTTAGATAATATGAATAAGGCTAACTTTATTTCTTTGGAGGAAGAAGCTGCCGCTCAGGCAAAACCGCTTGGATTACAGTTGAAAATTGCAAACTATGGTGAAGGTCTAGCACCCTATTTTCGTGCAGTATTGAAAGAAGAGATCAAAAAGGAGTTTTCAAGACTTTCGATCACCAAATCTGACGGTACTCCTTATGACTTGGATCGTGATGGATTGAAGATTTATACAACGATCAATATGACGATGCAACAATATGCGGAGGATGCTCAAAAAGAATGGATGAAATCATTGCAAGTAAAATTCAATGCGCAATGGAAAAGTAGAGATGCATTTAAAGGAGCTAATGCCAAATTATTGACTACAGGTATGCGACGTTCTGAACGTTATCGTATCCTTAAAGAGAATGGACTTTCTGAAGATGAAATTAAAAAAGCATTTAAGGTAAAAGTACCGATGTCAATTTTTACTTGGAAGGGCTCTGTTGATACAGTTATGACTCCATTAGACTCTATTCGATATAATAAATTGATGTTGCGTAATGCGATGATGTCTATGGAACCGAAAACGGGACATATTAAAGCATGGGTTGGTGGCATTAATTTCGAACACTATAAATATGATCAAGTAAAAATGGGTACTCGTCAAGTAGGATCGACAGCAAAACCTTTTACTTATGCCGTTGCAATTGATAATGGCTATTCTCCATGTTACAGTATTCCCAATTATCAGCAAACTTATGGTAATTGGACACCTCGCGGGACAGCTGAAGGTGGAAACCCAATCACATTAGCAAATGCGCTAGCTTTATCTCAAAACTATGCGACAGCATATCTTGTAAATCAGGTAACACCAGAGGCAGTTGCAGCTTTGACCAAGCGCATGGGTATCACAAGTGATGTTCCTAATTATCCTTCCATTTCACTTGGAGCTTATGAAGCTTCTGTATTTGATATGGTAGGCGCTTATTCTGCTTTTGTCAATCACGGTACTTGGATAGAGCCAAATGCAATTTTAAGAATTGAGGATAAAAATGGAACACCTATTTATGAAAAAGCTCCTAAAGTGGTCAAAGCATTGAATAGTGAATCTGCCTACATTATCGTGGATATGTTAAAATCTGTTGTTTCCAAAGGTACAGCAAGAAGAATTCAATGGAAATATCATTTAACGAATCCGATTGGAGGTAAGACAGGTACTACAAATGATAACTCAGATGCTTGGTTTATCGGAATAACACCTGAATTGGTTTCGGGTGTATGGACTGGTGCTGAAGATCGAGGTATCAGCTTTGCGAATATGCAAGATGGACAAGGTGCGGCAGCTGCGATGCCGGTATTTGCACTATATATGCAGAAGATATACGCTGATAAGAACCTAAATTATACGAAAGGTGATTTTGAACTTCCTGAAGGAGGATTGACCCGAGTGGTAGATTGTTCCAAATACTGGAGTGGGGGCGGAAGTGCCGGTAGTGATAGTACGGGTTCTGAATCAAGCTTAAATGATGATCGGTTAGGTTTTTAAATAATATTAAATATAGGTATAAAGCCAGGTAATATAGTTTTTCGAAATTTGTTATCTGGCTTGTTTTATTGAAGATGAACGTGTTTGATTATAAAGAAGAGCTCAAAAGAATTCCACATAAACCGGGTGTTTATCAGTATTTTGATAAGCAGGATATACTGATTTATATCGGTAAGGCCAAAGATCTCAGAAATCGGGTAGGTTCTTATTTTGTAAATGAAACGCAACACAACGGTAAGACAAGGGTATTAGTGCGTCAGATCAACCGTATTGCTTTTACAATTGTAGATACAGAGATTGATGCTTGGTTGTTGGAGAATTCATTGATTAAGAAGCATAAGCCTAAGTATAATGTATTATTAAAAGATGATAAGACCTATCCGTGGATCGTTATTAAAAATGAACGTTTTCCTCGAGTTTTTTGGACACGCAAGCATATTAAAGATGGTTCCCGCTATTATGGCCCTTATGCGTCTATAGGGATGATGCACATTGTGCTGGATGTCATCCGGGATTTATTCCCGTTACGTACTTGTAATCTGGCATTGACTCAAGAGAATATTGCTCGAGGTAAGTTTAAGATCTGTCTCGAATATCAGATCGGAAATTGTAAAGGACCGTGTGAAGGTTATCAGTCTGAAGAGGATTATGACCAAAATCTGAGCGATATAAAAGATATTTTGAATGGTAAAATTTCGGTTGTCACCAATCGGATTAAAGAGCAAATGCAAACAGCTGTTTCAGAAATGAATTTTGAAAAAGCACATGCTTACAAGATGAAATTAGACAAATTGGATTTTTATCAAAGTAAATCCACCGTTGTCAATTCATCAATCACGAATGTCGATGTCTTCAGCATTGCATCGGACGAGAGCTATGCTTTTGTCAATTACTTAAAAGTAATGAATGGTGTTATCATCCAGACACAGACCGTTGAGATGAAACGGCGGCTGGATGAGACCGAACAAGAACTTCTAGCTTTGGCTATTCCTGAAATTCGAGATCGATTCAAAAGTTTATCACGAGAGATCATCGTTCCTTTTGAATTGGACATTCAAGAAAATGATCAAATCAAATTTACAGTTCCAAAATTAGGCGAGAAGAGAAAATTATTGGATCTATCGCTGAAGAATGTGGCTTTTTTTAAGAAAGAACGCTTGTTGCATTATGAGAAACTAAATCCTGATGTAAGAGTTGATCGTATCTTGACGCAGATGAAGAAAGATCTGCGGTTGAATGTGTTGCCCCAACATATCGAATGTTTTGATAATTCCAATATACAGGGAAGTTATCCTGTATCGGCCATAGTGGTATTTAAAGATGCAAAACCATCAAAAAAAGATTATCGACACTTCAATGTGAAGACAGTGGTTGGGCCTAATGATTTCGCTACGATGGAAGAGGCGGTATATAGGCGATATAAGCGTGTTTTAGATGAAGGGACCGGATTGCCTCAGTTGATTATTATTGATGGTGGTAAGGGGCAGTTAAGCGCTGCGTTGAAAAGCTTAAAGTTATTGGGGATAGAAAAACAGGTGACGGTGATCGGTATTGCCAAAAGATTAGAGGAGTTGTATTATCCAGGTGATCAATATCCCCTATATTTGGATAAAAAATCGGAAACACTAAAAATTATACAACACCTTCGCGATGAAGCCCATCGATTCGGAATCACTTTCCATAGGAACCAACGTAGTCGAAAGACTTTTGTTTCTGAATTGGAGGATATCCCTGGAATAGGAAAAACCACAGTGGAGAAACTGTTGACGACCTTTAAGTCTGTCAAGAAGATTAAAGAGGCGCCTGAAGAAGAGCTGAAAAAATTATTAAACCTCAAACAGTTGCATGCTCTTTTAACTTATTTTAATCGCATTGATCAGAACTAAAATTTATACTATAGAAAAGCCTCTAAATTTTAGAGGCTTTTCTTCTTAATTGTAATTGATCAAAAAATATAATCTAGAATTAGTCGTCGTAACCGAATCTTTTTAAGTAATTCTTTTTACTTCTCCAATCTGGGATTACCTTAACAAAAACTTCTAAGAATACTTTCTTGCCAATAAATTCTTCAATATCTTGACGAGCATAGGTACCTACTTTTTTAATCATGGAACCTCCTGTACCGATGATAATATTTTTTTGCGAATCTCGTTCTACGATGATCTCTGCAGCAATCCGTGTGATCTTAGGTTCTTCTTTATAAGAAGTGACAATGACCTCAGAACTGTATGGAATTTCCTTGTCGTACAGTTTGAATATTTTTTCACGAATCATTTCCGAGACAAAGAAACGCATTGACTTGTCTGTCAGTTCATCCTTTTCATAGTAAGGGGCATGTACCGGAAGTTTTTCCTTGATATAGTCCATGACACCAGTTACATTGTGATTAAGAAGTGCTGATACAGCAAAAATAACTTCCGGATTGATGGTTTCTTTCCAGAATTCTACTTTAGCCATCACTTCTGCTTCGTTAGATTTATCAATTTTATTAATCAGAACGGCTACCGGAGAACTTGTTTTTTTCAATTTCTCGATAACATCATTTTCATCATATTTTTCATTGATATCTGTAACAAATAAAATAATGTCCGCATCGATTAGCGATCCTTGGACAAAATTCATCATTGATTCTTGTAGCGAATAGTTTGGTTTGATGATACCTGGTGTGTCTGAAAAGACAATTTGGTGCTCCTCATCATTCACTATTCCAATAATGCGGTGTCTTGTTGTTTGAGCTTTAGGAGTGATGATAGACATCTTTTCACCCACTAAAGCGTTCATTAGCGTAGACTTACCTGCATTAGGTTTACCGATGATGCTTACGAATCCTGCTTTATGCGACATTTTTTTTAATTTAATTAGGATTACAAAGAAACAAAATATATCTTTGTGCTCCAATTCGGAGGTAAAGATATCTTGCTTTTTTGTATTTAAAAGTAAGATTGACCAAAAAATATATTGCGGGATGGAGCAGTTGGTAGCTCGTCGGGCTCATAACCCGAAGGTCATCAGTTCGAGTCTGATTCCCGCTACTACAAGAGTCCGTTGGAAGACACGGATTCGAAGACATTAAAAATACATTGCGGGATGGAGCAGTTGGTAGCTCGTCGGGCTCATAACCCGAAGGTCATCAGTTCGAGTCTGATTCCCGCTACTAAAGAGTCCGTTGGAAGACACGGATTCGAAGACATTGAAAATACATTGCGGGATGGAGCAGTTGGTAGCTCGTCGGGCTCATAACCCGAAGGTCATCAGTTCGAGTCTGATTCCCGCTACTATAAAGAACCCCTTAGTCAAAAGCTAAGGGGTTTCTTTTTGCCTGTTTTTTAGAGAATATGTTACTAAAGCTATGATCGTAACAGGTTAAAAGTAGGTTGTGAAACTGAAGGTCGTTTAATTCGTACTGTCTCTATATCCTGAAGTTAGAGAAATTGGTGATATTTCTGAGTCACTGAGGTATTGACTGAACAAGAGTGTATAAAATTGCTCGTATAATAAAAAAGAAATTAATTGATTTTCTTATTCAAAGAATTGCAAAAAGGCATACAAAAGCAGCTATCTCCTATGGATACCTGCTTTTTTTATAGTGTCTGTATTTTTGAGTTTTTATTGTGTCTAGGGATACGCTAGATCGATATATCAAGAGATAAAAGAACAGTATGATTTGTAATTTCAAATTGAACCATGTATTGGTTAGCTAAACAAACGATTGCGTTATTTTATGCAATCGATTTCGTTTCATATTAAATTTATATTAAGTAATCTTTACACTATTTTGCAGAAGATAAATTATGATAATTAACTAATTTACTGATTATCTTGAAATTAAGTTTATGAATAAGAGATTTACAAAACCTTTTTTTGTGACTAAATTTTATCCCATTACGTCAGCTTTGATGTTGGCGCTAATTGCTCCAAGCGTAGCTGAAGCACATGATGATGGTGATTTAATTAGCTCAACAATCAGCAGTTCGCAGCAGAAAATTTCTGGTACTGTTACTTCTAGTTCAGGTCCATTAAGTGGCGTGACGATTTATGTGAAAGAAAATTCCACTATTGCGACCTCAACGGATGCCAATGGGCGATATTCGATCAAAGTTTCTGCTGGTCAGACTTTAGTATTTTCAGCTGTCGGATTTGACAAGGTTGAAAAACCTGTGCAGGGCGCAACAGTGAATGTCGTACTTGTAGCATCAAATGAGGCATTAGAAGAAGTGGTTGTTGTTGGTTATGGGAGCCAAAAAAAGGAAAGCTTAACTGGTTCATTGCAGACTGTAAAAGGTGATAAATTGCGCGATATTACTTCTCCTTCAGTTGAAAACATGTTAAATGGTAAAGCTGCGGGTGTATATGTCGCTCCGGGAACGGGAAGACCAGGCGCAAAAGGTGGTGTAGTCATTCGCGGTCAAGCCACTTTAAGTGGTACGACAAGTCCACTATGGGTTGTCGATGGTGTTATTCTCGGATCTAGTGCTGGTGATTTAAATCCAGATGATATTGCTACCTTAACGGTATTAAAAGATGCAGCTTCAACGGCTATATATGGTTCACAGGGAGCAAATGGTGTGGTTGTCGTCACCACAAAAAATCCAACTGCAAATAGCACTTCAATCAATTTCTCTTCAAAAATCGGATTTAATCAGCTTACTACTGGTAATTTGAAAATGATGAATGGTGCTGAACTTTATGATTATTATGCTTCTTTTGCAAACCAAGCGGCAATTAAATTTCCCCGTTGGAATGCTGATTTGAGAAATAGTGATTTCGACTGGTGGAAAGTGGCTACACAACATGGTTTTACCCAAAATCATAATATTTCTATCCAATCGGGTACTGAAAAGCTACAATCTTATCTATCATTGGGTTACTACAATGAAGTAGGTGCTGTGAAAGGCTATGATTACGATCGTTATAATTTCCGTATGAATACGGTTTATAAACCGACGAAATGGTTGACCGTTAAACCAACTTTAGTTGGAGCACGTAGAGGAGTAGAGGATAGACAATATTCTACAACAGCGATGTATTCAAATTTCCCTTGGGATAACCCATTTGATGCAGATGGCAAGCCGGTTCCTCATCGTTATAGCGGGTGGGTTAATAGTGCGAACACAAACTACCTGTATGATTTACAATGGGATCATAGTGCCAATACCAATTATGAGTTCAGCGGTAATATGGACTTTGATATCAAATTCACCAATTGGTTGACTTTCTCATCCGTTAATAACTACCGCTATAATACTTATAGTGCTGCGGGGTATACAGATCCTCGTTCTAGTGGAGGAGAAAGTGTAAAAGGACGTTTAACAGATTACCGCTCAGAATATGCGCGTCGTTATACCAGTCAGATATTGCGTTTTAATAAATCTTGGGGTAAACATGCTGTGAATGCATTAGCAGCTTATGAATTCAATGATTATTGGGACAAGACATTGGATGTTTATGGTACAGGTTTTATTCCTGGCTTCGAAGTGTTAAATGTTGTTGCTAAACCAGAACGTACTAGAGGAAATATTAATGAATGGGCAGTCCAATCTTTATTATCGAATGCAAATTATGCTTACGATGGTAAATATTTGGCACAGGTATCTTTCCGTCGTGATGGTGCTTCCAATTTTGGAGATAACGCTAAATATGGTAATTTTTTCTCCGTGAGTGGAGGATGGAATATCAATCGCGAGAGTTGGTTCAATGCCGCCTGGATTGATAATTTGAAAGTCCGTGCTTCATACGGTTCAGTAGGTAACCGTCCTAGCGAATTATATCCACAATACAACTTATATTCTGTTTCATTGGCATCAGGTTATAATGAAAATTCGGGAGCTTTGATTTATCGGATTGGAAATAAAAATCTGACTTGGGAACGTACCTTTACAACAGGTGCAGGATTTGATGCAACCATGTTCAACAATCGTGCTCGTGTCACTTTTGATTACTATGATAAAAAAACGGACAATATCTTATATAACGTGCCAATCAGTGGAATGACGGGCGTCACAAGTGTGTATAAGAATATTGGTAAAATGCAAAATAGAGGTGTAGAACTTACTTTAGGAGGTGATATCATTCGTAAAAATGACTTCACTTGGAGCTTGGATATCAATATCGGCCATAACAAAAATAAGTTAACCGAATTGATTAAGAGTAAAGATGCTAATGGCAACGATGTGACAAGACCTCTTATCATCGGTGATGGTTTAGGCATCGCTGGTTCTGCTAGTCGAGTTTTGGAGCCAGGATTACCGGTTGATACTTATTATATGCCGATATGGGCTGGGGTCAATGTGGAGACTGGTGCTCCAGAGTGGTATAAAGTTGAAACCGATCAGGATGGTAATCAAACTCAAGTCAAGACTTCTAATTATTCAGCAGCGACCTTGCAGAAGGCAGGAAAAGCATCCCCAGATCTATTTGGTGGATTCAATACAGGAATCACTTACAAACAGTTTGATCTCAATGCATCATTTGGCTACTCCATTGGTGGGAAGATCTATAATTATTCTCGTCAAGAATATGATTCTGATGGAACCTATACCGATAGGAATCAGATGAAATTGCAAGACGGCTGGAGTCGCTGGGAAAAACCAGGAGATATTGCTACGCATCCAATCGCTAAATACAATAATAACGATAAAGGAAATTCTACATCAACGCGTTATTTAGAAGATAGTGATTTTTTAAGATTGCGTTCGTTGACCTTGGGCTATAACCTGAAATTGGAACAATATAAATTGAAAAATGTCCGTGTATTCTTTACGGGGGAGAACTTGTTTACCATTACGAACTATTCAGGTGTGGATCCTGAGATTTCGATCAATGAAGATACAGGCGCTATCTTAGGTTCGGCAGGTCCAGCTATATATCCTGCTACACGCAAATTTATGTTTGGTCTTAATGTGACATTTTAGTTAAAAGAGAGAAAAATTTTATGAAAAAGATACTATCTATACTATTAACAGCTGCTACCATTACATCATGTAATATAGATCGGTTCCCCCATAATTTAATGGATTCGGATAATATTTCTAGCAATCCAGATGCCGGGATTAATGGCGCATATGGACAATTGAAAGCCTGGTCGGATCCGATGCATCGCGCTGGCGAGTATGCCGGCGATAATATGATGATTCGCGGAGCTTCGACGGATGCATTTTATGAGTTTATTTCGTATGCACGTACGCCAAATAACGGACGTTTATCTGAATTTTGGAATGCGGGGTATAAGGCTATTGCGCAGTCATCCAATGTGATGAAAATCATTACTGAAGGTGAAAGTCCTGAAAAAGACAACCAATTAGGGGAGTGTTATTACATTCGTGGCATGATGTATTTCTACTTGGTTCGTGCCTATGGACGTCCTTATTACCAAAGTCCTGAAACCAATCTTGGAGTGCCTATTGTAAATGGTACCCCTGATGATGTTTTTAATGATCTGCGTTTACCTGACCGTGCTACGGTTAAAGCAACGTATGAACAGGCGATCAGTGATTTGAAGAAGGCAGAATCCTTATTGACAATTAACAAAGGCAATATCTATGCTTCTAAGGGAGCAGCTCAAGCCATGTTATCTCGGGTTTATCTGTATATGAGTGGTACATACCAGTCCCCAAATGCCGAATACGCAAGATTGTCAGTAGAGTATGCGGATAAAGTGATCAACTCTGGAGACTATACCTTGTTGGATCGAGACAAATTTATGAAATATAATACCTTTACACCAGAGAATAATGCCGAGACGATCTTTGCCATTAAAAGAGTAGCATCTGAATTTTCGGGTTATGATCATTATTATGGTGTTGGTGGTATGTATTCAAATATCGGCGGTATGGGCTGGGGTGAGATGTATGCAAGTGCAAAATACATCGATTTGCTAAATGAAACAGGTCGTAACGACTGGCGCCCAGACAACTACCGTATCGTTGATGCGCGTGCTTCCTTTATAGAACCCACTTATTCCGAAGATGAAAAGACAGGGAAGTATACCGAGGTCTTTCGCTTTATAAAAGAAGACGCTGCAAATACATTAAATTATGCCCAATTTATTATTGAGCGAACAGGTAACACCGTTACTGCTATAGAGGTAATTCCAAAAACGGCAACTACTGCCGAACAAAGAATACCTTATGCATTAATCGTGATCAACGTCAATGAAGGAACCTATAGTATAAAATACAAGGATGGTAAAACGTATAATGGGGTATTGGATTATTATATTTCATTAAATCGTGTATATCCTCAGTTCTATATTACGAAATGTTCTAAAGAAGGTGAAAATTCGCAATTACATTCACCAATCATCAGCAGATTAGGAGAGGTTTATCTCAATAGAGCAGAAGCACAAGCAAAACTGGGTAATTACGCTGCAGCATTAGCGGATTTAAATAAAATAAGAACCCGCTCGATTACAAATGGTGCGTATTCATCCTTAAATGCTTCAAATGCAAGTACATTAATTGATAAAGAGCGTGAATTGGAATTGGCATTTCAAGCAGAACGTAGCTATGATGTATTTCGTAATGGTAAAGCATTGACGCGTCAATATCCAGGACCGCATAATCAATCTGAGGTTATAGCGCCAACGGACTTTCGTGTCGTATACTATATCCCGCAGAGTGCGATTAATTCATACCCTGGAGTGTTGACTCAAAATCCAACACAATAGATTAAGTTGATCATTTTAAGAAAATGGCTTTGCAGATTTGCAAGGCCATTTTTTTTATCGTATTTCCTCTCTTGTTTTCACGCAAACGATTTCATGACTTTCGAATTTGTGACATTCATCTTATACCATTATACTTGTTTTACTTTAACCTAATTCAATTTCTACAATCATTATGTTATCCAGATTTTTAATTTTATGTTTTGTTATTTGTACGTTATTTGCAACTAGTCGAGCCCAGCACATTTACCCCATACCTCAAAAAACAATTCTAAAGAAAGAACATATTCCTTATGCAGGTATCGTACTAAAGGGAAATATAGATCAGCAGATCTCCTCTATATTGACACCCTATTGGGCTAAGTCAGGTATTCCTGTTCGATTTAAAATGTCAAAAACGGTGACAAATCAGGAAGGATATGATTTATCTATTGGTCCAAAGAGCATTGAAGTAACTTATAAAACTCAACGAGGTGCTTTTTATGCTGCTCAAAGTTTAAAACAACTTTTAGATACTGCTAAACAAACCTCCTTTTTACAAGAGCAGCTTATACATGATTTTCCTGACGTTGCCTTTCGAGGGACAGTCGAGGGTTTTTACGGCGAGCCATGGAGTTTCGAAGATCGCATTGCACAGTTGAAGTTTTATGGGCAATGGAAAATGAATACCTACTTGTATGGTCCTAAAGATGACCCTTATCATTCATCACCCAATTGGCGTGAACCATATCCTCAAGAAGAAGCAAAGCGCATACAGGAATTAGTGCAGGTTGCCAAAGATAATGAAGTAGATTTTTATTGGGCGATTCATCCAGGGAAAGATATTAAATGGAATAAGGCAGATAGTCTGGCTGTATTGCATAAGTTTGATTTAATGTATGATTTGGGAGTAAGACACTTTGCTGTATTTTTTGATGATATTTCTGGTGAAGGAACAAAAGCAGAGAAACAGGCAGGTTTGTTGAATTACTTACAAAAGGAATTTGTCGATAAAAAGCAGCATGTAGGGGCATTGATCATGTGCCCGACGGAGTACAATAAATTATGGTCCAATTTAAAGCCAAATACTTATTTAGATCTATTGGGAGATCAGTTGGATAACAAGATTGAAATCATGTGGACGGGCAATTCAGTTATCCATGATATCACGAAAGAAGGACAAGTTTGGGTCAATAATCGTATTAAAAGACCTTCATTTGTTTGGTGGAATTTTCCAGTGAGTGATTATGTTCGAAATCATCTTTTGTTAGGACCTGTCTATGGTTTAAGTCACGATATTAAATCTGATATGTCAGGTTTTGTAACTAACCCAATGGATAAGGCCGAAGCTTCTAAAGTCGCTATTTTTTCAGTTGCGGACTATTCTTGGAATTTGAAATCTTTTGATTCAAATACCTCTTGGCTCCGAGGTATACACGAAGTAATGCCTGAGATTGAAACATCATATGCTTTATTTTCAAAACATAATACAGATCCTGGTCCAAGTTATCATCAGTATCGACGTATAGAATCGGAAGGTTTTGGTCCATTAATAGATAGTTTATTACATGTTACACCGAAATTTAAAACTTTTCCCATTGCATTAAAATCTGATCATTATATTTTACTCCAAGCTGAGTTTTCAAAATTTGCTCCTGCTGTCCAGCATATTGTTGAACGTTCGCGTAATCAAAAGTTAGTAAGCGAATTAAAACCTTGGTTATTTCACTTCGCAAGCTTGGGCCAAGCAAGTTTATCGCTACTGGATCTTTTAACTTCAAAAGATGACCAGGAAGCTTACCGGCATTTTCTTGAACTGCAGACTCAACGTAATAAGTTGGTTGATATTGATCGAAATAATAATCGGAATCCCTATCAGCCCGGTATTGTAACGGGTAGCCGTCATATATTACCCTGGGTGGAGAAATCGTATTTTCATTTTGCACAATTATTTCGAGAAAAAGGTTTTGCAGTGCCTCAATCCATTGATCAGGCTAGTGGCCATGTAATAACGAGTTTGGCTCCATTAAAGGCTTTACCCATCTTGAATGATGTGATTACAGGAAATAGACCACAACAGATCCTGAAATTAAGTCCTATGCTGGAGGTTGTTAAATTAAATCCTAAAGATAATATTGGTCTGGAGGTCACCTCTTCCCAGTTTATAAAAGACGTGCTTTTTGAAGTTTTGCCAAAACAAGAGTTACTGAAATTAGAATTTAGCGATGATGGGGAGACCTGGTCAGCAACTAAAACGTCCAAATCTAAAGCTGCCCGATTAATCAATAGCTCAGACCATATTGTTGAAATTAAGATCCATAAATTTGAACTTGTACTGCAATAGGTTGCATGCTATTTTGTATTGTTGGAAAGTCTCAGTGTGCTCACTGAGGCTTTCTTTTTTAGCAACTCCTTTGGCTGATCGGAACCAGCTAATTGCAGTCAAAATCGGATTCTGACTATAAAATTTTTATAAGCGGATAATCGCTCTGTTTAATCGTGTTATACCTGATTGTTGTCATGGATTAGAAAAATGGTAGAGATTACGATAAGATTAGATTGATTTTCAAAAATACCAGGTATAATGTGTAACTTTGCCCACTGAGTTAAATTGTATTTAAATAAGTTGCCGTGAGGTAACGAGAATAATATATAGTAAAAATATGGCAAATATTGTTGCAATTGTAGGTCGTCCAAATGTTGGGAAATCCACGCTTTTCAATCGTCTGACGGAGAGTAGAAAAGCTATTGTTGATGACTTTAGTGGAGTGACGCGCGACCGTCACTATGAAACGGCAGAATGGATAGGAAAGAATTTTACAGTTATTGATACTGGTGGGTTTGTACATGGATCGGATGATGTTTTTGAAGAAGCAATTCGTGACCAAGTTCATATCGCAATAGAAGAAGCATCTGCTATTATATTTATGGTAGATGTAACCACAGGAATCACTGATTTAGATGATGAGATTGCTGATATTTTAAGAAGAAGTTCTAAGCCTGTATATGTGGCAGCAAATAAAGTTGATCATGCTAAATTACATCATGATTCGGCTGAGTTTTATGCATTCGGTTTAGGTGAGATCTATAATGTTTCTTCAGCTACAGGATCTGGTACAGGAGAGTTATTAGATGCAGTAGTTTCCACTTTTGAAGATGAACCCGAAGACGATACGACATTACCAAAATATACGATTGTAGGTCGCCCTAATGTGGGGAAATCTTCTTTAACAAATGCATTGTTAGGTGTAGATCGTAATATCGTCACTCCAGTAGCCGGTACTACTCGTGATTCGATTCGTATCCATTACAAACAGTTCGGTCATGAATTCTTATTGATCGATACCGCTGGATTGAGACGTAAGTCTAAAGTGAACGAAGATATTGAGTTTTACTCTGTCATGCGTACGATCAAAGCTTTGGAGGATTCGGATGTTGTTCTGTTGATGTTGGATGCCAATGACGGTATTGAAGCGCAGGATATTAATATTTTCCATCTTGCAGAGAAAAATAGAAAAGGGATTGTAATCGTTGTCAACAAATGGGATACCATTGATAAAGATAATAAAACAATGAAAGAGTTTGAGGCGCGTATCAAAGAGAAAATCGCTCCTTTTACAGATATTCCTATTGTTTTTACTTCCGTTACTGAGAAACAGCGTATTTTCAAAACTTTGGAAGTTGCGGCAAAGGTTTACGAAAATAAAACAAAGAAGATTCCTACTTCAAAATTAAATGAAGTGATGTTGCAGGTGATCGAAAATTATCCACCACCAGCTCTAAAAGGTAAATATATCAAAGTGAAGTATGTTACTCAGCTTCCTGGACGTACACCCATGTTTGCATTCTTCTGTAACTTACCACAGTATGTGAAAGATCCATACAAACGTTATATTGAAAATAAACTACGTGAACACTTCGATTTCGAGGGAGTTCCAATTCAAATATATTTTAGACAAAAATAGAAACTGATATTTTTCTAGACATGGAAAACAATCTTTATTTATACAATACGTTAACACGTAAAAAAGAAAAATTCCAACCATTACATCCCTCTTTAGTAGGGATGTATGTTTGTGGGCCTACCGTATACAGTGATGTTCACTTGGGGAATTGTCGCACTTTCGTGTCGTTTGATTTGATATTTCGATATTTAAAGCATCTTGGATTTAAAGTCCGTTATGTACGTAATATAACAGATGCTGGCCATCTGGAAGGGGATAATGACGAAGGTGATGACAAATTTGCTAAAAAGGCAAAACTGGAGCAGCTGGAGCCGATGGAGATTGTGCAAAAATATACACTTGGTTTCCATGATGTTTTACGTCTTTTCAATACCTTACCTCCTAGCATCGAGCCTACAGCTACCGGTCATATTTCAGAACAGATCGAAATGGTTCAACAAATCATTGCTAATGGATATGCTTATGAGGTCAATGGAACCGTGTATTTTGACGTTGAAAAATATGTGAAGGACTACGATTATACCGTTTTGACTAATCGTAAGCTTGATGATATGTTGAATAATACACGTGAACTCGGTGGTCAGGATGAGAAACATGGTCGTTTGGACTTTGCCCTATGGATCAAAGCTAAACCAGAACATATTATGCGTTGGCCTTCGCCCTGGAGTGTAGGTTTTCCGGGCTGGCATATTGAGTGTTCTGCTATGAGCCGTAAATATTTGGGTGACCAGTTTGATATACACGGTGGAGGAATGGATTTGGCAGCAACTCACCATACCAATGAAATCGCGCAGTCAGAAGCATGTAATCATACTGCTCCGGCTAAATATTGGATGCATACCAATATGTTGACGGTCAATGGTGCGCGCATGTCAAAATCATCAGGAAATGGATTTTTGCCACATCAATTGTTTACGGGAGATCACCCTTTATTGGAACGTGGTTATACACCTATGGCCGTGCGTTTCTTTATGTTGCAGGCTCATTATAGAAGTACATTGGATTTTTCTAATGAAGCATTAGATGCAGCTGATAAGGGCTTTAAACGTTTGATGACAGCCATTAATCTATTGGATAAATTGAAGCCTTCAAAAGGTAAGTCAGCTTTGAATATCGCCGATTTACGTGAAAAATGCTATGCTGCAATGGATGATGATTTTAATAGCCCTATTTTAATTGCGGAATTATTTGAGGTCGTTCGTTTGATTAATTCAATATATGACGGCAAAGCAGCTATTAGTGCTCCTGATCTAGAAGAATTAAAAACATTTTTACAACATTTTGTTTTTGATATTCTTGGACTGCAAGATGATCAAATATCCAGCAATGATAGTATGGATGAGATTATGTCTATTGTCATTAAATTACGCGATGGTGCTAAGCAAAATAAAGATTTTGCAACATCGGATCGTATTCGTGAGGAACTCAATGCGATCGGTATACAACTGAAAGATAGCAAAGATGGGACGCTTTGGAATAAGATTTGATAGTTAGTGTCGAATTAATATCAAAACATTACATGAATATATGGAATAAAATGTCGGCAATAGTTTTCATGAGTGCATTTTCAGCACAAGTGTATGCGCAGATTCCCGATAAAGTAGGTAGTTTAATCCGTGCAGATAAAGAAGCTGCATTGATTTCTAAAACAACAACACCTCATCAGGCATTTCTGTCAATTGTCGATAAAGAGTCTAAATTTTTTGTTCCTTCTGAGGTCAATGCTTTAGATTATCTGAATAATAGGCCGAATATACCTGATGTACTAACTTGGGAACCAGCATTAGCAATGGTTTCAAAAAGTCAAGAATTTGGTGTTACTACAGGCCCTTTTGAATTTCAGAAAGTTGGCGCCAGAAAACGTTTTGGACAGTATCTAACGGTCTGGAAAAGAAATAAAAAAGGGAAATGGCTTGTCGATATTCGCGCTGAAGTCGAAAATTTTGGCAATAAGGAAAATTCTGAATTGGAATTTTATGAGCCTAGCGAAGCTTGGTATTTAAAGCATCGTTCTCAAGTACGTTTAGATCAGCGTAAAGAGATTGTTTTTGAGACTGATAAGCTTTTGTCGACCGTATTAAAAGCGGATAACCAAGCTGGTTATAAAGAGTTTTTACATGAGGACTCGCGTTTACTTTTTCCTTGGATCCAACCGATAGAAGGTAAAAAGGATATACTGGCATATTTGAAAAAATCCCGAATTAATATCATCACAACTCCTGAAAAAGTGGGTAGAGCTTATAGTGGCGAATATGCCTATTCTTTCGGAACTGCTACAGTCAATCTGAAAGATAAGGTTGTCAAATATAATTATATTCGAATCTGGAAATTAAGCGAACTGGCAAAGGATGATGTGTCAAAAGCAAACTGGAATGTCTTGGTAGAAATGATGTTCGAACGATAACTGACCTCAATAAAACTATAAATATAATAGAAAAGGGTTTCAA